>JAPDJY010000054.1:0-1636 GCA_029258835.1 Thermoproteota archaeon | reverse complement strand
CCCTGGAGTTTCCTGAAGTGTTCGCGGCGAATAGCGAACAGCGAGTAGCGAATGGCGAGTCGCGAGTAGTGAAGAACCACTCGCCAGTTCCCACTCGCTACTCGCCGGGTTTTGACGTGGTGCTCTCCAACCCGCCGTGGGAACGGATAAAGCTCGAGGAAAAGCAGTTCTTCGCCGCTTGGAATTCTGAGGAAGCGCGCCAAATAGCAAAAGCTCCCAATAAAGCCGCTCGTGAGAAGCTCATCGTGACTCTAGAAGAGAAAGATCCGGATCTCTGGCGCGAATACCAGGAGGCGAAGCACTTCGCCGATGCCCTCGGCAAATTCCTGCGCGAAAGCGGGCGTTTCCCGTTAACGGCTCGGGGCGACATCAACACGTATTCTGTTTTCGCCGAGCTCGGCCGAAGCCTCATAAACGAACGAGGCCGCACCGGCATGGTCCTCCCCACTGGGATCGCCACTGATGATACTACGAAGGTCTTTTTCCAAGATCTCCTCCAAAAAGGTACTTTGGCAAGTATATTCGATTTTGAAAATCGTAAAGGGTTGTTTCCTGGTGTTGAGCGAAATAAGAGATTCTGTTTGACCACACTCTCAGGCATACCGCTCCCAGAGTTTACCATTGCAGCACAACTTGACGATCCACGCCTTTTACAAAACCCACATAGGAAATATGCACTTTCTGTTGAGGATATTAAATCGATTAACCCAAACACTGTAAATCTCCCCACCTTTAAAACTGTCAACGATGCTGAGTTGGTTAAGAAAATCCATCGCCGTGTCCCCGTGCTAGTCAACGAAGCCACGGGCGAAAACCCCTGGGGCGTGCGGTTCCTTGCCATGTTACACATGTCCAACGATTCTCACCTCTTTCGCACACAGGAAGAGCTGGAGGAAGCAGGCTATGAACTCATGGGAAATCGGTTTGTGAAAGGCAACGAGATTTGGGTACCGCTTTACGAGGCAAAGCTAGCGCATCAATTCAACCACAGGGCGGCAACCTTTGAGGGAATTCCTAAATCTGAGAAATTTCGAATTCATGCCAAGACTGTCTCACTCGCTCCGACAAATCTTCAGAATCCATATTTCACTGTGATCCCTCGGTACTGGATTTCCTACGCTGAACTTGCCTCTCGCCTTCAACTTCATGTAAACTGGTTTGTTGATTTTAGAAATGCTATTAGCGCGGCTGCCGATTCCCGAAGCTTAGTAAGCGCAGCTATTCCTTACAGTGGTGTGGGCAATTCGTTGCCATTACTTTTGACCACACATGCGGTTAAATCAGTGCTTTTGTTGGGAACAATGAATTGTCTTGTGCTAGATTATGTGCTAAAGCAAAGGACTAGTGGTAGCAACCTGAATTTTTACATTCTTAAGCAACTTCCCATTCTACCGCCCACAGTCTTCACGCCCAACGACGTGCTTTTCATCGTCCCTCGGGTGCTGGAGCTGGTCTACACCGCTTGGGACATCAAACCCCTCGCTGACGACGTATGGCGCGAAGCCGATGATATCCTGCGGGAGGCGATCCGCCGGCAGTGGGAGGAGAACCGGGCCGCCACGGGCGGGAATTCCTTCGAGCTTCCGGACTGGGCCGAAGCGTATCCGGAGGTCACCCCCGCCGACCCTTCGATCTT
>JAPDJY010000026.1:0-1866 GCA_029258835.1 Thermoproteota archaeon | reverse complement strand
GTAGCATGAGGAAACCGCCCACATAATGGCCTGCAGAAACCCCACCAAAACCCTGAAAGGGATTGAAACGCGAGATTAATTTCTCCGGACTCCGGCCCTTGCCACCGGGCAGAAACCCCACCAAAACCCTGAAAGGGATTGAAACACCTAGAAGCCGACAAGCGCTGGAACGGAAGCGGACGAGAGCAGAAACCCCACCAAAACCCTGAAAGGGATTGAAACCTAACTACCCATTGTTGCTTCACTCATTTTCATCTTTCTCGCAGAAACCCCACCAAAACCCTGAAAGGGATTGAAACTAGTAATAAATCGTTCGCACTTCACGCATCTCCATCTCCTGCAGAAACCCCACCAAAACCCTGAAAGGGATTGAAACATCGTGATAGGGAGCGCGATTTTTCCTTTTTTCATTTTGCAGAAACCCCACCAAAACCCTGAAAGGGATTGAAACTCGTCAAATTCCACTTCCCACTTTCGAGTTTCACCATCAGCAGAAACCCCACCAAAACCCTGAAAGGGATTGAAACACTTAACTATACCGTATGCTGCCCTTTGGGCCCAGCCCGCAGAAACCCCACCAAAACCCTGAAAGGGATTGAAACACCTCACTTCACCACATATAACCTCTTTCCCTTGTTTCGCAGAAACCCCACCAAAACCCTGAAAGGGATTGAAACCCATGCTCGCTCCTTTCTCCCCCATTCTAGACCCCCTTCGCAGAAACCCCACCAAAACCCTGAAAGGGATTGAAACAAGATCTTCCACGCTCATATCAATGATGTGTACGCAAGGCAGAAACCCCACCAAAACCCTGAAAGGGATTGAAACGTAATACTTGCGCACGACATAGTCTTTAATTGCTTCCCGTACTGCAGAAACCCCACCAAAACCCTGAAAGGGATTGAAACAAACAATCTTGAGCATGTTTGCGTGCGTGCTCTAAAGGCAGAAACCCCACCAAAACCCTGAAAGGGATTGAAACGGTAGGGGGAGTCAAACGATTGTTGTTTCGCTCACGATGCAGAAACCCCACCAAAACCCTGAAAGGGATTGAAACAGACGTCTATTTGACCATCCGGCCACATAACCCAAGCTTGCAGAAACCCCACCAAAACCCTGAAAGGGATTGAAACAAGACCTTCATGGGATCACCTCCCTTATACGTGTCTCCTTGCAGAAACCCCACCAAAACCCTGAAAGGGATTGAAACGGGGAAACAAAAAATTCGGCACTTCCCCTTCAAGCCCGGCAGAAACCCCACCAAAACCCTGAAAGGGATTGAAACTGTTTTTTGAGGAACTCAAAGAGTGTCATCTTTCCTCGCAGAAACCCCACCAAAACCCTGAAAGGGATTGAAACAATGTGAGCCGCCCGTGCCATGCCGGTTCCGCAGGGGGCAGAAACCCCACCAAAACCCTGAAAGGGATTGAAACCCTCAACGCTCGAAGCGGCCGAAAGGCAAAAGGCCGCGGTGCAGAAACCCCACCAAAACCCTGAAAGGGATTGAAACGGGAGATTAATTTCTCCGGACTCCGGCCCTTGCCACCGGGCAGAAACCCCACCAAAACCCTGAAAGGGATTGAAACAGGTATGCCTTGCGGGGGATCAAAGAAAGCAGAGGTGGGGTCAAGTCTTTACTTTTGACTTTTGGCGGGATACTATCCGGCTCACGGTGGAGTAGTGGAGTCCCAAGTATTCCCCCACCTCACGCAGTTTATACCCGTACTTCACTACCGCCCGGTAGATCCGCTCGTCCCGTTCTTCCTTCTTCCTCACACCCGCAAAGAGCTCCTCCAGCTTTGGACGATGGACAAGCCTCTCCTTCCGCGGAATCTCCACCAGCGAACGCTTCCCTTCGAGCACGGG
>JAPDJY010000032.1:0-2516 GCA_029258835.1 Thermoproteota archaeon | reverse complement strand
AGGGAGTTGAGGTGTGAACCGGCGAACAGTGGCGGGACATAACAGAGTTCCGCTCCTTCCAGCCGGGTCACGAGGTAGAGTTCAAGAAGGTTGTGAAGGAGATAGCTAGGTTGAGCTATGAAGACGTGGACGGGATGGACGACGTTTCACTCCGCGAGTGGCTTGAAAGCGTGACAGAGGACGAGGATGTCCACGAGTTTTTCAGGTATATAGGGATGCTGGCGACGACACTTCCGGACTGGAGCGAGACGTCTGCTAGCGAGGTGATATGGGTGATGAAACGTAACCTAGAGGAGAAAGGCTTGCTCCTCACAGCGGCCATACCAAGAGGGGGGTGCATAAGCTTGGTCAAGCCTATGGCTGAAAAGGTGAGGGAGGAAGGAGGGGTAGTTCACGTTGGAGCTACAGTAGAAGAAGTAATAGTTAAGGAGGGGGAGGTTAAAGGAGTATCCATCCAGGAGACGATGGAGGGTGCTCCACAAGCTTTGGAGGGAATGCTCGTGGGGGAAGTGAAAACCGTTGAAGCGCCCATCGTCTGCGCCGTCCCTCTATGGAGCCTTGAGGATATCGTCCCGTTCGACGAGCTTCCATCATGGTTTACTAGGAGGGTGAGGAGCATACGCGGGGAAACCACGGCCGGGGTAGGTTACACCCTAGCAGTGGATGGAGAGTTGTGGAGTGACAGAAAGTTCCGCTCATCTCTAAGCCTCCCTCGAACCCGTCTTCCATTCCAATGCTATGCTGTCTCAAACTTTGACCGGGACGCCGCGCCGAGAGGGAAATCCCTTATAACCCTTGGCTGTCCCGCTGATCCGGAGCTCGCGCTAGATAAGAGGAGAGTGAGGGCTAAGCTGGAAGATTTGTGGGATGACCTACGCCAGATGTTCCCCGACCTCGAGGAAAGGCTTGAGTGGGTCCTCCAGGCAAGCTATGTCGGAATAGACGGACTTGCCAGGAAGCCAGGGCTGGTGGGGCGATTTAAACCAGACGTTAAGGCTCCAGAGGTAAAGGGACTCTACTTTGCAGGGGACACGTACAGGGGACGTGGAATAGGGATGGAGGCGGCCGCAGACTCAGCGCTAAGATGTGCCGCTAGGATACTTAGCGACCTGGGAATACGAGCATAGCAACACGTCCACCCTAATTTTTGCTATGTGGTATGCGTCTCCCCCGCCGCATAGCCATGGTTAAGGCGGATTGAAACCTGAAAGAGGCGGGTCTTTGGGATCTGCAGACTTCGTTATGGGGTAAGGGTGGCTTCCAGTGGCAGGCGGAGCACTGGAACTTGCACCTCGAAGAATGCCCTTAAGATAGAGGGATTCCTCATCGGCAGGTGACTCCCACACCGTCTTCTCTTTTAGAAGGATTTATTAGTATTTAAGTGCAATACTCCCTACCTCTGGGGGTTTTAGTATGGTTGATTTTGACGTGATTGTCGTCGGAGGCGGAATCGCCGGCTTGGGCGTGGCCGCCCAGCTCCAGCTGAGCGGGCTGAGAACCCTTCTCGTCGACGAGCATTCTAGGATTGGCGGGCGATCCACGACCCTTCCATACATGGAAGGCTGGCTTATGGATCTAGGACACCATTGTGTTAACCTAGCTGAAAAGTCTGAGGTGAGCTGGCTCGTCAGGAAGGTTGGGAAGGAAATCAAGTGGGCTAAGCCGATCGTCGGCGTCCAAGTTTACAGGGAAGGGGCTTGGAGGGATTTCAAAGACGCTTTCAGCCTTTCCCGGTCTGAGGTGGAGGACTACGAGAAGATGAGTAAGATGATTAAGGGGATGAGTGATGAAGAGATCGAGAAAATAGATGACGTGTCGCTGCGTGACTGGCTCCTCCAGTACACCGAGTCTGAGAGTGTTATAGAGATGTTTGGCATCATCGGGATGGGTTACACTACGATCCCGGATCCATCGGAGCAGTCGGCTGGAGAGGTCGTTTGGATCCACAGGGAGAACATGCTTAGAATGGGGGACTTCGTTGAGAGGCCTGCAGGAATACCAGTCGGAGGCGCGATAAACCTTTCTAAGCCCTTAGCTGACGCTTTAACCGAGAACGGCGGCGTAATCAAGCTTAGAAACAAGGCAACCGAGATCATCTTAGAAGATCAGAGAGCTAAAGGGGTTAAAGTGCTTGAGAGGGGGAAGACGGAGGAAGACTTTTACACAGCTAGGATCATCGTGTGCGCTATACCGATAAGCCGCTTAGTCGAAATTCTCTTCACGGATGAAAACCTTTCCCAGCTTGAACCTGAGTGGGTTAAGCGGATGGAGGAAGTGAAGGATCAGGTTACGGGGAGCATAGGCTACATCACCGGGCTTTCAAAGCCAATCTACGCGGAGCCATCGTTTAAATGCGTGTTCAGGCTCCCCCGTGCAGGCCTACCGTTCCAGATCTTCGCCCCGTCAAACCATGACGAGACCGTGGCGCCAAGGGGTAAAATGCTGGTGTCGATGGGTGCACCAGCTAAGCCTTGGCAGGTGACGGACGAGAAAACGAAGAGCAAGCTCTTTGAGGA
>JAPDJY010000089.1:0-2564 GCA_029258835.1 Thermoproteota archaeon | reverse complement strand
GGCTTAGCCTGTAGTATGGGAATCCGTTGTTGAGCTTCCTGTTGAACCTTCGACCTTTACCGTTTCTTCTTATTCCTTTAAGGTTTCCGAGAACGATCATGGAGTCGTTCTCTAAGGCTTCATTAACGATCGCTCTGCTTATCTTGTGAAGAATATCGTTAACTACTCTTCTCTCCTTATACCCAATTTTCTTTATGGTTTTGTAGGCTTTCTTCAAGGCTAAAGTTCTTCTGAGCCAGAAATAATGTCCCTTAACTTTTTCTCAATCCCTTTCCGTAGAATTTCGGTTTAGGATTATTTGAGTTAACCGTTGTAGCTATCCACCTAATTCCCAAGTCCACAGCTAAGACTGATTTAGGGCTTCTCCCCTCAACCTCCTTTTCAACCGTAATATAAACGAACCACTCATCACCTTTTCTCATAATCTTAGCTTCCCTACAAACCATGCCATCAGTTATAGGCTCATGCGCCTTGATTGGAACGTTTATTCCACCCCTAACTCCGTAGATTGGTATCTTAAGCCAGTATGAAATCAGCTTCGTGTCAGCCCTATAAACATCCCTTCTGAGAATCATCGGATACTCCTTGTTCGGCTTAACCTTGCCCTTAAGTCTTCTCAGAAGTCTATCTGCCTGTTGCTTGGTTGCAGAATAAAGCCGAACTGATTTATCTCCCCTCAGGTAGCGTTGCCAATTCTCGTATTCACGTCTCAAAAGCTCCTCCTTGCCCTTCCGAAGCTCAAGAATCTTAGCCTTAATTGTCTTCTTAACCTTCATGGGCGACTCGCCTAAACACGCATATCAAATACTTGCATTTAAACTTTCCCACCGCCTCCCCCAATTCATCTCATGAATAAATTCATAAGCTTTCTTAGCAACGTTATGTAAGGAGCAGCAACGGGTACTTTACGCTGGTTCGATGGTGGCCATTCTGACAGCAGGCATACTAGCATATCAGCCAAGAAGGGTAAAAGGGAAGCGTTATGGACACGTTCCTCGCGTCCGCCATTGCCTGGACAACCGTGGAGGTTTACATAGCTGTTTCAAGCATAAGGGTGGTTAACCCGCTGATGGGCGGGTATGGATCTCGCCGCTGATCCCAGCCGTGTTTAAGGAGGGGCTGACCGGGACTGCCGGCCTCCCAGCATACCTCTTCGCGAAAAGCCTGTACATGAGAAATTACAGGAACGTCCTGCTGGTTCTGGCGTTCCTAGTGTTCTACTTCGGGGTGGAAGCCGCGTTCGAGGCGGTCGGCGCCGCAGCGGGCGTCTCCACCCGTCGCTGCTCCTGCTCGGCGTACCCGTGTGGAACGCAGCGTACAGTGTGAGGTGGATCTTCGGGTCCTCATCTATAGGCACTCTACTTTTAATGACCGTTGTGGGGCTCGCAATAGTCGCCTGGAGGAGAAATGAACCCTTCTGGAAGTTTACAACGTACTACTTCCTCTACCTTGTAATCTATACGGCATACGCGTCCCTGTCGTCGCAGCAGCTGGGCTTCAAACGGTGGGCTGGCGTGTTGATGCCGTTTGTAGAGTTCGACCCCGCCACCCTTTCACTAGCCTGGCTGAGCCCGGTGGAGGCGGCACTAAGACTGGCGCTGCTCAACTACACAAGTCGTGGGCGGTCGGGGAGAACGCCTTCGAGGGTGGAGGCGGCACTAAGACTGGCGCTGCTCAACTACGGTATGCCAGTGGTCATGTCATTTTACCCCCTTGTCATCCCTGTTTGCCTGGTCGTCCCCGCCGACTTTTTCAGAGCAGTGATCGCCTATGTCTTCGACGTAACCATAGAGGTGGCTGGAATATACCTGCCATTCCTAGCGATGCCGGTAGCCTTAGGGCTGGTGGAGCTACCCGAGGAGGTTTCGAAAGCGTCAATGGTTGCCCACGCACTCGCCCTAACAGCCCTAACATTAGGCCCTCTAGCGATGGGGGTATGGCTCTCCTCGACCGCCCTCTCGTTAGCCTCAGGGCTTGTAAGGGGAATCATAGCAAGCATAATACCTATCATAATAGCTTGGCAGTGGCAACAGCCTCGAAAAATGGAAATAGCCAGCACTAAAAACCACTCCATCCTTTTTTAGGAGGAAAGGCGCTTACGCTGGGTTTAAGCCTTTAACGTTAAGTTTTTACCGGTGATAGGGATGGAAGCTTCCAGACGCCTTCTCGTACCTCTCCCCCTTTGATTCCCGACTAGAGAGATCCCTTAGATCCCTTAGAGAAGGCTCCTGTATGACGCGCCTATTCCTCCTTTTTTTCTGAGAGGAAGTTCATTACGACCTTGTCGAATTCTTCGGGTTTGTCAAGGCATGTTATGTGTCCTGCACCCTTCACAACGTAGAGTTCGGAGTTTGGGATCAGTCCGTGTAGTGTTTCAGCCATCCAGACGGGGGTTGCCTCGTCCTTCTCCCCAACTATGATTAGGGTTGGCTTCTCCATCTTTTTGAGCTCGCCGCATATGTTGAATCCTGACGTTGCGAGGGCATTCCTCACGTAAACCTCGGGCGTCTGCCCCTTAACCATGTCCACCACCAAGCTTATGGCTTCCTCGCCTGCGATCTTTA
>JAPDJY010000028.1:0-2576 GCA_029258835.1 Thermoproteota archaeon | reverse complement strand
CGCCACTCGCTGTTCGCCATTCGCCCCATTGCCCCCTTCCACCATTTAAATGGGACGAGTCCCGCCGCGCCCGCCTGCGCGCCGAGCTGGACGCCTACTACGCCAAACTCTACGGCCTCACCCGGAAGCAACTCCGCTACATCCTCGACCCCGCCGACCTCACCGAGCGCGAACTCGAGGATATTCTGGATCCGTGGGAAGAGGTGCGGGATCCCTTGGATCCCGAAGGCTACGCCGAGCGGGTGCGGAGAAGCACCTTCCCCGGCGAAACCTTCCGCGTCCTCAAGGAAAAAGAACTCCGCCTCTACGGCGAATACCGCACCCGCCGGTTGGTTCTAGAAGCGTGGGAAAAAGGATAGTGCATTACTATCACGTTAGCGACCAGCAGCCCGATGGTGGGTTCTTTCGGCTTGTTAAACCAACGTTTCACAGCCAAAAATACAACTCAGAGTGCATACCTGGACGGGTTGGCGTATCTTCAGCTGATAGAGATCTATTGCAAAAGGTAACATGTCAAGTTTGTGGGCAGTGCCCAAAGCGCTTTACTTGTCCTACACTCAGCGGCTGTGCCCTCCAAAACGAAATTCTTGCGATGATGGCCGCTTTTCATCACCGCGCACATGAGTTTGTCGAGCATCTATTCGAATGGAAACGCCGCAAAAGCTTTTCCCATCTACCCAGTCGTTTCGAATCCATGTTTTGTTGGGAGTCGTTGGATGATGCAAATTGGTTCCGTGATTCCTTAAGAGCTGGGAAAGGCAATGTTTACTTAGTAGTCCCTATCCAGGCAGATATAGTTACACATCGCGGTGACATGAGGTGGTTGAACTGTCTTTGGAATTCTGTACCAGCTATACTTCAACGGGCAAAAGCTTATTGGAACGGCGAGCCCTGTCCTGACTCAGGTGGAGGGCGATGGGAGGTACTGGTGCCCTGCGATCTGAAAGTACTTGATAGAATCAGTTAGAAAGAGGTTCTTCAGCCTAAAACCATGTAGAGTGTGGCCAACCCCTATTAAGTTTATCTGGAACAACAACTACACTGAAGTTGAGACAAAACGAGTTAGAAAAGAACTGGCCGACAGGCGGCCAGGCCTTCTCAAGTCCTTCCAACCGACCCTTAGCGACCCAAGCGTCGCCGGGAGAGTCTGGGCATAACCACCATGACGTCTGGTGCAGTGGATGTCCCATCTCATGTCCCGAGCTCAGAAAAGAAAACATTGACGTCGATTGAGAATTAAGATATATAAGGTTGGCGAACAAATATCATGGCCATGTACTTTTCTTATATTGATGAATCAGGCGACGATGGTCTACCAGGATCTTCTCCTCTGTTTGTACTTAGTGGTGTTTACTTGCAAAGCTTAAATTGGCAACAAATCTTTGGCCAACTACAAACATTCCGGCGCAGTCTTAAAGTCACTCATGGACTTCCCGTCCGCACAGAAATTCACGCTAAACCCTTACTCCGTGGCAAAAAGCCTTACAACACTCTGCTTTCCACCAACTTGCAGAGACGGCGTCTTCAGGCTAAGGAAATCCTTGACAGATTTTGTCAACAAATTGCTACTCTCCCAATCAAAGTGATTAATGTTGTAATTATTAAAGATCCTTATTCTCTTTCTATTCCTAGATGTAGCTACAACTTTTCTAATTCAACGAATTGAAAACGACCTTGCCCCTTGGGATAACCCTCAAAACTTCTTTATTATCATCACTGACCCTGGCAGAGAAGGTAGAATGCGCCGTACGGCACGCCGTATTCGCCGTTATAATCCTGTGCCTTCGCACTTTGGTGGCGCGCGTAATATCCCTATTCGGTCTCTTATCGAAGATCCCCTTCCAAAAAATTCTGCACAATCTTATTTTATCCAAATGGCTGACTTCGTTGCTACAACCGTTTATCTTTATGTTCAACATAGATACCTCAAGCTACCCATTCCCAAACGCATTGCCCAAACACTGATCAGCAACCAACCCACTCCTGGGAAGGCTATTATAGACTGGATGGATACTCTCAGGCCAGTGTTCAACACACAAGCGAGCAAAACCGATCCTTACGGGGTCGTAATATATCCTTAAAAATCGAAAACCCCCACATTGGGGGTTTTCTCCACCTCCTAGCGCCGCATTCGCGGTTTCGGAGGTTCATCTTAACAATACAGCCTTTTGCGATCGCTGTCAACCCCTACGGCTGAGCTTCAGACATGATCTCATGTCCCAAGCTCAGTTGCAGTTAACTTGACTCCTTGGACAGTTACGAGGCAAGATCCTGTGATATGGCACAACCCATTTGCTAAGCGTCCTTTGGATCCAAGGGTATGGAAAGGCCCCCAAGTTGTTCCGAATTGGGAAACTTCACGAATGGAACCTATAAAAGGACTTTCTAGTTTTGAATTGCTTAATTTGCTTGACCGTTGACCTCTACAGATGGAATCTCAAAATCGAGATGAGGAATAGCTATGGGAGGAACTCCACGCAGTCCATGGGGTTGGGGTCATCCTCTGCCCGGGTGAGGAACCCTTCCAGGGCCTTTGCCTGCAGCCCCGGCTCATGCCGGGGATGACGATCCTCATG
>JAPDJY010000001.1:0-3436 GCA_029258835.1 Thermoproteota archaeon | reverse complement strand
GTGAGGATTGGAAAACATCGTGGAGAAGGCGGAGCTGGACAGATTGATGGGTATTATAGAAAGAAGACCCACCGGAGTGGCCATTTACGCGAGGGTCTCGGCAAAGAAACAGCAGGATGCCGGGAACACTCGTCGAAGAACCTCCAGAAAGCGTGTTGGATCCTGTCCAAGCCTATCTCAACGAACATGAAGAAGGACCAGGGCTTCTCGGCGATGAGGTATTCGACCACCTTAAAGTGTTTCTCGGTCATGTCGTATATGTCCCTCAGAACGCCCTCTCGATCTTCCTTTCTAAATGCGACGTCAAACACGTATTCCCCCGCGACTCTCTCGACTTCGTCCCTTAAGCCGCGTGGATAGGTGTACTGTGATTTGGCGCTGGGTGTCATCATGCACGAGACCATCCAGCCGTTAACCCTTTGCGGCGGGTAGCTTGGTGGCACACCCACCACACACACTTTCCGGCCTGCATCGCCGATGTAATCCCAGACCCTCCTTTCCTTAACAGAGCGGGAGGTGGGAAGCGAGATTTCAGTGTAAGAGTTGTTCTTCCTGTGCCTGAAGCCGTAAAGGCCTAGTTTGCCGGGGTTAACCCCCGTAGCCATAGTGATCCATGCAGGGATGGTAATAGGAGGGTGGCACGACCTAAGCCTGCCGTACACTCCCTCCTCAGCCATCAGCTTCAGGTTCGGAAGCTCGTCTTTGAACCGGTCAAAGACCAGGTCCGGCGCAGCCGAGTCAAGGCCGATAACCAAAACCTTTCTTTCCTTATATTCCACGTTTAAGATACCTCCCTTCTAATGGTTATTCTACGAATGGCTTGTCGAAGCTTAAGATCACCTCGGATACCTCCGGCCTCATGAGCTCGGGGGGAGGGGTCTTCCCGTCTAAGAGCATTTTTCTGATTTTCGTTCCGCTGAACTTTACCCGGTAGCTTTCCCCGTGGGGGCAAACCCTGCTGTTAACCATTCCTCCACACTTTCTACAGTAAAAGAACTCCTTGAAGAAGAGGGGGGTTATGCCTAGGTCGGGGAACTCTTTGAGGAGTTCCTGGGCTTCGTAGGGCTTATAGTAGTTTCCAACCCCAGCGTGGTCTCTTCCAACTATGAAGTGGGTGCACCCGAAGTTCTTCCTCATGATGGCGTGATGCAGGGCTTCCCTTGGCCCCGCGTACCTCATTTCATACCTGACAATGCTCAGAGCCACGGAGTCCCTTGGGTAGTAGTTTTCGATCAGCGTGTCGTATGCCTTTAGGATCACTTCGTCCCTGAAGTCGCCTCTCTTCTTCCTCCCTATGACCGGGTTTATGAAGAGGCCGTCAACGAACACTAAAGCGGACTTTTGAAGGTACTCGTGCCCCAGATGGGGGACGTTCCTCGTCTGGAAGCCGACGACCGTCCTCCACCCTCTCTCCCTGAAGAGAACCCTGGTTTCGACCGGCCTGAGAGTATGCCTTTCGAAGGGATTAGCTACTTCACCTATCAGGTCTATTTTCCCGCCAACTAGAATGGCGTTCATCGCCTGAACCTTGCCGACTCCCGGATGGTTTGGATCCGTTGTTCCGAAGACGCGGGATGCAAGCTCTCTCCTATCATAACCATAGATGTCCTCTACGTGCAGGAGGGCGAGGGGGGCTCCACCGTGGGTGAGGAGGATTGAGTCGCCTTCGGCGAACTTGGATGCTTCCTCCTCCGAGACGTCAAGGACTATCGGGATACCCCAGGGTAAATCGTCTGGTAGGCGTAGCGTGTCTAAGACCGAGTGAAACTCTTCCTCAACCATGAACCCCTCAAGGGGGCTGTAAACGCCATACGCTATGTTTTCAACGTCGAACGCTACCCCTTCCCTGACGGCGACCGCCGCGAACTCGGAGAGTTCACCGCCTACTTTCTCGCGGACGCTCTCGGAGGCTAGTCTGTTAACGAGCCGGCCACCATGAGGCCTGGAGGGCAATTCGACTCACCTCAACCTAGGTAGCCTAGGGCCTTCAGCTTCTTCTTGATCTGCTCAACGTCGTCCTCGCTAAACGGCTCCTCCTTCTCAGCCTCGTGCATGGCAACGATCTCCCGTAAAACATAGGTAACGTATTCGGATACTGAGGAGAAGCCGGTTCCCTCGATGAGCTTTTGAATACGCTTGAAAAGGGTGACCGGTATTGAGACCGTAGTGTATTTTCGCTTCTCGTCAACACTCAGTTTACCAGCAGACCCGAACATAAACAACACCTAATTAAATATAATTAAGTAAGACAAGATGAGGGTAAGTATATATACATTTCGTTAAGTTGATTTTTAAATTAATATATAAATAATGGATGAAACCGGAAACTAACCATTCTTTTGTAGGCCGCGTCGCCTTGCGTAACTGTTAAATTTTATAGGCGGATGTCATACTTGGCCTGCCCCGGATGTGGTGGAAGAATGAAGCATCGAAAGGGGTGGTCTTAAAACACGCTAAGGATGTGTGGCTTTCCTCCCTCTCCAAGATCTTCTACAGAGCGGTGATTGGGATGATCCCTCCGTGGAAGGTGCAAATGAGGAGGGGAGTGGGGTTGCCACGAATGAGGGTAAGGGTTATGACATGTCCCCGATGAACCCAAGAGGGAGACCGACCCAATGAACACCAAGACCTACATAGACTTACCAATACCTACGTAAGCTGAACCCCTAAAGATACCCCAACCCTTTCAATCTTTTCTTTATTTCTTCTTCCTCTTCAGGAGAATAAACGTCTTCTTCAAATTCTTCTTTAGTTACTTCTCTTAGAACAAATTCAACATAATCCTCAACGCTTTCAAACTCCCCCTGACTCTCTTCTACTTTCTTTTGAATATTATCGTAAAGTTCCTTAGAGATAAACACAGGAACCTTCTCCTTCGACATGAAAAACCTCCTCTTAAAGCTAACGTGCAAGTAACAGTGATTGTAGTCCTAAGTAATCTATTTTAATTTATCGTTTGTCGTTTGAGTGTTCTGTGTTCGGTTGCTTTTAGGCGGCTCCGCTCCCAGAACATGAAAAATACTCTACTTGAACCACCTGCCTGCGTCAGGGGGTACATTCATGGAAAACGCGGAGGGGCGATTTTCCTTTTGTTAAAATGGAAGGGAGCGGGTGTTTCTGGTTTCGTCATGGGGAGAAGTTTAGTTTGGGGGTTGGGTTGATTTAAGGCGAAGAAAGAGGGGATGGAGATTGGTCTTTTTGGTTTTGTTGTTGGTTTCTTGGCTAGGTTTCTTTTCCTAGTATTAGGTCTATGTTGTGCTTTTCGGCGAGGCTTCTTATTTCTCTGGCTACTTTCTGGGGGGCTGTGAGGATTACTAGGAAGAGCATGGGCTCTCTCCCGTACTTTTCCTTTGCGACCCCGGCTTTTCTGAGGAGCTTGTCGACCTCGTCGCTGCTCTCAGCGTGCGCCGTTACCTCCCCAACAATTAACGGGTCC
>JAPDJY010000011.1:0-3632 GCA_029258835.1 Thermoproteota archaeon | reverse complement strand
CGGCGTCATGGGGGATGAAGCAGTCATAGTGGACAGGATAATCTCGGAGGAGTACAACCTCGCCTCCCTAGAGGCGCTAAGGCGCTCTCTCGGAGAGCTGTTAGACGAGGCCGCCTCCTCCCTTAAAAGTAAGGGGCTCGTAAACGTTGAGGACTCCTTCATCTCCCTGGTTTCGGACGCATTGTTCCACGACCTGAGGCTGGCGGTAAACGTTGACCAGGTTTACGGTAAAGCCAGCATACTCCTCAAGCTGATCGTTGAAGCTGTAAGGAGAGGGACTCCTGTGGACGAGTCCGTTCTAGACTGGTTCAGGGAGTCCGCTACGATGCTGGCTGCAAGGAAGGTTCACCCTCTCGTTGTGGAGCTAGCCAGCAGGGTTGAGGATGCCGCCAAGGAGGCCGCTGGGAGAAGCCTCTTCTACGACGCTAATACCCTCTTCAACCTTGCGGCAGACCTTTACAGGAGGCTGGGCGACTACGAACGTGCGGGCCTAGCCTTGGATGGAGCCGCGAGGCTGCTCGCTGAAGCCGGGAAGACCCACTACGCACGCTTCATGCTTTCCCAAGCATCAGAGTTCTACGAGCGCTCCGGCGTGGAGTGGCGAGCCAAGTCGTCGGCTAGGGCTGCCGCGCGGCTCTTCGAGGACGCAGGAGACATGTACTTTAAGGGCGGCGCCCTCATGCTCTCAAGAACGTTTTACAGGAGAGCCGTTGAGTACCTGATTAAAGCCGGAGACATCGAACGAGCTCTCTCCCTCTGCGATAAGGCGCTAAAGGCGTTTAGGGGGATCCCCATCCTAGAGAAGGACTTCCACTTTTTTAAGGAGCAGTTGAGAGAGGTGGGTGAACGTGGAGAAGTTAAAGCATAAAATAGACGCTAGAATTGGTGAGGTTGACGAGGCCCGGAATAGCCTCGCATCGATCCAGAAGGACATCGAAAAGTCCTTCTCGGAAGCGGCGAACTCGTTCTCCTCCATCACCAGCCAGCTCAAAAAGGCTTCAAGGGACGTGTCATCCTTAGAAAAGGAATTTAAAGACCGCTTCTCGTCGGCCATTCGAGACCTTCACAGCCGCCTCTCCTCGTGGACTGAAGAGATGGCTGAGCACGTCAGGAAGACCATAATAGAGGAGGCAGAAGAGGTAAAGAAAAACGTTGACGAAGCCGTGGGCAACGTACTATCCGTGGTGAAGGAGGAAGGCGGAAACCTAGCCTCATCCCTAGAAGACCTAAAGAACTCAACAATCTCATCCTTAGACGAGGCCTCCTCGTCCGTTGAAAAGTGGCTGGAGAGCCACCTCAACGTGGTGGATGAGGCCGTGGGCGAAGCCTCCTCGAAGCTTTCCTCCAGCCTTGAGAGGTTGAGGGGGCAGGCCGGCGACGCCATCAAAGCCTCAACGTCAGCTCTCACATCCAAGATGGACGACTCATGTTCATCCTCGGTTTCAGCAATTAACTCGCTTCTCGCCTCGCTGAGGAATGGCTTAGAGTCAGCCTTCACATCCGCCCTGAACCTGAGCAGGGAGGCCGCCGGGGACCTTTCAGCCGAGGCTGGCCAAGCTAAGAGCAGGTTTAATGAAGTGGCCAGCGCTCTGGGAGGAGATGTTGAGAAGCGAGTCAACTCTCTCATGAGATCTGTTGAGGCGGGAGTAGAAGAGCATAAGTCCCGGCTTTCCAAGTTCTCCTCCCTGGTGAGCAGTAGGGCGGCTGATGCTTCAGCTTCGCTCGTAAGCGAGCTCGAAAGGCTGTCAGCAGACTTCAAGGATAAAATCGATAGGATAGCTGAAGAGTCTGTTAAGTCGCTTGAAGCCGCCAGCTCCGAAGCCAAGGGGAAACTGGACCAGATAGTTGAATCGGGAACAGAGGATTTCTCCGGTAAGGTTTCATCCTTCATGTCCGATGTAAGTTCCGGCCTAACAGACTATCTTGAACATCTCGAAGGCGTGGTGAGGTCCCTCCAGGATAAGGTTGGAGGTCAGCTTTCAAGCTTGGTTAGCCACTTCACCTCCACCATTGAGGCGATAAACAAGAGCGTGGATGAGACCCTCTCCAACGAGTTAAGCTTCGCCCAAACGTTGCTTCAACAGTATGAGGAAGGCTTCACCAGCCTAGTTGACTCCTCCCTCACCCTCTTCTACGAGGAGGTTCTTGAGGTGAGCAGGGAGTTCGAGTCACGGCTAAGGGAGAGCGGGGAGAGGATGAGGCAAGAACTGGAGTCCTTCAGGGCCAGCATGCGGGAAGCAGTGGCAGCCCTCCTCGAGTCGGGCAGGAAGCTGGGAGAGGGCTTCAGCTCCGAGGCTTCCTCCTCATCGCTCAGCCTAGCCGAGCAAGCAGCGGGTGAAGCGGACTCCTTCAAAGAGCAGGTCCAGGCGGAGCTGAGGGGTTTCATGGAGAGGGTGAAGGAGGACGTCGAGACGTCATCCATGGAAGTTTCAAGCGGAATGGATGAGGTGCGAAAGCACGTCTCTTCGACGCTCGAAGAGGTTGAAGGAAGATCGGAGGCCATGCTTAAGTCCGCGATGGAAACCCTAGACAGCGAGGGGGAACGCCTTCTCGAAGAGGTTAAAGGCCTCAACGAGTCCCTGAAAAGGGATTTAGAAGACGCTCTGTCAACCCTTAACTCGGCGCTCGCGTCGTCCTCCGAGTCGGCGGAGGAGGACGCTAAAAGCATCCTAGACAGCCTGTCCGAAGCCTTAAAGGGGGAAGTGTCCAGCAGCATGACGTGCTTAAGCGGAGAACTTAGATCTAGAAGGGAAAGCGTTGAAGCCTCGTTCAACAACGCCATAAGCAGCGTGGAGTCAGCTGCAACAGACTTTAACTCCTCAACCCAGCAAGCCCTGAACGACGCACACAGCAGGATAGGGTCCTGGGTTGAAGGCTTCCAGGAGGAAGCGTCGAACCGGCTTGCAAGCATCGTCGAGTCAGGGAAGGAAAACCTGTCCGAGGAGGCTTCCAAGGCCATATCCCAAATAAGCGAGATGATTTCAAGCGTCCAAGGTTCGATAAGGGCGCTCCAGGAGTACCTCGCCAAGGCTGAAGCGGACGTGAAAAAGGCCGGGGGGAACGTGTCGAAAAGGATCTCCTTCCTCCTGAAGGTTCTAGGAGACGCGTACAAGAGCTTAGAATCCGCTAGTAGAGAGTTGGAAAGGGGGTGACGCTGGATGGCGTGGGAGGACGTGTTAAGGGAGGCTGGGCTGGAAGGGGAAAGGTTGAAGATCTACGCTGCATGCGTGGGGTTCGGGGCCAAAACAGCCGCAGAGCTGTCGGTTTACACGGGGCTACCGGTAGACGACGTCGAGAGGGAGCTTGAAGCCCTCCAGTCTGCCGGACTGGTAAAGAAGATACCTGGCAGAGTAAGCCAGTACATCGCGTTAACTCCCCGTATAGCCCTCACGGAGAAGACGGCTGAGGAGTTAAGGGAATCACTCCTAAAGCTTAAGAACGAGCTGCTGCGGGAGAGCGGAGCGGTCGCCGACGAAATAGTTAAGGAGGCCGAGGAGTCCGCCTCACAGGTAAACTCGGCTGTTGAAAGCCATCTGGAATCACTGGAGGAAAACATGCTATCCCTAAAAGATAAAGTGGTGGAGGCCGTCAGGAGGCTCCTAGCCGACCCCCAGGAGGCTGCGCTGAGCGGG
>JAPDJY010000068.1:0-3737 GCA_029258835.1 Thermoproteota archaeon | reverse complement strand
CTGGGTGGCTGTTCAACCATATGGTAGCGGTTCTTCCTGTTTCGCGGCGGCTTAAGCGTATTCTTCATAAGGAGTTTTCCTTGGATGGTTAACCCGGGTTTGCCACGGTATCCGTTAGGATTATTGAGGTGCTACTGAGAGGGGTTTTCGCGCTCATGACGAGCGAAGTTGTAAGTGGTGGGTCATCTTAGAGGAAGGTTGGCCATTCTAAAAGGGTAGTGATCGTTTACGGGTGCTATAGCGTTCTAAGGGTGGACGTGGTTGTCGTAACACAGAAAGGAGGGAATAGCCGTGGGGAATACTTTGGAAAGGAGTGGCTGCGTAGGCTGGAGTGGCTTGGGAGCTAGTAATGACTGGAGGAGAGGGTGGAGGCGTTAGGAATCCTAGCATTCTACTTCGGATTCGGAGGATGAAACACTAAGGGAAGACTGAAATGGGGAGGGGCATATTTTCTTCTTCAAAGATAAGAGTTAAACATGGGGGTGCGGGATACTAACTGACCTATCCTGAGGGAGTTCATGTGAACATTAAACGGGAAAGGGCTTCTTGGCAATGTAGCCTTTAATGTCGGTAAGCAGCCGTGAGCGGCTCTGCTAACATAAAGGTATTTTAGGGGGAGATGCGGGTTGATTCTCCAATCTTTCTGCTTCCCTTAACTCCTGATAGGTTCATTTACTAGGTTGGTGCTTCTTCTGTGTAGGGAAGATGGACCCGGCCGTAAGAGAAACTTATTTTTCGCCTTTATTTTAGTATGTTTTGAGATGTCATTTTTCGATACGAAAAACCTTCGTTGATTGGAAGATGAAGCTTGGGTGGCTGGGGGAGCTATGTGGATGCCCGGACAATGACTGTTTTGAAAATGTTGCCGGTATATTCAAAGTTCTTAAGGGGCTGACCGGTCGTTTAAGGAAGGCAGACCCGTAAAGGGATCTCAGCATGGCTTGTCCCTTGAATAAAAGCCCGCAGATCGAATAATCTCCTTGCCAGCTAAACATTCCTCCTTGGATGTTATCGCTTACGTTGCCATCTTATTGGGTCTGAGGTGGTGGTTGTTGAACTTGTAAAAGCCATTGCTCTTCTGTCTGAGGATGACACTTTAAGAAACCTGATAGGTTTTTTCGGGCGCTCCTAGATTAACACGCCGCATCCCTGCCCCCACCACCCTCATTCTAGCGGGCCCTAGACTGAATAGTGCTTACTAGGTTATGGTGCTGCGGGGTGGCTCCAAGCATTTCTCCTTGGTGAACATTCTCGAAAACATTTTGTAGCAAATACTCGGGAGTTCCCTTTTTCCGTGGTGCTTAACCGTGATAAACCTGATGGCATGATTTACAATGAAGGTTCCGATCAACTCGAGAGAGTATCTTCCTATGTTGAACAGGTTTTCTCCAGAGTATGACACGTCAAGCACATCCTTCTCTCTGTCATATATTATTTCGATGAATATTTGAGGGAAAACCTCCTTCTTTATACTCCAAGTTGACCCGCTCTTCGCCACCTCCGCTCCCACGAATTCTCCCATTTTTTCAGCGTCCTCCTCTTCCAGTAACTTGAATGGTTCCCTCCTCTCCTCAAGAAGCTTTACCATTAACCCAGACTTTCCACCATACGCTCTTTCTGGCTGCTTCCATCCCTTAAGCCTCGACTCCATAAAGTCTAGGACAATGCTGATGTAAGTGACTAAGTCCTCTCCGGGAACCCAGTAAGCCCTATCCCCTGAGAACAGGAATTTTAGCTCTCCTTCAATATCACCGAACTCGTCCCCATAATAGTAGTAAAGTATGTGGACGTTCACCTCGGGAAAGAACCTGAGGGTAAACGCCCAGTCTTCACCCATACCCAACTCGTCAAACCTTCCACCGAGATCCTCATGCACTATCCTACGAACCTCATCCAACCCAGCGCTCTTCAGCAAGGGAAATTTAGCAGCACCAAGCTCCTCCAACTCTCGTTGATGAGGACTGCCAACACAAGTTGCATCAATCTGACTCACAACGAAAAACTTCGGCCTCACAATCCCACCATCCCTTGCCCTTTAACTTATACTAGATAGGAACATGGTTCACCTTAAACTTTCAGGTCAATGAAGGGAACCGGCATCAACAGGTATCCTAATAACCAAAAAGGAAAGAAAATAATTTTTATGCCAATGTTATGAAAGCTGGGTTAAGATCAATGAAGACCAATAGGAAGTTAACCATCGGAATAACCGACGGTAGGACACCCCTCATAAAACCGCCCCTTCCCTTAATTTCAATCTAATAAAAGCCTTTCCAACTTTCTGATATATCGAAAAATTTTGCTGCTGGTTCCAAGGCTGTTAGCTAGCATCCTGCCATCCTTACCGGTTTCTAAGTCGCAAACAAACACAGGCATCCTAGGCTTATCAACCATTGATTGAACATTTTCTATGAGCAACCTAGCTCCACCCGATTACCCTCTTTTCCATTCTATGTCTATACTTCATTACTTCATCTCAGTTTGCGTTTTAGGAGAGATCCCGTCGCCTTATGAAACATTTAAATATAATTTATTTGTTACGTATTTAACATGGGAACCCTAACCATTTCTCTGAGTGATGAGGTTGAGAATAAGCTGAGGTCCCTCGTGGGTAAGAGAGGTTCAGGCAAAGGTACAATGTCGAGGATCATAGAAGACGCGCTAAAAATGTACTTCTTCATACTAGAACGGGGGGAGAGGCGCTTCAGGGCTTACAAGGGGGAGGAGTTGATCGCTGAGGCAAGCGACCTCGAAGAGTTGGCTGCAAAACTTAGGGAGAAGAATGTGGATCCTAGAGGAGTGAGGATAGTTTCTTCCAAACCTGTGAAGCCCGTTGCAAGGATGGGCTGGTAACATGTTTATGGGCAAAACACCCGTTGTCGAGGTAGTCCTGAGTAACCCCCTCCTTTCCGTGAGGCTTCCTGAGGTGGGAGGCTTACTTGCAACCCTAGACACGGGATATGAAGGCTTCGCTGTGGTTCCACCCGAAGTATTCGGGAAGCTAAGGCTGAACGAACTTAGCCAAACGAGAAGGAGCCTTGTCACCCCGACAGGTAAGTTAGTCGAGTCAACAGGAACATACGGGAGAATCATCATCCCTGAACTGAAAACGTTCAGGGACGGGTTCATAGAAACAACAGACGGAATGGACGAGGTGATCCTTGGAACAGAGTTTCTAGAGGGGTTCAAACTCACGCTAAACTACTGCACGATGAACCTCGAAATCACCCCATGCGACTAACCCTGCTCTTAAGAGCCGGCATATTAATGCTTACGGAACACTACTTTTAGATTAAAGGGCTTCCGAGTTAATCATGTACGGTGCCATATTGGCTTGCGGGCGATGTCTTGCTTCGGTTTCTCTAGTTCTTATATTAGTGCAATCCTGTAAGCATCTCGGGTTAAGGTACAGATCTTTGAAAGGTTGTTTAACCATCAATGGGTTCCGAGTAGGACGCCAAGCCTTCCTTTACTCTTTTGACGAGTAAGCCTAGAATTCCTCTCGCTTTGATGCCCAACCTAAGCGAAGGCCATCACAGCGTCGTCTAGTAACGCCATGGTACCATTTTATAGGCTAGTAGTAATGTGGGAGTACGAGAAGAGGGAGGTTGACGAGCAGCTTGCAAGGCTACGCCACGAGTACGACGAGATAGTAACAGGAAACATGCACATGCACCTGGCAAGAACGTATTGCCTCGAAATACTGGTTGCTGAGGGAGAGCTCGAAGAAATATACA
>JAPDJY010000007.1:0-4141 GCA_029258835.1 Thermoproteota archaeon | reverse complement strand
AGGCTGGAAGCTTGGAGCACTCGAAGATGGAATGGTTCCGTCAGAGGGAGAAGGGCGCGGAGGGCCGTGAAGGTGCTGTGGGTGAAGGAACACTTAAAAACCTGTTAAAGGAAGCTAAAAGGTCTCTCCTGATGGTGCAGGGGAGTGTAGTGGTAAACGTCTTAATAGGAGGCGCTTAATGAGCAGAGAGCGTCTGCACCCTTCCAATGTTAGTGCACTTGCCGCACGGGAGTCCTTCAATGCTTTGACCCTTCAAGAACCTGCCATCCTTGAGGCGCTGCTCCTAAATTAACTTTTAACTTCATTTAAATCTCGCTAGCGGCTACTGCGAAGGAAACTTTACATGCCGCCTGACGCGTCCATCACCTTTCCGAACACTTGAAGAATAACCATCCGTTTTTAACCTTCTTAAAGCGTAGCATGCAGTATCTCCCCTTCAGCCTCCTGCCCTTCAGCCATACTATTATCTCGCTTTCACCCCATTTCTCCTCTCTATACGTACCCTTATCCCATATTTCAACTCTACCTGCGCCATACATCCCCTCCGGGATGACCCCCTCGAAATCCGCGTAGCTGAGGTGGTGATCCTCGGTGCTTATGATCAGCCTTTTCACCCCAGCCTCTACCGGTGGCTCCTTGGGAACAGCCCAGCTTTTAAGAACCCCGCCCTTCTCAAGTCTAAGATCCCAGTGAAGGCGCCTCGCGTAGTGCTTCTGGATAACATATATCCTCTCCATCCCACCCCAACCCGTCTCCACACCAGAATCCACCACCATCACCATCGATAGGAGCACGCTGAAGCCTAATTAGGTTTCCCCTTAAAGAGTCCTAACTCTAATTTAACCATTTAAAGGCTAGAAAACGCTCAACACCTTTAAACGTATTAGGTCGAAGTAAGCATGGTTGGAGACGATAAATCCTAAAGCACAAAGAAGAGAACGGATCTTGGAAACTAATGGGTTTAAAAGAGAGATTCTAACATTTATAAGGTGGATCTAAGATCCTCATTATGAGGAGCAATGGACGGGTAAATCATGACGGGATCAAATAGCGACGTGAAACAGCAGCTAATAAAGGCCCTCAGAGAAGACGAAGAATTCCGCTACGCGATAATAGGCATACTAGCAGAAGGAGTAATAACTAAAACCGAAATGAAGCTCGTAATAGAAGAAATTAAAGGTTTACGCGAAGACTTCAACAAGGGGTTTGAGGAGCACAGCAAGGAGATAGCGGAGTTGCGGAGGGAGACTAACGAGCTGCGGAGGGAGCTGGTGACCCTGCGAGAGGACTTCAACAGGAGGTTTGAGGAGCACAGCAAGGAGATAGCGGAGCTATGGGCTGAAATTAAGAACCTTAGAGAGGATATGCAGAGCGGGTTTAAGCTTATGGAGGAAGGGTTTAGGGTTATGGAGAAGCGGGTTAATGCTTTGCATGGTTTAATTTCTGTGATTGGTGGTAGGTGGGGTATTAGGGCTGAGGCGGCTTTCAGGGAGGCAATGTTGGAGTTGATTAGAGATATTGTTGGGTGGGATGTTAAGAAGTTGAAAATGTATGACGATCAAGGTGTTGTTTACGGTGTCCCATCCGAGGTTGAGGTTGACCTCGCCATAAGGAATGGAGTTCACATTCTAGTGGAGGTTAAGGCAAGAGTTCAGAAAAGCGACGTAGCCGAGCTTCTCAGGATAGGCGAATTCTACGAGAAGAGAGAGGGTGTGAAGCCACGCCTTATCATTGTTTCCCCGACTGTAGATAGGAGAGCATATGAGTTCGCGACCGAAAACGGTGTAGAAGTTTACACTTACCCTGAGGAGTCTGTTTAAAGCAACCTGTTATTTTTTCCCCTCTCTCCTCTCCCTTACCTCAACGTAAGCGCTTCAACCCGTTTAAAGCTTTTAAAAGGTGGATTTGAAGGCTGGCATTTCACCTTTTCCTTGAATCCCTAACAACATGCTGAGGGTGTTAAACCGCCTCTTAAAGAGGTGCTGGTGGTAGATTGAGTGGGAAAGGAGGGTTTTAGGCTGTTTCCCATCGTTAGCTGAAGTGCAGGGGGTGTAAGAAGTGGAGGTGTAACCGAAAACGTTATTTAAGAGGGTTTTCCTCCTCGTAGTTAAACGTGGATGGTGAGTTTGCTTTTCGCTGGGTTTCCTTACTAGAAGGGAGGGAGCTCCTTTGTCCTCTGATGTGATGTTTGGGATAGACTTAAGCTTGGAGGGTTACGAGGTTGAAACGTGGGAGAGATATTTTAGTTTTATCAGACACGTCGACGATAATGTCTGGGATTCGATTTGGCTTGGCGATCACCTTGGCGGCTTACCTCCTTTAATCCCAACCAGAAACTACAATGTGTGGCTTATATTCAGCCTTCTGGCAGAGTTTAAAAGGAAACCTCTCCTTGGAACGGCGGTTACTGATCCTCACAGGTATCATCCCGCGGTTCTAGCCCAGATGGCTATGACGGTTGACCACATTTCTAACGGGAGGTTCATTTTAGGCTTAGGTGCGGGGGAAGCCTTCAACCTTGAAAGCTACGGGTTCGACTATAGAAGGCCAGTTACTAAGATGGTGGAGTTCGTGGATGTTTTAAGGAAGCTTTGGAGTTCAGGTGGGAAGCCGGTTTCCCACGAGGGTGCGTTTTTCAAGCTTAAGGATGCTGTCTTGGAGCCAGCCCCAACGAGAAAGATACCGGTGTGGATCGCAGCTAACAGTCCTCGAACCAGAAAGCTTGCAGGCATGATAGCCGACGGGTGGATTCCTTTACCCTTCAGCCCTGAAACCTACAGGGATGGGATGAAGGAAGTTGAAGCAGGGTTGAAGGAGGCTGGGAGAAGCCGGGACGAGTTCACATTCGCCTACTGGAACTGGGTCTTCATACATGAAGACGAAGAGGCCCTCCAAAACTACCTTGGACTCAAAAAGCTATCTTTCCCGGTGCAGTTTCCCAAGGAGTTCATGGCCTCTGAGTTCTGGAGGGAGGAGAAAAGGGAGCTTTACAGGAGGATGGGGTTCGAGCCGGAGAAACTGAGCCTACTAAGCTTTTCAAGCGTTGACCAGCTCGACCTAGGGGTGCTGGGGCAGCTCGTCGAGGACGTTCCAGACTCCTTCGTCAGAGACGCCACGCTAATGGGAACCAAGGACGAAGTAACAGGCAAGCTTGAAAAGCTCGTGAGGGCTGGCGCCCAGCACATAGTCTTAATGATAGATAACGACGTAGCAAAGGATCCCCGCAACCCTGAACCATACACCTACGAGCACGTCTACGAGACGCTGACGGGAGAAATCGTGCCATATCTTAAGGAGCAGTATAGGTGAGCATGCGAAGCATCAGCAAGCTATAAAAAGGTGGCGGGGTGTTCAGGCTCCTACTCGACTAGGCCGTGAATAACTCTTTAATGTCCACCCTCCTAGTTACCCCGTCCTCCCCTGTTACGTCTATGACTAGTGGAAGCTCCCCTTTTCCAGTTGACTTAATGAGTTGCTGAGCGAGGCTGAGGACGTCTACTGGGTTTACGCATGCTTCTGGCGGAAGCACCCCTTCGCCCGCCACTTTACCCTGAGCCATAAGTATGGCTCCGATCGCTGCAGGTATCCCGGTTCCTTCACCCATTCCTTGACCTCTCGACGTGAAGGCGAAGGAGTAAGTTAGCGTTTCCCCGCCCCTTTCACCCTTAACGACGATCTTTAAGCACCCCAGTGGCTCTGTTATTCCAGCTTCTCTAAGAAGTCTCTCTCTTTGAGAGAGAATGAAAGCGACAGCGAACTCTAACGGTGCAATCCTCTGTCCTTGAACTTCAAGTGGCTCTTCGCTTGTCAACCCAAGCCTTACCAGCTCCCTAGTTAACTCTATGTACTTCGGAGGGAGAACCGTGCCGCGATTGGTAACGTTCCTGAGCCCTTTAATGTACCTCGGAAGCGTTATTGTTTCGGGATGAGGATAAGGATAAACCTTGTAGGTTCCAACTCCAGGAAAGTCTACATCCTCCTCAAGGCTCATCCCACTTTCCTCGAAGAGCTTAACTGTGACGAGCTCCCCGTTAAGAAACACCGGTATGTCCATCATCATCGAGTGTATCCTATGCTTTATCACGGCTGCCCCCTCAGCCGGCTCTCCTCCATGAATGTGGAGGATGTCCACGGACTCGGC
>JAPDJY010000045.1:0-4379 GCA_029258835.1 Thermoproteota archaeon | reverse complement strand
AGCAGCCCCAGAGGACAGAACCCTCAGATGAGGGGCTCCCGAGCTCCCCCAATAACCCACGAAACCCACCCGGGCCAATGCGTGGAAAGGAGTAGACACCCACAAAACCCCATCTACCCCAAAACCCATCAAAAATGATAGAACCAATTAGGGTGGGTGCTTCCTGCCAGCCTACTTTAGTTATCTTTAGAATTCATTTTCGTTAAGTATTAAGTAAAATAAAAGTAAAGGAATGAGGTTTAAGAGCGAGAGGGCTGGGGTGAAGAGAAAATTATTTTAAATTAGTGCATCTACCTTTCTCAGCGCTCCTGAAGGTGGTTTAGGTGAAGTTCACGTTTGAGCTTGAGGGGGAAATGGTTGAAGCCGAGCTTCCCGAGGATCTCCATTACCACCCTGATCACTGTTGGGCTAGAGTTGAGAATGGCAAGGTGAGGGTTGGGTTCGACGACTTCGGGCAAGTGACCGCCGGCCAGATCCTTTTCATACGGCTAAAACCTGTAGGCAGAGAGGTTAAGCAGAATGAAACGTTTGGCTCCCTTGAAACCGGGAAATGGGTTGGGCCGTTAAGGTCTCCAGTCTCAGGCACGATAGTTGAAACTAACCCTGAAATAAAGGCGAATCCATCCATAGTGAACGAGGACCCCTACGGGAAGGGCTGGCTTATACTAGTGGATCCATCCAACCTGGAGGAGGAGCTTAAGAACCTCATAACAGGTGAAGCAATAAAAGAATGGATTGAAAGAGAAATAAGAGAACGGCTTAAAAAACAATAAATTTCTCTTTTTTGCGGATGCCTCCATTCCGTCTAGATGCTCTCACACCTAAAACTCGTCAACGGGCATCGTTAATTTAATTTTTAGTTTTAAAGTTAAATCTTAGGTTGATCTAGTAGTGTTTGGGGTGTTCTTCATGTGGCGCCTCTTAGACCTTGGCTCTCTCCCTCCCGTGCAGACGCAAGCCGTCTACGAGGCTGTTGCCTTGGAGAGGGATAAGGGAAACGTTCCGGATACGCTTATCCTCTGCTACCCCGAGAGTCCCCTGGTTTGCATAGGTTTCCATCAGGAGGCTGCGAAGGAGGTTGACTTAGAGTTTTGCAGGTTGAAGGGTATACCCGTTGTGCGGCGCATCCTTGGAGGAGGCGCTGTTTACTTGGATGGAAACCAGCTTTTCTATCAAGTTATAGTTCACAGGAGTAACCCTGTGGTTCCGGGGGCTGTAGCCGAGTTCTTCCGATTCCTCCTGGAGGCACCTGTAAGAACCTACCGTCAGCTTGGTGTTTCAGCCTACTTTAAGCCTGTTAATGACATCGAGGTTGAAGGCAGGAAGATAAGCGGGAATGGCGCTGGAATAGTTGGGGAAGTCAACGTTCTTACGGGAAACATAATCTTCGACTTTGACTACGATATGATGGTCAGGGTGCTTAAGGTTCCAAGCGAAAAGTTTAGGGATAAGTTCGCTAAGAGCTTAAGGGATCGGGTGACCACGCTTCTGAGAGAGCTTGGAAGTAAGCCGCCCTTAGAGAAGGTGAAGAGTCTGCTTGTGAGAAACTTTGAAGAGGTTTTAGGGGCTGAAATGGTTGAAGGCGAGCTCACCGACAGAGAAAGAAGGCTGACGGAGGAGATTGAAAAGAAGTACCTCTCCGATGAGTGGACGTACGCACGCGACTTCTCCCACCCGGAACTAGCAAAGAAAGTCAAGGTTGCAGGGTCAACCTTCGTAGCCGAGTCAGCCTATAAAGCTCCCGGAGGATTAATCAGGGTTACCTTAGAGTTTGAAGAGGACAAGATACTGGACGTGTTGATCAGCGGAGACTTCTGGATGTACCCTGAAGTGAAACTGGAGAAGCTAGAGGAAAAGCTTAAAGGAGTGAAGCTGAGGAGAGAAGAGGTCTTAAACGCCGTCTCATCGTTCTACTCCGAGGAGGGCGTGGAAGTTCCCAGCGTAACGCCAGAAGACTTCACCCAGGCAATAATGCAAGCTGCCCATCCAACATCCGGGCCAGCATAGCAGCCCCGCACTTATCGGTTTTTCTTATTCATGTTATCACTTTTCTTGAAAAAGTTTTTATCAGCACCACGTAAATGTTTTAGTGAAACACTAAATGGAGGTGTAACCCTTAGAGTATAGGATGACGAAGGTTGTATCCCTTCATGGATGATCATGTAAGCTTCCCCAGGAACCCCTCCATAGCCTCTTAGAGAAGGCTGGGATATCACCTCCCAGCGGTGTACTCAGTGGGCCTAACGAGGATGCAGCCGTTGTAAGGATCAGAGAAGGCCTAGCCCTCGTGAAAAGCGTCGACTTCATAACCCCAAACGTAGACGAAGGATACGTACAGGGGAAAATATCCGCTGCAAACGTGACCAGTGACGTGTACAGCGTAGCCCCATGCAGGCTACGCGCATAAGCGATGGGGGCAACGGAAATCGTCGGCTTCCTAGCAATACTAGGTGTTCCGCCAGACATGCCAATAGGAATCGCGGTAGACATCCTCCGCGGAATTAAGGATTACCTTGAAGACGTGGGGGCGTCATGCATAGGTGGACACACGATTTTTAATCCGTGGCCTCTCTCAGGCGGGGAGGTAACTGCAGTGGCGCATCCAGACCAGATAGTGTACCAGAGTGGCGCTAGAGGTGGGGATGCTCTCGTGCTGACGAAGCCCCTCGGAACGCAGCCTGCAATGGCTGTTTACCGTGCTATGAAAGACCCCGTCTTATCGGAGGAGATTCTCAAAATACTCTCTAGGAAGGAAGCTGAAGAAATCGTTGAGAAAGCATTGAAGTTAATGACCTCGCCGAACAAGCCTGTTGCGGAATCAATGCAGGAAGTTAAGCCTAACGCTGCCACGGACATTACAGGGTTTGGACTGGTTGGGCACGCAAGGAACATGGCTAGGGGGAGCGGCGTAGACTTAGAAATTAACTGTATCCCAGTAATTAAAGGTTCAATTCAAGTTTCAGAGCTCTTCGGCTATGGGCTTGAGGCAGGGGAATCGGCTGAAACATCTGGAGGAATGCTGGTGGCCGTGCCCCCCGATAAACTTGACGCCTTTATTTCATCTCTCAAAAAAAGAGGGGTTACAGCGTACGTTATCGGCAACGTTAAGGAGGGAAACGGTAAAGTTACGATAACCCCAGAAGCCGAGGTGGTCGAGGTTTAAAGGCCGTGAAGGAGGAGGGAAACCCTTTCCAGGGTCCTCCTCCAGAGCTCCCACTAGCAGTGGGAACCCTGAACGATGTTCGTAACCACCATAATCCGTTCAAAACCTATTTATTTGATCTTGCACAGCCTTACTCGTAAACCGAGAGAGGAGAAGCCATTGCTCCCGGAAACACTAATAATAACTCTCACCTGCTCGCTTCCAGACCTGGCAAAGGCGTTCGTTTCCCTTTTCGTCGTTGTGGATCCATTAGGCAACATCCCAATTTTCTTAAGCCTCACAGAAAGTATGAGCGTAGAGGAGAGACATCACACGTTCCGCGTTGCATTGATTACAGGCTTCATTCTCATGATCTTCTTTGCAGCTGTAGGACACTACATCCTCCTCCTCTTCGGCATAAGCATAGAAAGCTTCATGATAGCAGGTGGAATACTCCTACTAATAATTTCCCTGCAACTCCTTCTTGCCGGATGGAGAAAGGAGGAGAGCTTACCCGCTGAGAGCGTAGGTGTTGTCCCGATAGCATGCCCCCTCCTGGTCGGCCCAGGAGCCATAACGACGGTTATAATGTACTTCCAAACCTCGGGGATATTAGTATCCATCATAGCGGTCATCCTCGTTTTCGCGTTAACATGGCTTATCCTCAGGTTCATAGACCCGGTAAACAGGCTCCTAGGGAAAACAGGCTCCCTCGTCGTCTCACGCGTCATGGCACTCTTCATAGCGGCAATAGCCATAGAGTTCATATTAACAGGAGTAACTAGAATTTTCCACCATTCTTTCTCTTAAAAGGATGAAACACCTAAAAGCGGGAAAGTTTTTGTTGAAGTTAAATATTACTTAATGCTTCAACTTTTCGTTGATAGGGAAAAGAGCTAGAGTTCCTAGAGAGAAAGTATTCTTCAAGCACCTTGGAGCTCATAGTGATTTATGGGCGACGTAGGCAGGGAAAACGGCCCCCTCTTAGAATTCGCCTTGCGAAGCAGTAACATTTTTCATAGACATTGATGGACGCTCTGCGGCCGCAACACATTTATACCTCTCCTTCCAGACATGCTTAATTGAAGCCCCGTCTGCTCAGGCAGCCTGGCTGCCCATCGGGGCAAGCACCTTCGGATGTGGGGCTCCCGGGGTCACCCGAAAGGGGACGAGCCCCTGAAGGATAAAACCTTCAAGGGTGATGCGTCCCAAAGCGGACATACGTCTATAAAAAACT
>JAPDJY010000066.1:0-4951 GCA_029258835.1 Thermoproteota archaeon | reverse complement strand
TGAGGTTTCGGATAGGGCTATAAGTGCTGCTAAGGCTATAGTGAAGTTTGTGGAGGGTCTTCTTGGGAGAAGATGAGCTGCTTTCAAGGGCCATCAGCAGGCTCACCGAAAAGTTCAGGGTGAAAGCCGTGATACTGTTCGGCTCTAGGAGTAGGGGGGATTGGGGTTCCTGGAGCGGCTACGACCTGCTAATAATAGCCGAGTTCTCCGAGAAGTACCTTGACAGGGTTAAGAGTATACTGGAATGTTTGAAGGATGTCAGGTTGCCTATAGAGCCGCACCCCTACACTCTTAGTGAGGCACTAGACATGCTAAGGAGGGGGAATCCAGCGGTCGTTGATGCCTTAGAGGAGGGGAGGGTTCTCTACGCGGATGAAGAGTTAAAGGTGCTCAAGGATGTTTACGTGGAGTCGAAGAGGAGGGGTTGAGGAAGAGTAGGACATCGGTGGTGTTGCCGTAACACTCCTCAAAGCGTTCCGGAGCGGGTTGCGAAGACGACATTAGTGTTTTGGTTAGTGGGGTTTTCTGTGCTTTTTCCTGTTGAGGTATACTTTCAGGTGTGGAGGACGTATTTGGCGGTTCTCTCGGCGTTTAACAAGGCTTTTAGTGGAGGAGGGTTGGGCCGGTTACGTCGACTGGTAGGATACTTGGAGGGACGCTAAGGTTTCGGTGGCGGCCACGACCTATGCTGAGACGCCTATATGTTGTCTGGATTTTTAGTGTGGCATGTTACGGAGAGGAGTTACACTGTGTGGTGGTTTCCGTCGACGCTATGCGCCGGGGCGGTGGTCTTCCACGAGCTTAGGGGAGAGATTTATTGGAGTCGAAGTCTTCCTGTGGAACGAACACTTTCCTTTAAAATTAAATAACCGAGAATTTGAGTGGGAGATGCCGCCTCAGCAGGAGGCTTTACGGGGATTCGGGAAACAATTGGGAAATAATTTATTTAGGCGGAGTTATATGGTGGGGTGGTTGGGCTTATTGGTGGCTTGAGGGCTTAAAACTTTTGCCGCGGCACTACAAGTTGATTATTTGAGCCTTTCTGGGGGGTTGGTTTCCAGCCCGGGAAGTTTTCTTACGCTTGGGCCCGCTGTGCTGGATCCTTTGTTTTGCCGGGTGTTGATGACATTTAACATTGAAGGGAACTTAAGCAAGCTTCGATGTGTGGACTTGCCGGCAGGGAGAAACATTCCCATTAAAAAGCTTTCCCCGTCGGTTGAAGCATAAGCCTTTTAGTGATGGCCTATTAAAGTTTCTCGATGGTCTTAAGGGAACGCTAACTGGCGGGTTACTACGGCTTTAGAGTGGAGGTTTCATGATGGAGCATCGGTTGCTTGTGATTGGGTTGGATGGGGCCACGTGGGATGTTCTGATGCCTTTGGTGGAGGGAGGAGGGCTTCGGGTGTTAGGCTGGCTTGTGAGGGGTGGGAGTTGGGGGGTTTTGGAGTCTGTGGTTCCGCCCGTCACGGGGGGTGCGTGGCTGTCCATGGCGACGGGGAAGAACCCTGGGAAAACGGGGGTTATAGACTTTCTGAACAGGAGGGACGCGTCTTACAAGCTGCACCCGGTGAGCTCCCGTGACTTTAAGGGGTGCTCTTTCTGGGATTACCTTAGCGCAGCCGGGAGGAGGGTTGGCATATTTAATTATCCGATGTTGTTCCCGCCGTACGAGATCAACGGGTTCATGGTTTCTGGAATAGGGGTTTTCCCTGAGGGCGAGATAACCTACCCGCCATCGTTGAAAAGGGAGCTGGATGAGGTTTCAGGAGGGTATGAAATACATTTAGAGTATAACCAAGGGAAGTATGATGATTTAGACTTGTTTATGCGTGACCTTGACAGGTTTATGGGTAAATTCGAAAGAGTGGTAGGCTACTTGGTTAGAGATAAGGAGTGGGATCTTCTCTTCCTAGTTTTCTCGATGACCGACTGGGTGCAGCATATAATGTGGCGGCACGTGGACGAGGGGCACCCAATGTATGACCCGGATAGCTCGCCGAAGTATAAGCAAAGGTTTGTCGAGTTCTGGCGGAGGGTAGACGGGGTTATTGGGGGACTTGTCGAAACGGCAGGGGAAAATACCGTTACGTTTATTGTTTCGGACCACGGGTTTGGAATAAATGATCAAACGTTTAATTTGGCTAAGTGGCTTGAAGTGAAGGGGTACCTGACTAGGAGGAGGGGTGCTTTGAAAGGACGTATTAAGAGGTTGGCGTATAGGGTTGCCGTTAGACTGGCGAGGACGCCGCTTAGAAGGGTTTTCTCCCCTAAGACTAGGAGGAAGATTGCCAACGTGCTGAGGGCGAGGGTGGAGGTTGAGATAGACTTTGAAAGGAGTAAGGCGTATTGCCTCGGCCATACCGCACCCTTCGGAGCGGTATACATTAATGCGAGGAGCTTGGAGGAAAGAGAGGAAGTAAAGGAGAGGGTCATTAGCGATTTGAGAAATATAAGCGAGGATGTCGGAAGGAAGGTGAGCGTTGAAGTATACGAGCCGAGGGAAATGTATCATGGGGAGAGAAACGCATTTTTGCCCGACATAATTTTTACGGTGAACGACTGGAGGTGCACGGTGGTAGAAGATTTTAACAGGCCTTTATTTGAGGAGAGGCCGCTTTCGGCGAGGCATACCGGCACCCACAGACCAAACGGAATATTCTTGGCTTACGGCCCGGGAATTAGGAGAGGGTTTAAAATTAGACGAGTCTCGATATATGATGTTGCTCCTACCATCTTGCACATGTTTGGCTTGCCTATTCCCGGCGATATGGACGGCAGGGTTTTGATGGATATTTTCGAGGATGGGAGCGATTTTGCCAGGAGGAAGCCAAGGCGTGTTAGCCCAGGGTATTACGTGAGGATGCTGGAAGCGGGGAAAGCACGGAAGGTAGCTAGGAAGTTGAGGAGGGGGATGGAGGGATAGTGGGTGGGGTCAGCGGATATAGTCTTTTATAGACATGTGTCCGCTTTGGGGCGCATCACCCTTGAAGGTTTGGTTTTATCCTTTAGGGGCTCGTCCCCTTTCGGGTGACCCCGGGAGCCCCACATCCGAAGGTGCTTGCCCCGATGGGCAGCCAGGCTGCCTGAGCAGACGGGGCTCCGATTAAGCATGCCTGGAAGGAGAGGTATAAATGTGTTGCGGCCGCAGAGCGTCCATTAAACGTCTATGAAAAATGTTACTGCTTCGCAAGGTAGCCGGGAGAGGTGGGTTTTAGGGTGATGAGTGAGGACTCCGCTCTCCTGTTTTGCTTAAGCGTGGAGGCTCCTTAGAGGAGGAAGGTTTTGAGGAGGACGGTGATTCCTGAGAGGAGGATTAGCGTGACTATTACCGTGCGGATGCTGCTCGGTGCGACCTTATCGTTTAGCTTTACGCCTAACGTGATTCCCGGGAGGGATCCTGCTAGCATTAGGAGGACTATGTTGACCTGGATGTTTCCTAGGCTGGCGTGGAGGAGGGCTGCGATGCTTGACGCCAGTAAGCCGTAGAGGAGGCTTGTCCCAACCATTTTCCTGGGCGAGTTTATGCGTTTCATCAGGTATGGCATGAGGAGGGATCCTGCCCCTATGGATGTTAACTGTATTAGGAAGCCTATTAGGAATCCTGTGAAAACAGTTGTTTTCCACCGGTTTCGTGTTTGAAGGGGTGGGGGAGGGTTTTCCCGGCTTCGCAACCTTACGAGGTGGATGGTGGAGACGGCTATTAGCACTAGACCTATCGCAGCCGACAGCAACGTATTTAGGTGGGTCCACCCGTAGGCTTCCTTTAGGTATAGGAGGGTGAGGGAGCAGGATAGAAGTGCAGGTATGCTTCCAGCTAAAAGCAGCTTTAACACGTTAAACTCGACGTTTTTCCTTTTAACGTGGAGGGCTGACCCTAGAAGCTTGGTTGCGGCGTTAAATATCAAGTCTGACCCTACCGCGTACGTTGGGGGGACGCCGAGAATTACAAGCATGGGCGTCATCAGGGCTGCTCCGCCTATACCTGATAGGCCCACGGTTAAGCCTACGGCAAAGCCTACTAGGGGGAGCAGGAAGTCAAGCAACTTTGGGTCACACACTCTCTTATTCCGTTGGGATGTAGTCGAGGATTTTCCGTGTGCATTCGCTAACTCCTTCCCTCTCGGTGTCAACCACCACATCCGGGTTTAGCGGCTCCTCGTAGGCGTCCTGTATCCCGGTCATGTCCTTAACCTCGCCTTTAAGAGCTTTCTTGTAGAGTCCTTTAGGATCCCTTTTTAGGCAAGTTTCCAGGCTGCACTTGACGTAGACCTCTATGAACCTTAGTCCTTCCTCCTCGATGATCCGCCTAACCTCTCTTCTCACGTGCCGGTAGGGGGATACGAAGGATGCGATGACCGTGACGCCGTTTCTTGCTAGGAGCCTTGAAACGTGGGCTACGCGTTTTAGGTGGCGTTCCCTATCCTCTCTGCTGAATCCTGCCTCCGGGCTAAGCCACTTTCTAACGTCGTCCCCGTCTAAGACCTCGACTTTAACCCCTTTCTCCCTCAGCTCCCTTTCCAAGGATCTTGCAAGAGTGGTTTTCCCGGACCCTGGCAACCCTGTCAGCCAGACGACTACTCCGGACATTCAAACTCCTTCCACGGGTCTTCCTTCCATAGTGGCTGGGACGGGCAACCCCATCAGCTTTAGGATCGTGGGGGCAACGTCGAGGATGTCGACGGCGACGCGGCGCCCTCCAAGACTCCTTCGGGGATCGTAGAGGATGAACACTCCATCGTAGTCGTGGACTGCGTCGTCGGGCCCCCTATCGTTCTCGGCCAAGTACAGTGTCTTATGCCCTATGGTTCCAGCAGACCTCCAAGATAAGTCGTCAAAGTACACTATTAGGTCTGGAGGGGAGCCGTTGCAGACGGGGTATAGTTCTTCCGGCTTGTAAACGCTAGTGTTCCACTTCTCCCCTCTCGGCCCCCTGATCCCCTTCAGCTTTTCA
>JAPDJY010000091.1:0-5604 GCA_029258835.1 Thermoproteota archaeon | reverse complement strand
GTGGTGGGTGACGTGGCTCATAATCCCTTCTAGCGCTTCCTTCTTCGCTTCGAAGCATGCTTCTACCAGGTCTCTCGGCGCCTCTACTGGAACCTTGTATGACTTAACCGCTGCTTCCTTCAAGTATTTTCCTCACCTCGCTTTCCAGGATCCTGCACCTTCCGCTTGGGAGCCTTACCGCCCTATCCCCTTCTTGACCGCCCAGCAACGGTATGCCTGTCAACCCAGGGAGAAGTTCAGCCACTCCACCACCCTAAGCATTCCACCCTTCCCCCACATCCACCACAAACCCCAACAGACCAAATAAGCATATTAAGTCTTTCTAAAGCGTAACAGTTACGCAAGGCGTCCAGCCCACGTTTACTCTAGAGGGGTTTCAGCCGGAATGCCGCCTGCCAAGTGAGGGAGGGTGATTAATGTTTTGTTGGGAATGCTTCTTTACTGGTTAAGTTGGCAACGTTTTCATGCTACTGGCTGGCGCCTCCTGGTTTATGATGGTTTCTCCGCCAGTATGAACGCTGATATGAACGTTTTAATGTTTTTTAGGCCGGCGGACGAGAAGAAATCTATGAGTTCACGCCTCGTATACGTTCTATTGCCTCCCATTAAAGCCAGCATCACGTCGAATGATGTTAACGCCTTTTTCTTTCTGAATGGAGTTGAGGTCATAACTATTCCTCCAGGCTTCAGTATCCTCGCGGATTCGGCTATGACCTCTCTCGGGTGGTGGGTCCAGTGGAGGAACTGGAAGCTGAACACCGCATCCACCGATTCGTCTTCCATGCCAAACGGTTCTTTCATGGATGGGTCGAGGAGGAGGAAGTCAACGTTTTCAAGCTCCTTCAGAGGGATCATTTTCCCCTGAAAGTTGACGAGCCTGTTCATGCACTCATCTAGGACGTTGTCGAAGAAGTCCGCCGCCACGAGTTGACAGTTGAAGTCGAGGTATTCTAGTATGATGACTGGTTCAACTCCAAACCCGCAGCCTAGGTCAAATATCTTCTTCTCCTTCAGCCTTTTCCCGCCTCCAAGCTCCAGCAGCATCTCACGTCCAAGCCTGTACAGTTCCGTCTGGGTTTGCCAGTAGTAGATCGACGCCACTTCAGGTGAAATGAACTCCTTCACGTCGCCTCTCAAAACCTTAAGGACCTCGCCTGGAAGGTAGGTTTCGCACGCCTTGTAGGATGGCTCGAGATCCCGGCAAGCAGGCATACTCCTCTTAGCCAGAATTTCCTCTACCGCTGGCCAGTTCGTCCTGTAGGCGCCGCCGTCCTCCACGAGAACCTTTAACCCTGCGCAGACTGTTAGAGTGTCCTTAAGGATGTCAAGCCTCTTCACGCCTCCCAGGAACTCGGCTACCTCCTCCACCCTCCGGGGAGTTTCTAAGTACTCGAGGACTCCCAGGTTTTTCAGTAGGAGTACGAGTTGAATTCCATAAGTCAAGTCTGCAAGGCGCTCGCCACCCCACAACCCCCTGAGATTCTTCAAGATCTTAGAAATAACTTTCACCTTCGCCGTAAACGACACCAAACCACCCCATTCACTTTTTAGAATTTACCACTACATGAACAACATAATTAATCTTTTGCATTTTAAACAGTGCACCGCCGGGCAGGTAAACCCTTCACTAGAAGTTCTAGGGAAGACCCATCAAATTGTCTGCACAGCGTTCCGGAGGGATACCTTAAACGGTAATCAAGGTAGAGCTGGGACCTCTTAAATGCGGGTCCACGGCCAACTTTTCTTGCTTCTGCCCTGTAGTCGACTTTGAAGGCATCTATTGTTCCGCGTTTTCTTTGGTGTCTGCATGGTTGTGGCTGGGTGAAGGACGTTATGGAGTTGCTGTGCCGTGTAGCCTGCTAGACACTTGTAGGGTGAAGGGGGCTGAGCGGATTAACGCGGGAGAGTAGAAGGGTTTCTGAAGGATTGCCTCTTCTCTCGCTTCCGCCCGAGATGCTTCTTGCTATTCCAGCTTCACCTTTTTATCGGTATCGGATGGTGTAGAAAGTTTTATATACGAGTTAGTAATACTTTTCTCAAAAAAAGTATTACGGAGAGATGATGGATGCACATACCTGACGGCTACCTTGACATTACGATAGTAACCATCTGCGCGGTAATATCGGGAGTGTTCATAGTTCTAGGGCTAATACAGGCGAAGCGCTACATGGAAGATAGACATGTGCCCTTGATGGCCGTGCTCACCGCAGGCGTCTTCGCAGCTCAGCTGCTAAACTTCCCAATAATTGGAGGGACAAGTGGCCACCTAGTTGGTGGGACGCTGATCTCAGTATTCCTAGGCCCTCTTGGAGCGGTGATATCGATGACTATAATACTGGTCCTGCAGGCCCTGCTCTTCGGAGACGGGGGAATATCAGCCCTCGGAGCGAACATACTTAACATGGGCGTTATAGGAGGGGTCGTCGGATACTACGTGTACGTCATAATTAGAAGGCTTGTCGGCAGAGGAGGCTGGGGTGTAAGGCTTGGAGCAGCAATAGGGTCATACGTGTCGATAGTTCTGGGAGCGCTGGCGTGCGGCGTCGAAATAGGAGCGTCGTCCCTGTTCCCCTACGGGGTTGGGGTAACCGTTCCAGCAATGGTTGGGTGGCATCTCATAATAGGGATAGGTGAAGCTCTGATCACTAGCGTGGTGGTGGAGTACGCTCTCCGGGCTAGGCCAGACATGCTTGCACTACCAAAGGTAGGGTTCCGAGGATTGCTTAGGAGGCTTGAGAGAGAAGAGATAGAAAGGGAAGAGAAGGAGGAAATGGAGGCCATCACTGGGGGTACCACCGCCTTTAAAGGGTAGGTGGAGGTGGCTGCGATGTCGCCGGTTGAAACGTTTAAAGCTGCTTGGAGGCAGAGGTGGTTTAGGCTCAGCGTTTTAGCAGGGCTAATAGTCATAGGAGTCTTCCTCCCCTTAGCTTCAAGTAGCCCTGACGGGCTAGAGCGCACAATTGAAAGCCTGATACAGCCGTTAGACGTAACCGCTCAACTCATGATTTACGGGAGTATTACGGGTGAGACGGGGCCGCTGAGCGCGTGGCTGAGTTTTCTGGGATTGCAGTACCTGCTGCGGGCCCCCATGCCAGATTACATGTTGTTACAGTTAGCCCCGGACGTGCAGCTGAACTATTGGCTTGAAATGATAGGGGCGCTTAACATGCTGGGAATACTGCAAGTCGAGATCCCGGAGGAGGCCGCATCGCTGCTCCTGAGCATGGTTGGAGGAAACGAATACCTAGCATCGCTTTCAGCTTCGGTCATAGGCTTCTTCATCACCCTTGGCGCGGCTTGGCTGTTAGGCTCCGTACTGAGAAGGAAGGAAGCCTAGGTATGACGCCTTAGGCAACACCCCTGCGAGGATCTCAGGGTGGGTGCCACTCCACCGCCTTTCCCAACACCCACCCTCTCCTCATTTTTTCCGAGGCTGATTAGTAATAATTTTTACGTAAGAAATATTAAAGAGTGGGTGTGATATTCCGTGAGGTGTGACGTTTGGAAGCGGGCTTTAAGGAGTTCCTTGCCTTCTTCAGAGAGTTCCTAGACGTGGAAAGGTTCGGTGAGGTTAACTCGCCGATTCACAGGCTGGATCCGAGAGTTAAGATCGTGGTTTCCCTAGCCTTAATTTTCTCAGCGTTGCTCTTAGACAACATAGGATGCCTTTTAGTGCTTGCAGGCGCCATTGTGGCGTTGCTCTTCGCATCCCGGATACCTAAGACTGCATTCGTCTCCCGGACAGGGGCCTTCACACTCTTCAGCGTGGTGGTGATGCTGCCTGTCCCATTCATGTCGACGGGAACCCCTATAACGTTCATCCAGCTTCCATTCGTAACGCTTACTCCGACGTTTGAAGGGGTTTACAGGGCTGCGTCCTTCATCATCAGAGTATGGGTTTGCATAGCGTCCGCTCTGCTCTTAAGGTTCACAACGAAGTTCCCTGAGATGGCGGCTGGGCTGAAGGGGCTCGGAGTGCCCAGCCTGCTCTCATCCATGCTCCTTCTAACTTACCGGTACATCTTCCTTTTCGCCGATGAAGCATTCTCGATGCTTCAAGCCAAGGAGCTTAGATGCGTTAGAAGAGAGAAGTTCCTGGAGAGGGTGAGAGGGGTGGGAAGAATAGCGGGAAACCTTCTCCTCAGAGCATACGGGAGGGGGGAGCAAGTCTACTACGCCATGCTTCTGAGGGGGTTCTCCGGCGGAAATTACATTCCGGCTAAAGAGCTTAAACCTTTAAGTAAGGGTGACGTCTGCTTCGCCGCGGCTTTCGTAGCGTTCTGCAGCGCCGTCGTTGCGTTAAATAAGGCTACTCTCCCGTTCATGGCGGTGCCATTCCCGCTGTTCACCCTTCTCATCCTAGACGTGCTCTCTAAATGGATTATCCTGTTTTCACCATTTCTGGGGGTTTTTATGGTTGTGTGACGTGGCTGTAAGGGCGGTTGACGTATGGTTTTCTTATCCTGACGGAACAGAGGCTTTGAGAGGGGTAAGCTTCGAGGTTTTGAAGGGTGAAGTAGCAGTTATCCTGGGGCCCAGTGGAGCCGGCAAGTCGACTATCCTCATGCACTTCGCGGGGCTACTGTCTCCAAGGGCAGGTGAGGTCTACGTGGTGGGCGAGAAGGTTTCAAGGAGGAACGTTAAGGAAGTCAGGAGGAGAGTGGGCTTCGTCTTCCAGAACCCTGAAAACCAGCTTTTCTGCCCTACCCTATGGGACGACGTAGCGTTCGGCCCGGTGAACATGGGGCTCCCTCAAGAGGAAGTTGACAGGAGGGTTGCCGAGGCCCTGGAAGCTGTTGGGCTGGCCGGGTGCGCTAGAAAGCACCCCCACCACCTCAGCTTTGGGGAGAAGAGGAGGGCTGCCCTGGCTACTGTTCTTTCAATGGATCCTGAAGTTTACCTTCTTGATGAGCCGACAGCTAACCTTGACCCCTGCAATGCCGAGTTTATCGTCAAGATGATAAGGAGGTTGTCGGGTGAGGGGAAGACGATACTGGTTGCGACCCACGACGTGAATGTGCTTCCGCAGATAGCGTCTAAAGCGATCATAATGAGTGAGGGGACGGTGTTAGCCGCCGGCCCACCGGGAGAACTGCTTTCAGATGGTGAACTAATGGGGAGGGCTGGGCTTCAACCCCCCATAATTACTAGGTTCTTCAGCAGGGTTCACGAGAAGGGAATACTCAACGTGGAGAAGCCATACCCGATATCCATCGAGGACGCGGAGCAGAGAGTGGTTCAAGCCCTTAGAAGAAGGATGGGCGAAGCCATGCAGAGATTGCGTTAACCACAGCCGCTTACTGATGACGCATAAGAGCGGCGTGCCGGGTTATGGTGCTAGAGTGGACGGAGTCGTTTCATTCGAGGACGCTGTGCAGGGACTTTTTAAGCTCTTCAATCGTCGCTTCTATGATTACTTTCTTAGCTGCCATTATCGATTGGATGGGGGCTTCGCATATCTGCTCCGCTAATTTTACGGGGTTCAGCGGACGTAGTCTTTTATAGACGTGTGTCCGCTTTGGGACAAATCAGCCTCGGCTCCCTCAGGGTTCATTGGGAGCAGGTCATTGGCCTCGCCCCCTTTTGGGGTAACCCCGCTCCTTC
>JAPDJY010000077.1:0-5679 GCA_029258835.1 Thermoproteota archaeon | reverse complement strand
GAGGAGGCGATCGTCGAAGCCGTAAACCGCCACGAGGAGGCATCCCTATCCGCCCAAGAAAGGCTCATCGAGGCCGCCTCAGGGGCTGTGGAGGAATTCACGTCATCCATCTCCTCGATAAAGGACTCCATCGGAGAGGTTCTAGCCGGCTTCCTCGAGGACACCCGGTCGGCCATAGCGAGGTTCAGGGAGCGGGTGGAGGAGGCGGCCGGCTCCGCCATAAAAACAATGGAGGAGCGATCCGAGGACGTGCTTGGAAGGGTCATCCCAGAGATTGAATCCTCCTTCTCGAGGGTGGAAACGTCCTTAGAGCATCTTAGAAGCAGCCTGTCACGGGTCTCAGACGAAGCCTTGGAGAAGCTTAGGTCCGAGCTGGAGGATGCCTCAGCGAGGCTAGCTCGGTCCATGACAGCCCCTATAAGCCGCCTAACGGAGGTCAAGGAACGCACTCTCAGCCACCTCTCATCCCTCATCCAGAGAGTTCTAGACGAGGCCGGCGGCGAGCTGTCATCCATCGCGGACTTCACAGTCAAGGCGTTAAGGGGGGCTTACACAGCCCTAATCCAGGAAGTAGAAGGCCTGAAGAGGCTGTTCGGGGAGCAGGCTGAAAAGCTGGTTTCAACCGTTAAGTCTGTTAGTGAGGAGTTCAGCAGGTCCGCATCGGATGCTGTCGACGCCGCAGCTGGGAGGTTTAAGGAGGCATACGGCAGCGTGCATGAGGGATTTGCCTCCCTCCTCCCCGTGGCTGCGAGGTTAACCGAAATATTGCAGGAGGGCAGGGATGAGTCGCTAAAGGCGCTCGGTGCGGCGTTGGACGCGTTAAAGCTGACGATTCGAGAATGCAGCAGCATGCTGGACGCCGAGGCATCAAAGGCAGGAGAGGAGGCGGGAGAAGGGTTTACGGAGGTGGAAGAAGGCGTTAAGGAACTGTTGGCCTCATCCACCTCGGCGTGGGAGGAGGCGGCGTCAACCCTTCAAGAAATGCTGGGTGAACGCTTGAACGCGTTCGCAGAATCCGTGAAGGGTGAGGCAGCCTTAGCAGAAAGCCGGCTTTCGGAGAGGATGTCAGCCTTCACAGGCAGGGCGGTGGAGGTGCTTGCTCAAGCCAGGAAGTCAATCAGCGCTTCATATGAAAAATTCTCCGCCTCCTCCTCCTCATCCCTAAAGGGCTTTCTTTCCTCAGCTTCCTCGACCCTAGACGAATGCTTAAACTCGGCGTCATCCATGAGGGAACACTTCCTCTCAAAGGCCGGGGAGGCGGCGGAGTCGGTCGATGGGGCTGTGAAGCAGTCCCTCAGCAACGTCGCCGAAGCAACATCTAAAATACTGGAGGAGGCGAAGGCGAGGTGCGTGGAAGCCCTCAGAGCAGCCTCAGAAGCAGCCTCGCGGATAGTCAGGGACGTCTCCTCGGCGGCGATGGAGGAGATAAGCGGCTTCGCAGGCAAACTTAAAGAGCTCTCGGAGTCTGCTTCCAGCGCCCTTGCATCCAAGCTGGGTGAGGCCGAAGACGGCGTACGCGGGGAGATGGAGGAATCATTTAACAGCATGGCGGAGGCCCTTGACTCCTTCGAGGAGAACACTGAAGCAGCCATCAAGGACGCCCTAGGGAGGGTTGAAGCAGCTAAAAGAGACGTATTGGAAAACGTGGAGTCCGCCGTGGGGGAGTTTAAGCAGTTTACCGCCAACTTGGCAGGGAAGGCGGAGGAGGATGTTAACGTTAAAGTTAGGGACGTGAAGGGATATCTAGACTCCGCCAAGCTGAAGGTTAAGGATGCAGCTTCGTCGTGGGCTGAGAGCTACAGGGAGAAGGAAAAGGCTCTCTTCTCCACGTTAAAGGAGAAAGCCGGCGTCGCCGCCGGCAGCGTCGAGAACGTGGCAAGCTCCCTCAGCTCGGAGATTGCATTGCTGATCGATGAAAGGAGAAGGGAGGTGAACGGGCAACTAGAAGGCTTCTCCGAGAAAATATCCTCGGAGCTTGCAGGGCTCAAAGAAGAGGTGTCGGCAAGGTTCAGCGACAGCATAGCTTTCCAGAGGAGCAGCCTTGCATCGGTCGAGGAGACCTCTAGGATGGTGGTCAGCAAGGTTCTCGACATAATCCGAACCATAGAGGAGGCAGCCGAGGGGAAGAAGAAGCTTGGAAAGGACGAATTACTAGCCCTCAGCAACGCGTTAAAGGAGCAGAGGAGCACCGTCCTGGGTTTAAGATCAGAGCTGGAGAAAGCAATCGAAGACCAGAGGAAACGCGTCGAATCCATAGCGTCGTCCCTCATAAACGAGGTAGACAGAGCCATGACGTACCTCGGCGAGCGGATCATGAAGGACACACAGGAGTTGCTGAGGTCATTCAAGGAAAAGGACGAAGCAGCGAAGAAGAGGGTTAAGGACCTGGCAGCTGAGGCAGCCTCCAAGGTTAGGGAGGAGCTCGGAAAAGTCGTGCTCGACCTACAGTCGGACATCACCGAGTTCGGGGAGCAGGTGCGGGGAGAGGTTGAGGGCTACGCTGGGCAGGTGGGCGAACTGCTCTCCAAGGTGTCATCAGATGTTGAGGTGCTCGGGGATGGCTTAAGCAGGACGGTTGAGAAGATGGGAGAGTCCCTGATGGAAAACACGTCTAAAACCCTTGAAAGCGCCAAGCTCGCCGTGGAAGGCGCCTTATCCCTGGTGGGGAAAGCCGCCGGCTCCCTCAGCGACAGCCTCAAATCCCTAACATCCAGCGTGAAAAGTGCAGCGTCAGCTCAGAGAAACTCCGTAACACGCCTTCTCAGCCTCCTCCACGGTAAAGTTGAAGAAGAGATCGGAGCTTTCAAGGAGCAAGTTGGACGTTTAACAGGGGAGGAAGCCGAAGAAAGAATCAGGTCCATGGAGAAGGAGGGGTTGGAAGCCGCGGAGAGGATGCTGGCGGAAGCGGAATCAGTCGATGAAGCCGTTAAGGACGCTATGGGGGAGGCCTTCTCCATCCTCGAGGAGGCTGAAGGCGAAGTAGGCAGGCAAATATCAACGATGACGGAGGAGGCGGAAAGGGTATGGTCTAGCTTAAGCGAGAAGTACTCGGAGGCTGTATCCACCCTGAGAAGCCTCACAGCCTCAGCTAAGGATCTCGTAGACTCCGCAATCTCCCAGGCTGCAAGTGTGGCCGAGGCGACCGGCGGCACGCTGAGCCAGGTTGCAGGCGAACTCGAGGCCCTCTCATCCTCCCTCAAACGGGAGGTTAATGAGCGGCTAGCCGCGTTGTCCTCGAGAGCGGACGGGCTCGCCACGAAATGCGCATCCTCCACCTCGTCCGCCATCAAGGACACCCTATCCCGCCTCCAAGCGGAAACCGACGGCTTCTCGTCTAAAGCGAAGGAACTTCTCAACTCTTCCAGAACACGTCTGCTAGAAGCCGTGGACACGGCTAAGAGTGGCATGGTTAAGGCGCTGGCTGACGCGGAAAGGAAGGCTGAAGAAGCTCTGGGAGCAGCCTCCTCCAACATAACCGGCCAGGCGGATGAGTGGCTGGAGCAGGTTAGAGGTGTGCAAGGCGAGGTTGAAGATCTCTTAAAGGACCTTCAGGGTAAGGCTGGGGAGGCCGAGTCCCTGCTGACCGGGCTAACGGAAAGAGTCAAGCTTCTGTCTGGCAGGGCTGAGGAGAGCCTGAAAAGTGCAAAGCTAGGTTTTGACGGTGAGGTTTCGCGTTTCGGCTTGGAGCTGCCTAAGCTGTCCGACAGTGAGGCTGAGCGTGTCAGGTCCGAACTTAATAAAGTCGTGGAGGACATTGCCGTGCGGATTGGGAGAAGCCTGAACGACCTAGCCTCCTCGTTTAGCAGCGAGGTTAACTCGATCGTCGAGGAGGCTTCAAGGGTGAAAGGTGAGGCCGAGCAGAGGATCGTTGAAACAGTAAAGGATGGCATGTCCAAGCTTACCGGCTTCGTCTCGGGCTTTAAGGATGACGCCGAGAGGCTGCTAAGGGAGGGCGAAGCATCCTTCAGCGAGGTGAAGGACAAGAGCTTAAGGGGGGTGCAGGAGGCTCTCTCCGCCGCCGGCAGCGACCTCGCCTCCCAGACCGGCAAGATAAGGTATGACCTCCTTTCAACCCTCGACGGCTACGTCGTAGACGTCCGGGACACCATAGAGGTTAAGGCTAGGAGCCTCTCGAGCATAGCTGAGAAGCCTTCTTCCATGATGAAGGACCGGCTGGCCGACTTCCAGCGGCTCCTCTCGTCGGCGTTCGAGGAGAGGCACGCATCCCTCAAGTCAAGCCTCTTCCAGTCCATGCAGAAAGTGAAGGCGCACTTGGAAGCTGTTTCGGAGGCCCTCGGAAAGACGTCTGACGAGGCTGAACAGAGGGCATCCGGGATATTCGTGGAAGGGCTGAACGGATGGAGAAGTGCTTTAATGTCCTTCAACTCTTCATTTAAATCCCTCATGGAGTCGGCCGCGAGCAGAACGTCGTCGACGATAAGAGACGGGTCAGCCCGCCTTTCAGAGCTAGTGGACAGGGGGGTAGACCTCGTAGCCCGCTCCCTTAAAACGATTTCAACAATAGCCAAGCTGGCAGAGGAAACGGAGCCTCAACCCTTCGAGGACACGGGGAGGATAGCTGGAAAGCCACACATAGACCTTCTCCTAAAAGCGTTCATACTGAACACTAAGAGCACGATAACCATAGTGGCGCCGACCATAGACGATGTCCCCCTACACCTCATACACCAGATTCCAAGGCAGAGGGTCGTAGTGGTGGCTGACGTTAAGGGTGCCCCCCCGCCAGCCCTACCACCAAACGTCCAGCTCAGACACTACCCCTCAAACCTTTACATAGTAAACAAGGACAACGAGGAGATGGCGTTGGCCGTTGCAGCCCCTCAACCGGTCGGAATCTACACCACAAACCTAGAACTAATAAAAACACTAAACGTAGTACTCCAAGACATAACCGCAAAAGCAAGAAAAATATGATGCGGTGAAGGGAATGGCCACTCGGCGGGCGTGGCGGCTGCAGCGGACACCCGCCACCCCGAAGTTAGGTGCTGCCGTCTCCTCCCCCTCCCTCCTCTCCACCAGTTATGAAGGGTGCCAGCTTCTCTGAGACCTTGAAGGCGTTTCTCCCCCTCCTCTCGACGAGCCCGATCCTCTCCAGCTCGCGTAGGTCCTCCAGAACGCTCCTCCTGCTTTTACCCCTCTCCTTCTGGACGTCTTCAACACTTGCCTCCCCCCTCGCCCCTTGCACTTTAACCACCGCCGCCAGGGTCGCCTTCAACCTCTTCGGTAGCTCCGCCGGCGGAGCAAGCCGACTCCAACGGTAGGTCACGATCCACGTTTTAGCTGCCGCATTATACTTAACCGCCAACCCCAAGGGCTTAATCATGGCATCAAGCACTCCAAGCGTTTTCAGGACGTGAATCTCCCCAAGCTCCCCCTTTAAGCCTAATCTTTCAGCCAGCTCCTTCACCGTGCACCCGCTCAGCCCTCTCCATAGAAGCGCGGTGAATATCAGGCTTACCTCGTTCAAACGTAGACCTCCCTCCTATCCTTATCATACTTGAGTTCACCCTCAGATATAAGTCTCAAAACTTCTACGAAAATGGAGACCCTTGTTAGGGCGTCGCCCTCGAGAAGCTCCTCGACGGCAACCCTCCCTTTACCCCTAACAGCCATCAGAACCATGCTTTGAAACCTCCTCCCCCTAAGCGTTAACAGGAG
>JAPDJY010000090.1:0-5774 GCA_029258835.1 Thermoproteota archaeon | reverse complement strand
TGGTGGAGAGGCACCGGGAGGAATACGGTCTCAACCGATGTCTGCGTGCGCTTTCTTTGTCCAAGTCCACCTGGCACCGTCATCGGTGCCGTTCCGAGGTCAGCCAGGCCGATGCCGAGTTGAAGGAGAAAGTGCTTGAGGTGGTGGAGGAGCATCCCGCCAATGGGTACCGCAGGATCCAGGCGGAGCTTGAGGACCGCCATGGGCTGAAGGTGAACCACAAGAAGCTCAGGCGACTGCTTTCTGAGTGGGACCTGGCGTTGCGGAGGAAGGTGGCTAAACCCCGGCCCAGCGGGGTGAGGGTGATCCTGAAAGAAGGAGAAGGGAAGCTCAATCTGGTGCGAGAAAAAAAGTTCGAGCCGTTCGAGGTCTTGTGCACCGACTTCACGGAGATCAAGTATGCGAATGGGACGAGAAAGGCGTATCTGATGGCGATGCTGGATCCCGGGAGCGGTTGGGTGGCGGGCTGGGCGGTGGGGAAGAGCGCTAACCGGGAGTTGGCGCTCAAGTGTTGGGAGAGGGCCAAGGCCAACCTGGCTGGGTGGGGTGTAGGCCCTGAAGGCCTGATCGTACACCACGATCAGGATTCGGTGTACACCAGCTACCGGTGGCTGGGGTAGCTTCTGATTGAAGACAAGGCGGTGGTGTCCTTTTGTGAGCGTGGGGCGAAGGACAATCCGTGGATGGAGTCGTTCTGGGGACGGTTCAAGGTGGAGAACGGCTCGTTGTTTGGAGACGCGGCCACGCTGGGAGAGCTTGAGTGGGCGATCGGGAGGCAAATGAAGTACCACAACCACGAGCGCCGCCATTCACGGCTTGGATATCGGTCGCCCATGGAGTATCTTGCAAGTGAGGGGTTTGTCCCCAAAACGTTAGCCGAAATTGGCTCCAAAAGTGGTTCCGTTCCAGGGGCGCATATCCAAGAAAGGTGTTCAACGTGGCTAAGGCGATGCTGCCTTAGCGGCATGGGAGACAAGAGGCAGGCCAGTGTATTTCCCCGCGCCTGCCTCTATAATTTTACTTGTGACCTCTGAACATGGGCATTCAAACGTAGATTCCGTAGAGTGTCTCACCAAGCAGGTGGCCAAGGGTGGCGCAATTGCGTTCTTTGGCCAGGTCATCGGGAAGTTTTTCACACTCCTCCTGCAGATCGTGCTCACTCGTGTGCTCGGGCCGGCAGGTTATGGGCTGTACGCCCTTGGCTTTAGTGTCCTGGGCATTGCGCAGACGCTCTCGATGCTCGGTTTGCAGAACGGCGTAGTTCGCTTCGGAGCCATGTATCATGGATCGGGAGACAAGGCCAGACTTAAAGGTACGCTTCTTCTTGCACTCGTATTATCCTTTAGCTCAGCCTGGCTTATCGCTCTTATGCTTTACTTCCTTTCAGCCACCATTGCCCAAGATGTGTTCAACGAACCTGCTTTGACCGCCCCCCTGCGTGTGTTTGCTTTTGCACTCCCTTTTTCCACCCTGGTGAGCATGACCTCCTTCTCCGCCCGCGCGCTACGGCGGATTGACTACGATGTTTTGATAAGCCAGATTTCCCGTCCATTGTCCACGTTGCTCTTCGTAAGCGGGAGCTTTCTACTGGGGTATCGCCTCACGGGAGCCCTCGCTGGTTTTCTCGCGTCCACGGTCCTCTCGGCAGCCCTGGGACTCTACCTACTGCACCATCTCTTCCCCGAGTTGACTGTTGGGTCGAGGGCTCATTATGAGGTTAGAACATTGCTTCTCTATTCACTGCCTCTCCTCCTGGTGGGGCTATCCTCGCTCTTGATTACAAGAACTGATCGGATCATGCTTGGGATCCTTGGATCGGTGCACGACGTAGGCATCTACAATGCGGCTGCAATGCTGGCTGGGCAAGCCACCTTGTTCATGGTGTCGCTTACCGCGATGTTCTCCCCGATTATCGCTGATTTGTTCAACCAGCGTCGAATGGAGGAGCTGGGGACGCTCTTCAAAACCACAACTAAGTGGATCTTTACCTTGACTCTACCACTAGTGTTAGTGTTCATCCTCTTTGCTCAGCCAATGATGAAGTTCTTCGGACCAGAATTTTCTAGCGGTGCCCCTGTTTTGATTGCTCTTGGGATCGCCGAGCTTGTCGATGCAGGTGTAGGGCCAGTATGGTCCATGCTCACTATGACCGGCCGGCAAAAGCTTGAGCTTATGAACAGCTTAGCCCTTGGAGGATTGAATGTATTTCTTAACTTCCTCCTTATTCCAAAGTACGGAATTTTAGGAGCGGGAGTCGCCACTGGGCTGTCGGTCACGCTGGTCAATCTGGCTAGACTGATTGAGGTGTATTTGCTTTACCGGTTACACCCGTATAAATTTTCTTATTGGAAACCCCTGGTGTCAGGAGTGGTGACGGCGCTCGTTTGGCTTGGGATAAGGCAGCTCTTGAGTTTGAGGGGATGGCTGTGGGTAGGAGGAGTTGTCCTGGTTGGGGTAATATATATGTCAATACTTATAGCTTTGGGGCTGGATGACGAAGACAGATTGGTGCTGTGTGCGTTAAGGAAACGAATATTGGGGTACTGATAAAGACAAGTTTCATCATGGGGAGGAAATGTGGAGGATTACGATACTAGGATACTACGGGCAAAAGAATACAGGCGATGATGCCCTAGCTGTAACAGTCCTTCGAGGGATAGGGCAGCACATGGCACAAGCGCATTTCTACATCCACTCGGATCCGCTTGTTGTTCCTTCGGGGTTCCGAGTTTCGTTTGCTCCAAGTGGTTGGGCGGTCAAGATAAGGGGGCTACGGCGGTTGAGCTTGATATTCCGGAGTATGTATTGGGCAGATATTGTAGTGCTTGGGGGAGGTAGTGTAATACATGACCTTCTGGGCCCTTCCCACCTTATAGCGAAAGTTCGTTTCTTCAAACACTTGAAGGTCCTTGGGAAGAAGCTTGCTGCAGTCGGTCTAGGCATTGGGCCGTTGAGGACACCTCAAGGGAAAGCAGCCGCACGTGATCTTCTAAAGTTATTTGACTTTGTAGCAGTGCGAGATGAGCGCTCTCTAGAAGAAGCTAGGTCCATCTCCGCCCCCGTTACTGAGGTTGCATTTGATCCGGCAGTTTTGCTTGAGAAAGCCGGCTTACCCGAGTGGAGGGATGACCCATATCTGACCAAAGATCCACATAGGCCAATTTTTGGCATATCAGTTTGTGACTTCCATCGTTTTTTGGGACACGGGGAAAGTGCTGACAGAAAGCGTTTTCAAAAACTGGTGCGCGCTTTGCAAAACGTCAAATGGGGCGAAACCGAAGTATGGTTATTCGAGTTTAATGGCCACCCGCTTTACGGAGATATGCCTTTGCTGCGTAATCTACAGGTCGCACTTAAAAACAGGATTCACTGCAAAATTGTGCCTTATTCTCCAAACCCACTTATAATGCTTAGGAGACTAAAGCAATGCCGTGCTGTGCTAGCAATGAGGCTTCACGCGGCGGTTTACAGCTTTGCTTCCGGTGTTCCGTTTGTCGTCCTGTCGTATCACCCGAAATGTTCAGCTTTTGCTCAAATGGTAGGACTTCCGCTGGAAGCGCAGCTAGATTCCGAAAAGTTTAAATGGCAAGAACTAGTAGATAAAATTAATGCTTTACTTTGCAATGATAAGTTTGGGGTTCCGTCCCTTAGCATTGCAGAAGCTCAAGTGTTGGCAGAGCGCAACTTTGAATGGTTCGCCAAATTGGCAGGAGGAGGGTTGGAATGAAATACCCTCTGGTTTCAGTGGTTGTCCCTGTATACAACAAAGAACACTACGTCGCTCGTGCTATTAAATCTATTCTCTCCCAAACGTACAGGAATTATGAAATCATTGTCGTAGATGATGGATCTACTGATGGAAGCCGTCGTGCTTTGGCGCCATATTGGAAAAGGATAAAGTACTTGTGGCAGGAGAACATGGGCCCTGGTGCGGCACGTAATCGTGGAGTCCAAGCATCCTCTGGCGAGTATCTTGCTTTCTTAGACGCTGATGACTATTGGTTAGAAGGATTTCTTAAAACTACAGTCTCATTTCTGGAAACGCACCCGGAGATAGACGTTGTGAGTACAGCGTATTGGCTGAAGCGGCCTAAAGGAATGATCCGTTGGCCTCCAGTGCGACGAGAACCAAAGGAAGGCCCTGTGGAGGATTTTTTTCGCGCTTATGCTAGAGCACCTCGGTTCTGTTGTACCGATTCTGTACTCTTACGGCGTTCCGCCTTTTTTAAAGCGGGTAAATTTCGTACCGACCTTGCCTCAGGGGAGGATGTAGAGCTGTGGTGTTGTCTAGGAGCGATTGGTAGGTGGGGGTACATAGCTCAGCCATTGGCAGTGTATGATGAGACCGTTCTTAACTCGATTGTGAGAACGTCTCATGAAATGCGGAAGAGGACTGTTTTTAATATGCCTGATTGGGAGCGCAGAATTATTGGTTTGTTAGATAAAACCAACCGTTTTTCTTACCAAGATGTTCGCTGGCACTTGCTCATGGGCCAGCTCAGGTTTCTAATCGCTTTTGGGGAGTATCAGCAAGCGAAGAGCCTTGCCGCTCTGTATTCCAGTAAGTTCGCAAAGTTGCGAGGCTTCATATTATGGAGCCTAGCAAGAACTCCTGTCTCTGTGTTACAGGGAACACGATGGTCTTATTACCAGACTAAAAAAATTCTCGGGATGTTAAAACACCGGATGTGTGGGAAGCTATATTGAAAACCGGGGGTGATTTTAAAAAGAGCGCCAGATGAAAGCCAGTGGATACTGGCGGAGGTGCTAGCCTTTGAGGTGCGTCCTTTGAGCAGAACCGCCTGGAGTGCTAAGACAAGAGGCGGGCAAGAGGCCCGCGGAAAGGGGGGCTAGGATGAAGAGCAACGGGAATAGATACAGTCCGGCGTTCAAGTTCCGGCGGTGTTGGAGGCCTTCAAAGCCGAAGGCAAGGGACCAAAACCCAAGTGGCTCGGGCCCAAGGGGTGCACCCGGTCACATTAGTCCACATTAGTCGATGGAAGAAGCGCGTCTCCAAGGAGAAAACATACAAAAGCAAATGAGAGGCCATTATGCCTCATGCATAACTTAGTACTCACTACATGTAACTCACCACGGATTTTATCACCGATCCATGAACATGAATCGCAGGATGAAAGCAGTTGCTAAGTCCAAAGATTCCTTGGTTACAAGGTTTCTGTTAAATGGAGGAGCCTCACTGCTCGCCCTGCCATATGTAAGCATCAAATATTTAGTTATTTTCCCCCTAGGTCTTTATGCTTTTCTAATCCCGTTCGATAACGTGTTATGGCTCAATATTGGCGGCACAGTCACACGATACCTGGGAATTCTTGTCATCGTTGCCTTTGGGGCCAATCGAATAGTTCTTGCAAAGGGGCGTTTACTCAGACCTCCGCGTGTGGCCTGGGGTTGGGCTATGTTCTTATCATTAGCGGTTCTCTCAACTTTGTGGGCAGTCGCTCCGCACGAAACTTTATCATCTCTTTTTACCATTACTGGTTTGTTTTTTATCTACTTTTTAGCTGGGACCTATCCTTGTACTGAGGAAGAGTATTCTCTTTTAACAAAACTTATCATTACGGGCGGTGCCATTGCTGCTATCTATGTTCTGGTCTCATATTTGCGGGGGATTACATGGCAGCATTCAATACGGGCCAGTCTCATCCTGGGGGAAGGAAGAACAACAGATCCCAACCATTTGGCAGCCAGCTTGATCTTGCCTCTGCTGTTATCCTTTGAGTGGGTTGTAGAATCGCGGGGCGTACAGAAAATGC
>JAPDJY010000051.1:0-5913 GCA_029258835.1 Thermoproteota archaeon | reverse complement strand
ACGCGAACTACAACGGAGCCATGAACATCTTGAAGCGGGCTACGGGGCTAGTCTCCGTAGCAGGGGCTACCTTGACACAGCCCGAACCGGGCAGAATGAAGCCAAGCCGACAAACCCAGAATCCCCCGACTCTAGTCGTAGGGAGTGTCAAAATGTACATCTGGTTGGCTAAGGCGTAGGCTGCTAGGAGAAATGCTCGGCTGGCCAGTCCACCGCCACCCCTCCACCCTCCCACCAGCCCTCTTCCTCATCATTTAATTAAATCTAGGTTTAAGCTTTTAGGTGTTCACAGGGATCACATGCATTTGCTTAGTTTGCTCTCATAGTTAAGGGTTGCATTCAGCTTTCGTGGCTTCACCTTTAAATGCGAAAGATTAATTTTGCCGTTTTGTTAGTGTCTGCCCAAGCTCTGCTTCTTCCATCATAGTGGAGGTGTCTCGGTGAGGTCAGGGTGCAGGTTCGAGGAGCTTCTGAACCCTGAAACCATCGCCATCGTTGGAAGCTCAAACAGGAACAGGTTCTACTTCCTCAGATCCCTAGTTTCCGCAGGCTTTAAGGGGGCCGTTTACCCGGTGAACCCGAGCGTTAAGGCCGCCTTCGGACACAAGTTCTACCCGAGCCTTCTGGACGTGCCGGACAAGGTAGATCTCGTCATCTCAGCTGTTCCCGCAAGGGTGACGCCGAAGATAATAGAGGAATGCGTCAAGAAGGAGGTTAAAGGGGTCGTTATCTTCTCCTCTGGCTTCAGCGAGTCCGGGACCGAGGAAGGCGCCCAGCTCGAAAGGGAGATCGTCCGCATAGCTAGGGATGGAGGGGTTCGCGTGATAGGGCCAAACTGCGTTGGCATATATCATCCCGCGCACGGCTTAGCGTTCAGACCCGACCTGCCGAGGGAGCCCGGCCCGGTGGGCTTCGTGTCCCAGAGTGGAGGGCACGCGATAAACTTTTCCCTTATAGGTAAGATAACCGGGTTAAGGTTTAGCACGGTTGTCAGCTTTGGGAATGGGTGCGACGTCGACGCAGCTGAAATCCTCGACTATCTAGCTAACGACCCTAACACCCGTGTCATAGCAGCCTACGTTGAGGGGGTTAGGGATGGGAGGCGCTTCTTCAGCTCCCTGAAGCGTGCTGCGGCGAGGAAGCCCGTTGTTGTGTGGAAAGGGGGTAGGACCGAGGTAGGCAGCCGGGCTGCGGCATCGCACACCGGGTCACTCGCCGGCTCACCTAAAATATGGGATGCCCTGATAAGGCAGTGCAACGCCGTACCTGTTAGCAGCTTCTACGAGCTGGTGGACACCGTCCTAGCGTTCACCTTCTGCCCTCGAATAGAGAGGAATAGGGTTGGGCTGGTGTCTATCAGCGGCGGTTCCAGCGTCGTCAACGCCGACTACTGCTTCGAGGTTGGACTCGAGGTCCCACGGTTAAGCGAGTCGGCTAAGGAGAAGATGGCTAGCGTGGTTCAAAACGTTGGGACGAGCGTGTCAAACCCTATAGACTTGGCAGGCTCCTTTATGAACATTAACGCTGTGAAAACCATCTTTGAAACGCTGAAGGACGAGGAGGGCGTCGACGCCGTCCTGTTCGAGCTGGCCGTCCAGTACCCTTCATTCTACGCGGACTTCACAGACCAGCCAGAGCTTTCAACCCGATTCTACAGCATGATCGTTGAATACTGCCAAGACGTCATGTCGCGGAAGCCCACCCTGATCGCTATACCGCAGGTTGCATACGAGGAAGCCCAAAGGTACGTGCGAGACCTGTTTGTCGACGCTAAGCTGCCAGTCTTCCCAAGCGTTGAGAGGGCAGCTAAAGCTCTAACCAACATCATATCATACTATTCTAGGGCGAGCAGGATGCAGCAGAGGGGAGCGGGGGAGGGAGACGTTTAAACCTTTAAGCTTCGGTTAGCTCAAAGTATATTTTCCCTTCCTCCAGCGTGAACGACGCCTTTCCCTCCTTGATCAGCTTGCTTAAGTATCCTAGGGTTGAGCCCCGGAGTATGTACTTGTCCGCTACTTGCCCGTAAAGTTTCTCTATTATCGAGTCCAAGTCCGTCCTTCCTTTCCTCAGTATCCTCAGCAGTTTTCTCTCCCTGAACAGCTTCCTCTTCAGTGTCTCGTTTATCCTCTTGTATGGGTCGCTAACTACTCCTCCGTGGGCTGGCAGGATCGTCTTTACCTCCAAGTTTAAGAGCTTCTTTAGGGATTCTATGTAGAGTGCAAGGTCTCCTTCAAACCATCCTCTGAACCTAAGCCTTTCCATGCCTAACCCGTAGAACGCTCCTCCAAACCCTGCCCCAACGAACGGCGTCCCCTCTCCTAGGACGTGGTCGCCCGTGAAGAGCACCTTGTCCGCTTCATCGTAGAAGCAGACGTGCCCCATGGAGTGGCCGGGCGTATGGATGACCCTCAGCTCCCTCGAGCCAAGGTTTACGGTGTCTCCATCCTCCAGCCTGCGGTCCACCTTAACGGTTTTAACCATGATGTTGGCTCTGATGGCCATCTTTAACATTTCCTTTTCCACTCTGGGTATCTCCATTTTCTCCACGAGCCTCCCGAGTTCAAGCACCGACTCGTGGAAGTGTTCTATCGAGTCAGCCGCCGCCGAGTGGGCGCACACTTCAGCCCCCGTCTTCTCCTTAATCTCCCTGTTTCCTCCGAAGTGTTCTATGTGTTCATGGGTGGTGAGAATGTATTCAACATCCTCTAATCCTACCCCTGCATCCTTGATGCCCTGCAGCACCTTCTCGATTGAGAGCTGGTCTCCAAGCCCCGTGTCGATGATTGCAGGCTTCTCCTCCTTGAGAAGGTAAACGTTAAGGGTGTTCACCCCTCTAAAGGGTAGGGGCAAAATCACCCTGTAAACCCTATCGAAAACACGTTCCAAGACAACCACCTTAAAGTCGTGAGGGCGACCCACCGTGGGCTACGACCCCCAACCGCCGAATAACCCTTCAATCAGCCTCCTTCTTAAGCTTCCTAGCCTCGGCGAGGAGAAAAAGGGGGGTATGGCCGCTAACCCTCACCTCTCCGGCTTTCAAGCAGCTCCGCCGCCGTCAGGATTTCCTACTGTAGGCTGGCCAGTACGTTCATCATTTCCTCTCTTGGTGGAAGCTTCGCCAACAGCTCCCTCAGCTTCGGCCCTATTTCCTCCGGGGTCCAGAAGCCCTTCTTCGAGACCGGCCCTATGGAAGTCCAGCTCTGCAGCACCCACATGTTCCCTCCAACCACCCTGATCACCTGCCCCGTTATGTCCTTCGCCTCGTCTGAGGCAAGGTAGGCTACTAGGGGCGCTATGCTTCCAGGGTCTAGAACGTCATACCCGTACTTTTTGGTCATTTCCTCCGGCGTGCTCATGAGCGGTTTAAGAGAGGGGGTTGCATCGGTTGTCAGCCTAGTCCTCGCCATGGGGACTATCATGTTGGCTGTGACGCCGAACTTAGCCATCTCCTTAGCCACTATTAGGGTGAAGGCTACTATTCCCGCTTTCGCGGCGCCATAGTTGCTCTGCCCCGGGTTGTATAGGAGCCCCGCGTCCGAGGCCGTGTTTATTATCCTCCCTGCCACAGGCTTCCCCGCCTTGGCTTCAGCCCTCCAGTAGGCGCAGGCATGCCTCGTGCAGTTAAAGGTTCCTTTAAGGTGGACGTTTATCACCGCGTCCCATTCCTCCTCTGTCATGTTGAAGATCATCCTGTCCCTCAGGATCCCCGCGTTGTTAACCAGTATGTCAAGCTTTCCGAAGGAGTCTATTGCCGTATCTATTATCCTTTTAGCCGCCTGGAAGTCCGACACGCTCTCGTAGTTTGGCACTGCTTCCCCACCCATATCCTTGATCTCCTTGACGACCTCATCTGCTGGGCCGTGGTGCTGGCCCCTACCGTCAAATCCTCCTCCTATGTCGTTAACTACGACCTTAGCGCCTTCCTGGGCGAGCGTTAGCGCCTCTCTCCTACCGATCCCTCTCCCGGCCCCTGTAACTATTGCAACCTTACCCTTTAGCAGTCCTGCCAAAGCGGAACCTCCCGAAACCTTTAAGAAAACTCGTTCTTGTTCAAGGATAAAAGGTTTTCTAGTTGAACACGCTGATGGGTGGTGTCTTCGATGGCTAGGAGGAGGCGCTTTAACGGCGTTGAGATCAGGCTCGTCGCCTTCGACTTCGACGGTGTCCTGTATGAGGGTGAGCATGGGATCCGCTTCGCCGACGAGTTCGGCATCGGCGACTCCATGAGGGCAATCTACGAGAAAATGTTGAGAAGGGAGATAGGGGTCGGCGAAGCCTTAAGGATGGGAGCTAGCCTCTGGCGTGGGATTCCAGTCAGAAAGGTTCTCGACGCCATGGCTCGTTTGGAGTTGAGGCCTGGCGTGGACGAGGCCTTCAGGGTTCTGAGGGATGCCGGCTACCGGCTCCTCCTAGTTAGCTGTGGCGGAAGCAACATAGGGTTCCTACCCATTAAAAGGCGTCTTGGCTTTCACTACGTTTACAGTAACCAGCTAAGATCTAGGAAGGGCATCCTGACCGGTGAGCTTGCTGGCCCACCTATGACCCCTGAAAGGAAGGCAAAGGTGCTGGTGGAGACGGCTAAGAGGGAAGGGGTAACCCTTGCGGAGTGTGCTGCCGTCGGCAACGACTCCCTAGACATCCCCCTGTTTAAAGCCGCAAGCCTAACTATAGGCCTTAACCCGACGCGTGAGCTTGAAAAATACGCGAAGTTCTCGGTGGACATTTCGGATATGAGGGAAATTCTAGGATACCTCGCTGAGTGAAGGAGAACCCCTGAAGCCCTATGCCCCTGCTTCGCTCGAACCAATCTCAGCTGGGCGTCCCCTCCAAGAACACCGTTCCTCTAGCGTTAGCTACGTGGGGAATATAAGTGGTTTCCTGTTTTAGTAAGTGGGTGTCCCTCCCTTGACGCTAAACGATGGTAGGGTAGGCGGCGTAAAGTTAAGGGGGCAGCGTGCACACCCTGCTCCTAGGGGTTTCACCCTGGTTGGCTTCATGTCCAGCCTCCCGCTTCCACACCACTCCTCCAAGCCTAAGGGATTTGAGGCTCAGCCAAAGCAAGCGGTTAAAGCCGTTACGGACCCTGAACCGTTAAAGCTTGGTGGGAGCGACGTCAAGATCCTTGAGGCTCTCGCATCCAACCCCGCAGCAACCCTGGCAGAGATCTGCAGCATGTGCGGGTTAAGCTGGTCAACCGTTCAGAGGCGTGTTGCCCGCCTCAAGAAGCTAGGCGCTTTCAGCGTGGTAGGCGTCCCATCCCTCCCAAGAATGGGCTTAACTAGAATGTTGGCGTTCTCCGACAGTAGGACTGTTATCACTTCCCCCTACCTCGCCGGACTCTACAGAACCATATCCCTAGAGCCCATCAGGGTCTGGGACCTTCTAGTTCCCTCCAAAGCCTACCGAGACGTCTTGGGCCGCCTCAGCCGGGCAGGGATAACAACGCTAACCGTGGAGTTCCTTGAACACGACGTCTCCTTCAGCTGCTACACGGATGGATGGAGGGTCGACTGGTCCGAGCTAAAAAGTGCCTGGGTGAGCTTAAAGGCGCCGACCCCTCCTCCGGGGAGGAGGGCTTACCGGATAATTCCCCTTAAACCATCTGACCTCTCAATTCTACCCTTCATGGTGGAGGAATTCAAGGCAAGCCTCAGATCCCTGTCCAGTAGGGCAGGGTTAAGCGTCTCCAGGGTTCTGGCGTCTAGGAGGCGCCTGCAGTCTAGAGGCTTCATAACCCCAATCCTAACGATAGCTGACGCAGCAGGGTTAAGGGAGAAATACCTTATAGTGCTAAGGAACATGAAGATCCCGTCCTGCATCCTACAGCTTCCACAAAAAACGATATACCTGACGCAGACGGATAGGGGGAGGCGCCTACTCGTCCAAGCGTCCCTCCCAGCGGGAAGTTTGAAT
>JAPDJY010000046.1:0-6782 GCA_029258835.1 Thermoproteota archaeon | reverse complement strand
TCTTGCCCAACCCTTCCGGCCCTGAACCAGACGACGAATGGATCGAGCTCAAAAACATCAGCGAGCAAGCTGTGGACATAAGCGGATGGATACTCTCGGACGGAGAAGGCTCCTACGCCATCCCAGAAGGCACCGTACTACAGCCCGGGGAAACCTGGCGGGTATACGGTCGCCAATACAACCCCACGGGCAATAAAGGGGGACTATACCTCGCCAACAGTGGTGACTGCGTGATCTTGTACAATGCCAAAGGAGAGGAAATTGATCAGTGCTGTTGGACATCGGCCCGCACAGACAAGCCTATTATCTGTCCCTAAAGCCCACGGAGGGGTGAGGAATGTTATAGGGGGCTTGAGCCCCCTTTTCTTTTGCCATCTATGTCCGATGAAGACTTGGCATCTCAACCTGCACGCTTTGGAGATCTTCCGCGGAGAACTTTTCGCTGACCCCGAGGATTTCCAACCCCACCACACGGCCTTGGTCATCAAAATCAAGGATGATCCCCTTGTTCACCTCCTCGCTCTCCGCGATCGGACGCTCTGCGAAGCGGATATACAGCGCATCACTTTCCGGATCAAGCTTGATCCTCATTTACCTTTCACCCTCCGATCGAAAAAGGCGGTAATGACAAGATACGGCGCACGCTCGCCCTTTACAACAACCCGCAAGACCTTATTCCCAATCCGCCGAAAAGCATGCCAAATCTCTTCCGTTTCCCGCTCAGTCCAATCAGGACGCAGTACCGTCTCTACAATCATCTCCTTGGGAAGACTACGTTCTCGAAGCATTTCTTCAGCGTGTTTCGTGAAGCGAACCTCCTGTGTCATTTGAGCCACAGCGCAATCGCGATAGCCACCAAGGACAACGCTCCAACAGCGCACGACACCGCTATGACAACGTCCACAACGTCGCAATGTCGTGATTGTCGTTGCGACAGCCCCGCGACAGGTTTAATCGTCGCATTAGTCTTAAAAAAACCATCGGTTTGGCTGATCCCTAGAACTTTGCCAACAGCCTGATTAAACGTCATTCCACTGTCGCGGAGTTGTCGGATTTGTCGCAAGAGCGCCACTGCGTCCTCGTCCAATATGACGCGACGCCCTTCTTGACGTATTGCACCGTTAAGGTGTTGGCGCAAAGCGCCAATCCATCGTTGCACTGTTCTCTCGGAAAGCCCAAGTTCTTGTGCGACTTCACGAACCGTCGCCATGGCGTCGCCATTATGACACGTCACTAACGCGACAGCGTGGAACTCTGTCGCGACAGTCGCGGGACTTTGGCCGGTGTGTGAAGGAAGCTGATCCGGGCGGGGAATTGGACGAATGTCCCGTTGTCCAAAGGCTCAAATGATGTTGAAGTTGATTGGGTAGCACCACAACTGGTATATTGCGTTGGATGTAACAGCTGTAACATCCGGCTCTTAAGCCGGTGAAACGGGGCCTGAAGGGGAGATAAAGAAAAGGCCCCGTGGGTGGACACGGGGCGGGAACGTCTCCCCTTGGCCAAAGGGGGTAGCTATTGCCACTGCGAGGGTAGCGCGAAACACAACGAGGGTCAAGTCCTTTGGCCAAAGCCAGGTATACCGCTTGCCATCGGTACTTCACCACCTTCCATCATCTGCCTCAAAAGTCTTCGGGGTCCTCGCCCTCTCTGCTTCCCCCTCCGGGGAAGTAGCGCTTCCTCTGCGGTGTTTGGCGGCCCGAGCCGGTATCTCGGTGACTCAGACCCGCCGCGCCCTCAAGCGCTTGGTGGCCACCAAGCTCGTTGAGATAACGGAGCCCGGGCGCGGAAGGAAAGCCACGGTTTTCCGCTTGCGATGGCGGCTCCCGAGTTTTCCACAGCCTTTTGTGCCCTCCCCCTCAGACTCCCCTTCAGGGAGAGAAAGAGAGAACTCCCGTAGGGAGACCACCGCGCCCCTCCAAGGCGCGGCGGTCCAAAATTTTCCCGTTAGAAACAGAACGAAGGCCCTTCGGTGGCTGATGTTTCAGTTGCGAAGGGAGATCCAGCGCTGGGCACTTCCCCCGCCCCGCCGGGAGAACCTCCTCCGGGGGCTTGGGGTGGCGCTGTGGCGGGCGCTCAAGCGGGGGCTAGTGCGTACCACGGCCCAGCTACGGTGCCTCCTCTACGAGCTCCTGGGGCATCTCCGGGAAGCTCCCGAGGGGATATCCGCCTCGCTCAAGCGGGCTTGTGGCTATGCAGGGGCGATCGTGCTCCTTGTCCTCCGCGTGCTTGGCCTCTCCCCCGGGCGCACCTCCATCTCCGAGCGTCTCGAGCCGGATCCCACCGAGGCCCTCCGGCGGCGGTTAGAGGACCTTCGCCGCAAGCTCGAAGATTTGCGCCGGCTGTACCTCGCCCCCTGGCTAAGCGACTCCGAGCGCGCCGAGATCGCCGCCGAAGGACAACGCCTCCGGGAGGCGTTGGGTGAGAGGTGATAAATGTCCTGATCCGGGATTTCCCCGAAAGCGACGGAATTACACACTTAATTAGTGGGAGTGTTTGAAATTCGCTTGCCTAGCAGTTGGAGGAATGATGGATTGAAAACGCGAAGCTCGGGATGAGCTCGAAGAAGCAAGGTTGACGCGCGCCAACAATTTAAAAATTTTTTAATAATACAATCTATAATGGAGGCAAAAGAATCAATTCAGAGACATCGCTCACTCTTTCTTTCCTTGTTGGTCAAGGGTCCTTCGGGGGCTCTTGAATCCCTCTTTATTACCTAACCCAACCAAGAGCGAGGCCGGCGCGAACGAAGTGAGCGGCCAACAAAACAAAGGGGGTGAGACCATCTCCGAGATACTGTCTTGGCTAGCGAGATATAAGTGGAAGGCGATTTGGACCCTCTCCCCGAGCTTCCCCCACACGGACGCCCTCTCGGTTATCACCGCGGGTCGCCGAATTCTCCGACTGTGGGAGGGGCACACGGGGGAGGCTTTGGGGACACTTCTCCTGGCCGAACCCCACCCGGGCACGCGGATTTGGCACTTACATGGCCTAATCAGCGCTCCCGACTTCAATGTTGACGCGTTTCACGCCTTCAGCTCCAAGTGGGGTCAATCAGATGTCCGCCAGTACCGCCCCAACGGCGGATATTGCGCTTACATAGCACAGAAACTCCTTCGGGACGGGGTTGAGTGGGATCTCTACGGGAAAATTATCCTCAAGGAGGGAGAAAATGCAGTCTACAACTAAAGAACAGCGGACCATAACCGAGGAAATCGCCTACCGAACAGGGTTCCTCGAAGGCGCGCGAGCGGCGCTGGCTTGGATTCCGAAATATCTCGATCGAGGACTCCCTTGGGTGGATACCATCCAGATCCTCGACCGATGGACCCAGGGCCTCGAAGATTGGGCACGAACCGCGGTTGTGGATGGGAACGGGTATTCCGCCCCACCCAAGCCCTAGGGAGGGAAATTATGATAAAAAAGTCATATAATAAAGACGCGTCCAAGCTAATGTTGGAAGAGATAATCCCCGTTCCTCCTGAGAAGGTCGCGAGTCAGAAACAATTCACCGCCCGCATCCCCCAATTGCTGTGGGAGCGCATCCAAACGCTCGCCGAGGAACGCCGCACCGCCGCTAACACGATTGTGACGGAACTCCTCGCGAACGCCTTGGCCGATGACAACCTTCCCGACCCCCGCGACCTCCTCGCCCGGGCGCTGAAGGGGGCGGAGGAGGACGCCACGGCGGTGTATGGGAATGTCCCTTCAGAACTTGAAAAGCTCTCCGAATCGATCGAAAAGATCCGATCCCAACTGGAAAAACTCGACGAGGAAATTAACAGGCTCAGTTCACAAGGGGAATTTAAGCATCTACGCTTACGGATTGCCGAGCGCGAGGAGCTCCGAGGAAAGCTGGCGCTGCTGGAGGGGAGGGCGCGCACGCTCGAAGAGCGAGCACGGGAGCGCGATAAATACGCCGCCGCCTGCTACCGCGCCAGAATCTTGCGCCAGATCGACCACCTTGAGCCGCTCCTCCGCCAACGCCTGCATGTTTTGGTAGAGGTTTTGGATGTCACAATTGCCTTGCTGAACGAGCTTCCACAATTCCGAAGCTGGTCAAACGGCCTACTGTACTGGATTATCGCCCATTTAGCGCGCGAAAGTTGCGATCCTAATTGGGCTCGGCTCCTCCAAGGACATTTGCCTTCGGTGGGATGGAATCCCGAGCGACTAAAAAACCTCGCTGAGCTTTACGCCCGCTAGGCCTTCACCTCCAGCCAGCTTTTTCAGGGCACGCCGCCCCCCTCGCGGGGGCGGCTTTTTACGGCCTGCACGGTGGGAGAGGAAATAGGAACCGCTCCGCAATGTGTATGCAAAATTCCTACCTTAGGGGGACTTTGCACAGCTTATATTCTTTTCTCACAGTTTTGAATACACACCGCCAGGCCCTCCGGCCTGGCTCCCACAACTCCCGGGAGAAGCCCTAGAAGCACCCCCAGAGCACTCCAGGGCGCTTCTCAGCGCCCTCCTTTTGCCCTCCGCGGGGACCTCAAAGGGAGAATATACGTCTCCCCCGCCCCGGGAGCCCAAAGCGGCCCTCTGAGCGGCCCGCGCCGGGATTCCGCTTTGGGTTACACAAGTTAGATTGTGTCACCCGGCCGAGTTCGCATTCCGAACATTATGCGAACTCATCCGCATCGCGGCCCCATGCCCTTGGCGGAATCGGGGAAACAGTGTTATGCTTTGGTGTTATGCCTAAGCAGAACAGAGAGCCGCGTCTAATCAGACGCCTCCAAGTGGACGTCAAGGGGCTACCTTTTCTGCGGCTACCTAAGGCGGTTTTGGCCGCTATGGGTTGGGAGAAAGGGGACGCCATCGAAATCAGACTAACGCCGCGGGGAACGCTTGAGCTCCGGCGGGTGCCCGGGGAGCGAAAAAATCCACGGCTCTTCGAGGATAAATCTCGAAAGAGCGTGCACTAGCCGAGTTTCATGCCTCGCGCCCCTTAGCCCTTTACAGGGGGATTAAAACCAAAGGAGGTTCAGCTTTTCGATGTCAGGCAGAGCGAGCAACATCCTCCGATACAACGCGCTAAGACGCGCAACAAACGCCTCCAACGCGGCCCCACCTGTTTTTGCCTGAATTTGAGTGTCGATGTGATCAATGTAGCGTGCTGTATACTGGGACCCTTGTGAGACTTGTAACACCAATATCCCATCGGGTCGTGAGTTAGGAGCCTTGGAGTTTTTAAATTTTTCTTCCAGTGTCTGGAAATCGTTAATCTGACACCTATAAATAACGAAAAAGATAGGGATTTGTTGTAATCTTTCCAGGCTTCGAGACACTACTTTACCGCCCTCATAGCGTTGCAAGCGCTTTACATCTTCGGTCTTCCTGCTAATTTTTTGCCACTTGAGAGAGGACTGAACCTCTACCACAGCAACCACGGACTCAGCTAAGTGCAACCGGGGTTCTTCCACAAGAAGTGGAGGTAGACTGAAGAAAAAAGGCATTTCTAGGATAACGTCGAGTTCATTAGTTCGGGCACCACTTCTATCGATAATCCAACCCCGGCTGATTCTTAAGCAGGGTGGGAGCACTGCCTTAAGAAAATGCTCGACGATTAATTGTCTTTCTAATCCCGCGGAAGGTCGGTCCACGTGCCCACCCGCACTAGCTTCATACGCCTTAACAAAGGTTTCATAAAAAGTCTCGAACCGCCCAACCAAGTGTTGGTAACCATACTTTTTTTCGGTTTTCATCTGTTAGCCGTTATTATAAAGTTTGACCGATCATAAGAGTGGTATACGCTCGCACCGGGACTCCATCGATTTGAACTATACTACCACACTAGATGGGAGAAGCTTATGTTAGCTTTGAGATCGGATTTGAAACAGACGCATTTCTGTGGTTTGGTATAGTGTTAGAACAACGTTTGAAAAATCTGACGAAGCAAATTGAATTGCTTCAACAGAAGATTGAAATCCTAGAAGAAGCACTGGTTCAGTTAAAAGCTAGATAAGAAGTCTCCTGCAAAGAGCTTTGCCCTTAAGGCGCTTGAGTAACTGTTCACGGCTACCTTCGGATAAACGCGCGGGCTTCACTATCTTCCTGGCTTTCTGAAAGCAGCCGCTCTGTAAACTCGTCCATACCCTCAAAAATTAACAAGTCAAGCAAAAGGACAATATTATCCTCCTGAAAGGAGGGAACATGCGTAGATGCGCGTTTCTTTTCTCTCTGCTAGCTTGGATCAGTATTGTTGGTCTCGCGTTGCCACCTTATGATCCCCCCTCGATCGTGGCTGAGGTAAAGAGAGTAATAGATGGAGACACTATCGAAGTTTTGCTTCTCGATGTTCCCGAATCCTTACTCCAGGAGCTCCAAACTGGAGCAGTCGTGAAGGTTCGCTACATCGGTGTCGACGCTCCCGAGCTCGACGAACCAGGGGGCACCGAGGCAACTAGGCTTAATGCTCTTCTAGTCGCCGAGCGCAAGGTTTATCTCGAGGTCGACAAAACCCTTTGGGACCGTCATAACCGCCTGTTAGCCTATGTTTACCTGGATCCCATGGGATACTTGATGGTTAATCTGACACTGATTGCAACGCCGATCATCTCCACTAAAACCTATCCTGACACTCAACGGTATGCGCAGATCTTTGAGTGCATCGACCGTCAATGCTCACCACCTAACCAGGTCATTATCTCCGCGGTCTTGCCCAACCCTTCCGGCCCTGAACCAGACGACGAATGGATCGAGCTCAAAAACATCAGCGAGCAAGCTGTGGACATAAGCGGATGGATACTCTCGGACGGAGAAGGCTCCTACGCCATCCCAGA
>JAPDJY010000062.1:0-6971 GCA_029258835.1 Thermoproteota archaeon | reverse complement strand
GGCGAAGAAGGCTAAGGAGGACGTTCTCACGGTCATAGGCGGGCCGCACGTGACCTTCAGCGACGTTAGAACGCTCAGGGAGGCTCCTTGGATTGACGTGGTTGTAAGGGGAGAGGGGGAGTATACCCTCCTGGACATCGTCAGGGGGCGCGGCTTCCACAGCATAGACGGCATAACCTACAGGGAGGACGGAGAAATAGTTAGGAACAGGGACAGGAAGTTGATCGAGAACCTCGACGAGCTGCCCTTCCCAGCACGGCACCTTTTACCGTTGTCGAAGTACATGGCTTACCATTCGGGTTGCAGCCTGATCACCGGGAGAGGATGTCCTCACAGGTGCATCTTCTGCGTCGGTTCTAAGATGATGGGGAGGAGGGTTAGGCTGAGGAACCCCAAGCTTGTGGTCGACGAAATCGAGGAGGTTCTAGGCTACGGGTTCGACGAGATCATCTTCGAGGACGACACGTTCACCCTTAACCACAAGCACGCCTTCGCCGTATGCGACGAGATAATAAGTAGAGGGCTTAAGTTTAGGTGGTGCGCCAACGCAAGAGTTGACACCGTGACGCGTGAACTCTTGGAGAAGATGAAGGAGGCAGGATGCTACTTTGTAATGTTCGGCGTGGAAAGTGGAAACCAAGAGATACTTGACAAGTGCAAGAAGAGGATAACGATCGAGGAGGTCAGGAAGGCGGTGAAGATGGCCAAGGAGCTCGGAATAAGCATTCTTTCATCCTTCATCTTAGGGCTGCCTGGGGAGACGAAGGAGACCATAGAGCAGACGGTGAGGTTCGCAGAGGAACTTGGGCCATTCTACGGGTTCCACCTTCTAGCGCCGTTCCCCGGGTCGGAGGTTAGGGAGAGGGCGGATGAGCTTGGCATAGTGATCCTCACAGATGACTGGTCTAAGTACGATGCGAACAGGGCTGTGACCCGTACGCACGCCGTGAGCGCCGAGTACTTGAACAAGGTGGTTAGAGAGTTCACGAGGGGCGTCATGCGTGAGCTAAGCGAGAAGTTCAAAAAGGCTGATCAGGGACTCCTCAGCCCCGAGGAGGTTAAATCCCTCAACGTGAGGAGGAGGCAGAGGCTCGCATGGCACCTCCTAAAATGGGACCTGATAGAGGAGTATGGGAGAATACCGTACGACGGGGTTGACCCCGTCCAGCGCTTAACGGAGAGGCTGTATGAGGTCCGGCTGGAAGGAAAGTTTCCATGGGACTTCGTGGTTTCAACGGTGAAGTATTACATGGATAAGGGGATACTGGGGTACAGGGTGGAGGACGGGGTAACCATCTGGAGCTGGGCGACCAGCCAGGAGTTAAAGGCTAAACATGGTAAGAAGCTTCTGAGCCAGAGCGCTGAAGCGATCGGTTAGCCTTCACCGTGAGGTTGCGGCAGGTGGAGGATGACAGGAGGAGGCTGAGGGACTACTGGAATTTCCTCTTCACTATTTCTCGGTGGAGTGGGAGGCCTCACCCTCACATCCTGACGCAGATAGCCGAGCTCTTCAATCATAACCTGAAAGGACTGAGGATTCTGGAGGTTGGAGCCGGCAGTGGGGCAGACAGTGCAATCCTATCAAAGCTTGGGGCCCACGCCTTCGCAGTGGACTACGCTACGGCGCACATGATAGTTAAGCGGTGGGGGACGAGGCTGCACGTCCACCAAGCCGACGGGGAAAACCTACCCTTTAAAAGCGGAGTCTTCGACCTATCGTTCTCTCAGGGGCTGGTGGAGCACTACAGAAACCCCGACCACATAATCAGGGAGCAGGTGAGGGTGGTCAGGAAGGGAGGGTTCATCATAATAGATGCGCCTCAGAGGTACTCCCTATACCACCTCTACAAGTCTTTCCTCGTAGCGATCAAGTGCTGGCCCATGGGGTGGGAGAGAAGCTACAGCGTCTTCGACATGAGGATGATAGCGAAACATTATGGCTTAAAGCTTGTTAAAACCACAGGTTGGGGGTCTTGGCCTATTTCAGCCGGGAGGATCAGGGAGCTTAAGTGTAGGGGCTGGCCTCTGCTGCCTGAAGGCTTGCTAAAGGTCGCCGAGGAAAACTGGAGGAAAATCGAGGGCTCAAAGGTGTCATCTTACATAGGAATGAACATAACAGCAGTCTTCATGAAGAATTAGCGTGTTCCCGTTTGGGGTGTGAATCCTTTTGACGGTGTAGTGGGGATTTCGGGCTGCAGGCGACATACACAACCTGTGATACGGCTAAAACACCTTTGGGAGGAAAATTTAAGAGGCTGGTTGACGGTGGGCGAGTCCGCTTTAAAGGGTCACTGGATGTTTCACGGCTTGCAGACAGTCCAAAACGAGGATCAGGGCGTGAAAGTGGACGGTCAGGTAATCCTGAAAGGGTTCTCCATCAGAGAGGACTGGCAGTTCCCTGTTCCCTTCTTCTACGTCTTACTACTCCGTCAATCTTATATTGAGGTAGCGTTTTTCTGTGGCTTGGTTCCGGTTGGGGGTTGCGGCTTGAAGTGGAGGTTTGATAGGAAGCTGGTGGTTGAGTGGAGCGATGAGGACGCCATCCCCTCCGAGTATAACGCCGACTCGGACTTCGTTTTCAGGATGATGGGTCCCAGGACCATTCAGGCTGTTTCACCCTCGGCAAAGGAGACGGTTCTGGACGTGGCATGCGGGATGGGTATAGAAGTGGTGAGCATGGCTAGGAAGGGGGTTCGAGTGGTCGGCGTTGACGCCTCAAAAATAATGACTTCTAAGGCTAGAAGGTATGTTTCGGACTGCGGCGTTGAAGCAGACATAGTTCGGGGGGCCAGCGAGTGCTTGCCCTTCAGGGACGGCGCAGTGGACGCTTTAATATGTAAAGGCGCCCTAGACCACTTCCACTATCCCCGCCGTTCCATATGCGAGTTCGCCAGGGTTCTCAAGCCAGGAGGGAGGGCGGTTATATCCGTCGCGAACATGGAAAGTCTCGGCTTCAAGCTTGCAAGGTTCCTCGACGCCCTCGGACTCTCAGGGCTAAGGGAGGGGGAGAAAAGGCCCTGGGACATGCCTGAAGACCACACCATAAAAGTCGACTACAAAATCCTCAAAGCGTACACGCAAGGCGTGTTAAAGGCCGACCACGTGGAAGGTCTCTCACTGCTCTGGAGCTTCCCGCACTGGGGGGACCTCCTTGACAGGATGCCGAAGAAAATATCAGACTTCATCCTCAACCTCCTAGACTCCATAGCCAAGAGAATTCCAGTAATCAGCGACATAATAATATTCAGGGGGGAGCCCGAGAAGAACAGGCAATAGGAACAGGTTCTTTGGAGTTATGCTCCACGCCACCCTCCGCAGTTTATTATCGATGCCGTTTGCCGTCGGTTCGCCCTCCGCAGTTTGGAGAAAAGCCCTAAACGATGATCTCCCATCCCCAAACGGGAAGTCGATGGGGTGATGGGTGGCTTTCCCGGAAGGATCCTCTTTCCATGGAAAGAGGAATTTAGCATTCCTCGATTGGGTGATGGGGTTCGAGGGGGCTTACCGGACGCTAACTAGCCGACCCAGAAAGGGAAGGTTTAATACTCCCTTTACTGAAGTCTTAAAGGTTTCTAGGGATGGTAGAGGAGGGTGAAATGTTTGCGGTTATGTATAGTTTACGATACGAGGAGGGAGCATGGGGCAACCAAGAGGATTGTAGAGTGGATGGCTGAGGAGGCGGGGGGATGGGGGTTCAAGTGGATGTGAGGAGACCCTGGGAGGTTGAAGACTTCAACTACGACTTCTTCATCGTCGGCTCTCCCGTCTACTGGGAGAAACCCATGGCGACCATAATTGGTTTCCTCGCTGACCATAGCGGCGAGCTCGCCGGCAGGAAAGTCGCTGTGTTCATCGTATGCTTAGCAAACGTTTTCGGGAAGCTAACCAGCGGCTACGTTAAGAAAAGGTACCTTGACCCACTAATAAGAAGGGTTTCAGGGGTGCTCGTCGCAAGCACGGCCCTAAAAGGATGGGTGAGGAAGGCCGACGCGAAGCAAGAGGAAAACTGCAGGAAATGGGTTAGAAAGGTCATAGAAGAGGCAAGTACATGAACAGCCGGACGCTGCAGCCAACCCCCATAAAAGGCATGAATCCGCCACCCATAATGCCGAGCTGAATCCTAGTGCAAACTTTAAAACATAAATTTTTAATTCCTTATAAAAGCCCTTAAAGGGAAACATGAGGAAAGTGCTCCTCATGGGTTTATCCGATGCTGCAAAGCTTGAGGTTGTTGAGATCGTTAGGAGGGAGCTTGAAAGGCTACTCTCCATAAGGGAAAGAAACATTGCCACGAAAGAAGACGTGAAAAAGCTAATGGAACTCACAACCAAATCCATAGAAAACACGGACAAGCGATTCGAAGAAATAATACACTACATGAGCAGAAGGTTCGAAGACGTGAACAAGCGCTTCGAGGACATAAACAGGAGGTTTGACGATGTGAACAGGAGGTTCGAGGACATAAACAGTAGGTTTGAGGACATGAATAGGCGGTTCGATGATGTGAACAGGAGGTTCGAGGAGCTTTACAAGTCTCTGCGTCTGTATTTCACCATTCTGGGATTGTTAATTTCGATTTTCACCATAATGGTGAGTGTGTTGATGATTATAAGATGATCTGGATGGTTTCTGATGCGCGTGGCACCACTTTTTTACGCTACTACGAGCTTGAAGGGGAAGGAGATGCTTTACATGGTGGATTTGAAGGGTGGGTGCACCTCGTGGATCCCACGTTTTTCTGGAAGCGTGAGCCTAACTTTCCATTTAACTTTAACTTTACATTCTCCTTTTGGTTTCGCCTATCCGGGAGCTGGCACGTTTATTTGTGGCTCTTTTCTTAGGCGGTGTGAGCTCATCTTTCTTTGTTCTTTCGTGCTGCCTTTCGCTTTGCCAGGTTATGGCTGGGTTTAGACGGGGAAAATTTAAATATGTTTTTCCTCTGTTTGATTTCCTGATGGAGGTTATGGGTGTGGATAAGCGCCAAATTTAGCGTTCTTCCTCGGGTTGCTCGTAGTAGCTGGTTCTAGAGCTTCTGGTGTCTTTGACAGTGCTTTGAGGGTGGTGTGTTTTGGGGTTATATAGTAATGTTGAGACCACGCCAGATTTCCCTAGGCTTGAAGAGGAGATACTGCTGTTCTGGAAGGAGCGTGACGTGTTCGGCAAGGTTCGAAGGCTCAGGAGGGATAGTGGCAGGAAGTTCGTTTTCCTCGAAGGGCCGCCTACGGCTAACGGCTTACCCCACGTGGGCCACGTGCTGACGAGGTGTATGAAGGATGTTTTCCTTAGGTTCAGGACGATGATAGGAGAGGACGTTGTCCCCAGGATTGCAGGGTGGGACTGCCATGGACTGCCGGTGGAGATAGAAGTCGAGAAAGAGCTCAGGCTTAACAGTAAGAGGGACATTGAGGTTTTCGGCGTTGAACGCTTCAACGAGAGGTGTAAAATGAGCGTTTTCAAGTATGAGCGTGAATGGGTTAAGATGACGGAGCGCACCGGCACGTGGCTTGACATGGAGAACCCTTACATAACGCTGAGCAAGGAGTACATAGAGTCCGTGTGGTGGTCCCTTAAGCAGCTCTGGAATAAGACGTGGGAGAAGGACGGCGAGAAGGGAAGGATGCTCTACAAGGACTACTACGTCGTCCTCTACTGCCCAAGATGTGGAACACCTCTCAGCGCCCACGAGGTTGCCCTGGGAGGATACAAGGAGACGAAGGATCCATCAATCCATGTGAAGTTCAAGGTTAAAGGGGAGGAGGACACCTACTTCCTCGTTTGGACCACGACCCCCTGGACCCTCCTTTCAAACGTAGCCCTAGCAGTCCACCCAGACTTCGAATACCTCCTGGTGGAGCAGGACGGTGAAAGGTACATTCTCGCCAAAGCCCTCCAGATGGCGCTTGACGGAGACTACAGGGTCCTTAAGACTTTTAAGGGAAGGGAGCTTGAGGGAGTGGAGTACGAGCCACTCTACAGGTTCGTTAAGCCTGAAAGGAAAGCGTGGTACGTGGTCCTCGGAGACTTCGTGACGGAAACCGAGGGGACAGGCGTGGTCCACATGGCTCCAGCCTTCGGCGCCGAAGACTTCGAGGTGGCAAAGAAGTACGGGCTCCCCATAATCCAGCTAGTAGACGAGGCTGGACGCATAAAGGATGAAGCAGAGCCGTTCAAGGGCCTCTACGTTAAGGAGGCTGACGAGAAAATAATAGAGGACCTGCGCAGGCGGGGGCTACTTTACAAGGCTGGAACGCTCGTCCACTCGTACCCCTACTGCTGGCGGTGCGACACACCGCTCCTATACTACGCCATAGAAACATGGTACATTAAGATGAGCGCCCTCAGGGAGAAGCTACTGGAGAACAACGAGAAGATAAACTGGTATCCAAGCTACCTTAAACGGGGACGCTTCGGGAAGTTCTTGGAGGAGGCTAAGGACTGGGCTCTTAGCAGGAACAGGTTCTGGGGAACGCCTCTCCCAATATGGACTTGCCCCAACGGGCACCACGTCTGCGTTGGAAGCTACAGAGAGCTCGAAGAGTACGCTGGAAAGCTTCCAGAGGACTTCGACCCTCACAAGCCATGGGTTGACAGGGTGACCTTCCCGTGCCCCAAGTGCGGTGAGACCATGCGAAGGGAGCCGCACGTCATAGACTGCTGGTACGACTCCGGGGCGGCGCCGTTCGCCCAGTACCATTACCCGTTCGAGAACGTTGAACGGTTCAAGGAAACCTTCCCCGTCACCTTCATAACGGAGGCGGTTGACCAGTGTAGGGGATGGTTCTACACGCTCCACGCCGTAGCTACGGCAGTGTTTGGAAGCCACGCCTACGAGAATGTCGTGTCGCTGGGCCACATCTTAGACGAGAAGGGCAGGAAGATGAGTAAGTCTAGGGGGAACGTCGTAGATCCAAACGTGATATTTGAGCATGTTGGAGCTGACGCTATGAGGTGGTACTTCTTCACCTCCAGCC
>JAPDJY010000081.1:0-7194 GCA_029258835.1 Thermoproteota archaeon | reverse complement strand
TCCTATTTGAATGGAACTGTAGTTAACCCATGAAGCGTTTATGCCTACATCCGGGCCATCCCATTTAATCCAAACGGAGAAGGAGACCATGCCACTCCAGTTGACAGTGAAGTAGTTGCCGCCTTCACATTCGAGCACGGTTCGCCTTATATTGATCGTGCGGTTGAGCTCCACACGAATGCTTGTTGGCTCGCTAATGGTGAGCGGTTGATTGATGGCATTTGAATCGCTCATATTGTAAAGTGTAATGTTCTCGTTAGGATTGCCGGGCGTCGACACGTTTATGTAGAACGCGGCTCCCGCCTTAACATAAAGGCATACGTTGGCATAGTAAAGGTCAACCGGCTGGTTAACGATGTTTTGAGGGCCAGACGTATAGTTTATAGTTATGTTGGCGTTCTGCACTAGAGTTCCCAGAGCGTCATAGACCTCAAGGTAGAGCTTTGTAGCGTTAAGCTTTATAGTGAGCGAGCTTGGACTAGTTCCCGGCATCCAATTCCCAGTTTGGTTTATGTATTGGTCTCCAGATGGAAGGTAGTTTAGAGAAAGATTTGCCTGCACGTAGTAGCCGCCAGGTCTGTAGTAGAGGTAGAAGGTGCACCGTCCATTGTCGTCTGTGAGCTTAGATACGTTAAGGCTACTGTATGCAGCGTCGTTGTATATGCTGACATTAACCCCTGGAATCGGATGATTGGTTGGATCCACAACTTGAACTTCAAGCTTATAGAACACGTCCTCGGGGGTATCGGATACTGAAACGGTAAGACCGGCTCTCATTGCTTCGGCGAAGGATTGGAAGGGAGCGTAACCCTGAGCGCCATTCCAGATGTAGATTGCAAACTTCTCATAGATCCAGCCACCAGCGTTAAAATCAACCGTTCCCCAGTACCTGTCCCAGTACTCATAGTAATATGTGCGCCTCCAGAACACGCGGTAGTCCCAGTCTCCACTCGCAACCACAACACCGCTCGTCTGGGGTGTAACGAGGTCAAAGGTTCCGATGGCCTCACCGTCCGATTGATCCCACAGGCAGAACCAGTCAGGGTTCTCCAAATACTTAGTGTAGTCGCTTGTGTCGCTGAACGTTATGGTTGTTGGGCTTCCATACTGCTCCTTATACGTGAGGTTTTTCATGATTCCGGGATTGAACACCCATTCGTTGTTCCTGTAAACTTGCCCACTTGCAGCATCGTTAAACGTCGAGTTGGTTTCACCTATCCAGCCCCACCTGAAGAACCTGTAATTGATCCTGCAGTAGGCGTTGTAGTCTCCAAGCTTAGCCAGCGTCGTGTACGTTATGAACAGCGGTCCGGATTCCAGTATTTGGGGTGACTCAGCAGGGGGGTACTTAGACGTTGTTCCGGTGCTATACCTGTAGTCTGGATTCCAGTGGAATCCGTAGACACCTGAAACTTGGTTCGTAATTGTCGTGTGAGTCCAGTCTGTTCCAGAAATTTTATTGTAGCAGTCTTCTATCTTGCCGCCTCTAGCAATCGTTGAAGCGTTAGCTCTATAAATATTGCTCTCAAATATGTAGTGAGTCCCATTGAAAGTATACCACACCTCATTCTGGTACGACTCTACACCACTATCTGTGTCATTATAATATATGTAGTATCCTGTCTCCGTGGTCGAGGCGGAGACGTTGACGTAGAAGGTCAGCGTTAAGGACTGATAGTAGCTTGTCCCGGAGTAGTACGTTTCGTTCCACACTTGGCAGGGTATTGTTAGCCACTCAGCGCCAGTCCAGTACCTCACCCTTACACTATTATTATAGCACTCCCCATTTGTGAAGGTTAAATATATGTCTACAGGCTGCTCTACGTGGTTAACGCCTGACGTGTCGGTGAAGTTCACCTGACGCCTGTATCTGAAAGTGTAGTTCCACCATGGGGGGTTAAACTGCTTTGCCGCGACGGCTTGTTCCTCTCCGCTAGGAGGGTAAAGCGGAACCATTGGCTGGGAGGGGCTAGCGGGTGCAAGCACGAGAATTAGCGGTATGAGCATTGCAGCCATTAAGAGGGCGACGAAGAATTTCCGAGACTTAGCAAGTTCCATTCTTCCACCAGCACTAAACCACCCTTAATATCCATTTTTTCCTCATTCGTAGATAAATCTACAAAAATAAGGAAGTGAGTTCACAGTTTATTAATTTTTTCGCAAAAAGTAACCCATTGACCGGATAAGTAAAACATAATAATTAAGAATTCCTCAAATGTGAGATTTTAGGCACCCTTTCCAATCGATCTGAATTAATTCGAATTAGACCCCATTTTCCTCGTTCTCCATCATCGAAGGCACTTAAAGCAGCAATCTCGTTTTTAACCTTTTTAGCTCTCTAAGTTAATTTCACGCCACCAGCTTTGAGAGCATTATTCTCCTCTTTAGTAAACAAGGGAGAATTCATCGTCTCATTTCATTTTTCAGGGGAAGGAAAGTAGCAGCGGTAAATGTCCCTTTTCCCGATGACAATCGTGAAAGCCCCCTGACGAGGAAAGTCTAAATGACTCCCATTAAAGGGAGAGTTTCTGAAAAAAGTGCACCTAAAAAGAAAAAATGAATGATATTGTTATTCTGTTTTGTCTGTTTCGTCTCCTATATCTTCTTCTCCTTCTTCCACCGCCTCCATGCTTTCCTCCGCCTTCCTTTGCCTTTCCTCTTCTTCTTTTTCTAGTTCTTGGAGTATTGTTGCTGATATGTCTGGTGGGACTCCTACTGTTTCTAGTAGTTTTTCTCTTTCTGCTGGGGTTGAGGCTCTGAGCTCAGCCAGGATGGCGTGAGCCTCGCCCTCGCTCTTACCTATCTCGACGAGGAGTGGGACGAGCCTGTCAGCAACCTCCGGGGGCACGTACCTCACAGCCCTGGGCTCGACGCCGACGACGGCGAGCTCCTCCCTGAGAAGCCTCTCCACCACGGCGTCCCTGGTGAGGGGCTTGCCCACCGTAACGGGCTCCCCTTTAGCTATTGCATCTATTAACGCGTCTATCCGCCTTATTACTGCTGGAATCCTTAATCGTTTAACGTAGCTGTACGTTGCAAAGGATGCTGTTGGGATCGCGACAGCTCCGACAATCGCTAACAACAGGGTAAGTGGCACCCGTAGACTTGTACCTGGGATTGGAATTGCTTTCTCCTTGACTACTAGCAGATTGTAGGATGTAGCCTCCATGTAGTTTGGGGCGTCTGCCTTAACTACTAGTAGCATGGGGGATGGAGGCAGGTTCTGTGTAGGTATGAGTATTCCGTATGTTCCGCCTCCTAAGTTTACCATTGGCACACCATTTAATGTTACCGTTGCGTTTGGCACGGGGTTTCCTGTTTCCTCGTCAACGTACGAGAAGGTGAATAATATTAATGGTACGTCGTTTTCAACTTGGATGAACGGGCCTAGCTGGATGATCTTTGGAGATGTTAGATCCGAGATGTAGCCTATTGGTTGCGGCGTGTACGCCGTCCTGATTCCTGTGATCGTAACGAATATCGTTTCAGACGAGGTAGTGTAGTTTTCGAGCTCAGCCCAGATGACCAGCTCGTATTTACCGGGTGTGGTGTTTTCGTATTGCGTATCTATCTGTAAATAGTAGCTTCCATTGCCGATCGGGGTGAGGGTTCCGGCGTAAACCACGTGTCCTGTACTATTTTTAAGTTCGTAGTGGACGGAGGCCGCTGGAACCGTCACGTTATTATGGGTGTCTCGGATGGTTACTGTAACGTTCATCAGGTCTTTCCATGCGACGGTTAAAGTTGTAGCCTTCACCTCGACCATTGTTGGGACGCTCTCGATTACTAATGGTATGGCGGTTAACCCTGACTCAAAGTTATCCTTCATCGCTGAAAGCCACATGACGTAGTATCCTGCTGGAAGCTCCGAGGAATTGAACGTTGCAACGTAGTATCCCGGTGACTGCTCGCTAAGTGACCCGGCGAAGCTCGTCTCCGCTACGTAAAATGTGACTATTGCGTCTGAAATGCCGACGTTGTCGAGGGAATCCGTGTAATTGACGAAGACATTCACCATATCACCGTAAACAACGTCGACTATCTTCGTGTGGTTAAACCCTGTTGGAATAGGTTTTATTGGTAGACTTCTAGACAGCGAGACCGTGGTGTAGTTCTGGCATTCTATCGTGAAGGTGATGGTGTAGGTTTTAGCACTGAGGTTTTCTCCGATAACGTTCTTCGACAAGGTGTACGTGTAGTTTCCGGCTCCTTGATAGGTCATCGTACCCGAGACTTCACCGTGCTCCGTTGAGAAGTGAACCACTGCACCGTCAACCACAAACGTCGTGTTGACAGGGTTTGACACGTGAACCCAGAGGACAACATCTGTCCTATTCCAGTAATAGTCTCCTGTCAACGAAACACACGTCACCTCTGGGGTTACAAGTGCAATGCTAAGACTAGTAAAGTTCACCGCAGACGAGTAGGATGAAGCGTCCGCTTTAACGTTAATAGTGTACCCCTCGCCGCCAAACAGCAGGCGCCATGGTATGGTGATACGATAGTATACATCTCCTCCCGAGCCCTGGGCGGTTACCTCCGTCCACGGAACAACCTCGCCCTCTGAACTGTTCAGAACTTGGTACTTGAAGTAGGCATCCCCGCTACTATTAACATTATCACCGTCGCTTGAGTTTAGGTATTCACCTGTCTCGTTGACCCACCGGAACACTAGTATCACATCGCTCCCCCACGTGACCTTAACTTGCGTCCCGTTGTCGCAGTGTATCTCCGTGTGGAACTCTGCAATGTTGGTGCACTTAACGACCTCAACTTTTCTGCTAGTTATAGGATATGGGTCTTGGGTTACGTTCAGCGTAGCCTCCTGCCCTTCAGCCCACACGGATATCTTATAGAACTCGGACCGGTTGACGTGTAGCTCAACCCATCCGGAGAGGTTTGTGAGACCGGTATTGATAAGCTCTCCTGTCTGATTATGCTTTATTGTCACGTTCGCCTCCTGTAAAATGTAGTCTTTGTTGTCTACGACTTTTAACACGAGAGTCGTCAGGTTCGTGAACTTTATCGTTATCGTCATGTGGTCTGTGACGTCCACGTTCATTGTCTCGTTTTTATAGGTGGCGGTGAAGGTTCCCCCAGTAGCGGTCGTGTGCGTGTCATTCCACACCGTAGTGAAATTATATGTCCCATTGTAAAGGTAGACCACGGCCTGACCTGAGGGGTTTGTTAAAACGCTGCAGTTAAGCATCCCATTCTGGTATATGCTCACGTTCGCCCCAGGTAAGGGATGCCCATCGTAGTCAACCACGTTGATATTAACAGTGAAGAAAATCGTCTCAGTATCTCCAACCGATATCTGAGGCGGGTGCTTCATGGACTCCGCGAACGACTCGAACTCTGATGGGCCATCATGCCCATCCCATATGTATACAAAGAACTTCTCGTACATGTAGTCTCCAGGAGCGACCTTGGTATCAGGCCAACACCTGTCCCAGAACTGGTAGTAGGTTGTACTGCCGAAAACCCTGTAAGTCCATGGCCCATGATCCTGGACGTGTGCGATAGGCTCCACTATGTCCCCTGTTCCAACGGCTTCCCCGTCATTTGGATCCCAGAAGCAGAACCACTGCACTTGTCCTATAGACTGGCCAGCCCAAGCGAAGTTGTCACTTTGAAAGATCACACCCGTGGAACTCTTATAGCGCAGGTTCGGCATAACCCTCGGGTCAAAAACCCACTCGTTATTCCGGTACCGGTAGTTACTTGTGTAGGTGGTGTAGAACGTGGTATTAGTTTCACCAATCCACCCCCAGCGGAAGACCCTGTAAGTTACATTGCATATCGCTTCACTAGTAGTATCCATCGGGGTAGTTGCCGTCCACTTTATGAACAATGGGCCACCCGTATACTCTAGCGAATGACTTGTTGGTTTGTGGCCGGAGGTGGAGCCAGTTGCATAGTCCGGGTTCCAGTGGAATCCATTACCTGAGGGGGAACATTCTTCTATGATGTAACTTGAGCAGCCACCACACGACCACTGCTTTTCAGATATCTTATTCCAGCTTTCATGGAACTTTCCACCATAATTACGGTTCGGTGAGGCTGTAACATTGAAGTAGTCTCCCGTGAAGACGTAATCGGTGTAGCTCCCTACCAGTTGCGCTGTTACCGTGACTTCCGGGGTGAAGAGGTTAATCCAGTCTACTCCACTATAACTGTTGTTATAGTATATGTAGTACGTTGACGTACTTAGCGCTGAGACGTTGACGTAGAAGGTTATTGTGAGGGACTTGTAGTAGCTTGTCCCACTGTAAAACGTCTCGTTCCATATCTGATATGGAAGTGATTCCTCGTCAAGCCAGTGGGAGCCATTCCAGTATTGTAATCGTATACTGTTATTATAGCATTCACCATTGGGGAATGTCATGTACACGTCTACTGGAACATTTGTATGGTTTATGTTATTGGTATCGGTGAAGTTTATCGCTCTTCTGTAAATGTAGTCTGTATTCCACCAAGGAACAACATCCTTACCTGTTTCCTCAGAGTGATGCATAGGAGGCTGAAAAGCTGTTAATACAGCCTGTTGTGATATTGGTGCAAGTAAGATGAAAAGGGAGGACAATAACACTGCAACCATGAGAACGCATAGTCCTACTTTCCACCTAGAATGATTCATGGCATGATTAATGTAACCATCCAGCACGGAAACCACTCCTATAAGGCAATTTTCGATTTTCTTTTTAGAGCTTATTTAAATTTACATCTTTTACATCTTTATTATTTTTTTCGCAAAAATATCTTAGTTTATTGGAGAGAAGGAAAATTGGTCCATCTAGATTAAGAAAACTACTTAAACCATTCTACCTAAAAATTATGATCTCATTCCATGAAAAATGAAGAAAGAATAAAAGGAGAAAAACATCGGAAAATCTTCTGTTTCTCGAATTATTTACTCTCCTTCTTCCTTCTCAACATCCCTTGCTCTCCCAGCCTCTACTTCCCCGCCGCCTTCCTCCTCTTCAACCTCTTCCTCTGCTTTTTCCTCTTGTTCCTCTTCTTTCTTCTCTTTTCCCTCTAGCTTCTCCAGCTCTCTTTCCTCTTTCTCCTCTTCTTCTTTTTCTAGTTCTTGGAGTATTGTTGCTGATATGTCTGGTGGGACTCCTACTGTTTCTAGTAGTTTTTCTCTTTCTGCTGGGGTTGAGGCTCTGAGCTCAGCCAGGATGGCGTGAG
>JAPDJY010000070.1:0-7304 GCA_029258835.1 Thermoproteota archaeon | reverse complement strand
TCCCCCATGACGCCGAACACGTTCTCGAGGGGGTTCTCCTGGAGGAGTTCTCCCGCCTTTTTAACGGAGTCATAGGTCACCTCGGATCCGCCTGACAGCTTAAGTGAGGCATAGAGGAGCAAGCAGAGCTTGTACGGTATTCCGCCCGAAGCCTTCACCAAGTCCTCGACCGCCTTCTCCTCGACGGTGAAACCGAGCTTACCGGACAGTTTCTGAATTAAAACCCTCATGTCGACCATGGGCAACGGATCAAGCTCGACCACGTGGAAGAGTTCGGCTTCACCTCCGAGGACTTCGCCTAGGAACTCCTCATCAACAGCTAGCACGAAGAAGGCTGGGAATCTAGCGTTCGACAGGGCGGCTAAAACCTTCGCAAGAGAATGAAGGCTGAGCCGTAGCCGAGCCATGCGAAACGCTCAAAGGAGTCGCAGAAGAGGAAGACGGGCTTACTTACGGCTTCCTTAACCTTATCCATGTCCTCCATGAAGCGCTCAATGAACGCGTCCTCGAAGGGCTTGTCGACCTCCTTAGGTATCGGTGGGGGAGGGGCGAAGGGCTTCTCCCCGACAAGCCTCTTCCGGGCGCCGGGGGCTAGAGAGTCAAGGCGCCTTTTCACGTGCTCGAAAAAGAAGCGAGTTTCCGTAAGGGGAACCTTGAGGGGGACGACGGTGACCCCCTCAACCTCGGCGATCCTCCTAAACCTTTTAAGAAGCGAGGACTTGCCTATCCCAGGGATCCCCGAAACAACCAGAGCCCTCTTCTCCTCCACGCCAACCTTAACGTCGGAGATGAAGCGCTGGAAGAAGCGTACTTCATCCGACCTCCCCGTGAAAACGTCGCTTTCAGCTGGAGCCAAGAGAGACTCTAGCACGAGCCCACCCCAAACATGTTACACGTTTAAAATGCAAATAAAAGAATGTCCAAGACGGGAAAATAAGTTTTCTCAAGAAGCCTAAGCTCAACACAAAGCCAACATAATCAATTTATATATTAGGCTACTATTTAGTTAAACCTAAGGTCTTGACCCGGATCGAAGGTAGCTCTCTGGGAGAAGTGGATGGTGGGAAGGATGGGTGAAGGAGAGAAGCATGATAGGATTCTCCGGGAGCTCGAGAAGATTGTGGGTAAGGGATACGTGTCGGATGGGATGGAGGAAAGGTACTACTACTCCAGTGACCCAAGCGCTGAGCCACCCTCGCTACCAGAGTTCGTGGTTATGCCTGGAAGCGTGGAGGAGGTGCAGGAGATTGTAAGGCTGGCTAACCGTGAGAGGATGCCCATAACCCCTCGCCTAGGCGGACTTACGCTTTCGGGGCTGGCGATACCCTTCGGCGGAGGGATCCTGATGGACCTTAAAAGGATGAACAGGATACTGGAGGTCAACGAGGAGTCCATGTACGCCGTGATCGAGTGCGGGGTCACAACAGGGGAGTTGAAAACGTACTTGGAGGAAAACCACCCTGACCTGTGGGCGTGCATCCCCCACGCTCCGCCCTCGGTGTCGGTGGTCGCTAACATCCTAATCCATGGGGGAGGGCAGGTCTCCTTAAGGTATGGGCTGAACTCCGACATGGTTACAGGGATGGAGGTCGTCCTGCCTACGGGGGAACTGCTCAGGACAGGCGTCTGCGCCGTGGCAAACTCGTGGTTTTCCAGGTACTGCCTCCCGGATTTCACCGGGCTCTTCATAGGCTGGTTCGGGGCAACGGGGATAGTCACCAAGGCTGGAATCCACCTGTGGCCTAAGCCGAAGATAAGGGACGTCGTATTTTACAGGATCCCCGAGGTGGAGGACATGGTTAAGCTTATCATGAAGATAGCTAGGAGCGACGTGGCGGACGACATATACGCGAACAGCTGGACCGGGACAAGCCTGAAAAGGTACTATACGCCGGAGAAGCCTGAGGGAATGCCGGAAATATACCTGGACGTGCTGATAAGCGGGGACACAGAGGACGAAATAGAGTTTAAGAAGAGGGTGGTGGAGAGGATCGTCAAGGAGGCGAGGGGAGAGGGATTAGAGATAGAGGACTACTCTCCAAGGGAGGACTTGAAGGTGGCCATGCTCATGATCCCCCAGCCTCTACCCTTCATGGACATGAGGCTTGGCGGAGGAGCGGAGTACCTCGGATGCTACATTCCAATAGAGAAGACGGCTGAAGCATACTGGGAAGGCGTTAAGATAGCTAAGAAGTACGGGTTCCAGTACTTGCACCTGATCAGGCCCTTCAAGAACGGGCACTTGGTAGCCATAATGTACGTTTTCCCCTTCATCCAGAAGAACCCGGAGGAGGTGGGGAGGGTTCGGGAGATGCTTGTCGAGCTGTGCAGGCTGGCGTTGAGGCTTGGAGGAATCCCTTGGAAGCCGTCGCCAACCCTTCAGAAGGTGGTACTGGAGAATGCTGACCCATCGTTTAAGTCGTTCATGAAGCAGATTAAGGAGCTGCTAGACCCTAACGGGATAATGGCCCCCGAGAAGTGGGTGGTTTAGGAGGGAGGAAGTTGCTTGAGGAGTTTAAGGACGTTCTCTACAGGTGTTATAAGTGCGGTTACTGCAAGTTCACCGGTCCCTTCACGTTCTACAATAACTGCCCGTCCTTCGAGAAGTTCAGGTTTGAAACGTACAGCAGCGGCGGGAGAATGTGGATGGCTAACGGCATACTGAATGGCGAGCTGGAGTGGAGTGAAAGGCTGGTTGACATAGTCTATGCCTGCCCGACATGCGGCAACTGCGCAACCCAGTGCATCTACCCCATAAAGGACAGTATCCTCAAGGTCATAGAGGCGTTAAGGGCTGAAGCGGTTAAGGCTGGAGTCGGGCCTCTCGAAAGGCAGAGGGCGTTCGGGGAGCACGTCGGAAAGGAGCATAACCCCTACATTCCAGAGCCGCATAGCAAGAGGCTCGACTGGCTTCCAAAGGACGTTAAGCTGCCAAGAGAGGCCGAAACGGTCTACTTCGTCGGCTGCACCTCATCCTACAGGCAGACCTTCTTGGCCAGAGACACCGTTGACGTTCTAAGCAAGCTGGGGGTAGATTTCACCATAATGAGGGATGAGTGGTGTTGCACGTCCCCCCTCCTGCGAACCGGCCAGTGGCAGACAGACTACGTTTCAGCGCCAGAAATAGCACGCCACAACATAGAGGAGGCTGAGGCGGCAGGGGCTAAAAGGATCGTAACCACCTGTGCGGGATGCTACAGGACGTGGAAGAAGGACTACCTAGAGGAGTACGTTAACCTTTTGGATTCCAAGCACAACTTCGAAGTACTACACACGACAGAGCTGCTAGACGAAATGATAAGGAAGGGAGAGGTCGAGTTCACTAAGGAGGTTAAAATGAGGGTTACGTACCATGACCCATGCCACCTAGGCAGACACGCCGGGCTCTACCTGCCTCCGAGGAACGTGCTTAAAGCAATACCCGGCATAGAGCTTGTTGAGATGCCGCGTACAATGCAGAATGCATGGTGCTGCGGAGCGGGTGGAGGAGTCAAGTCCGGCTACCCTGACTGGTCTGTGGAGATAGCCTACGAAAGGGTGAAAGAGGCTGAGAAACTGGGGGTAGACGCCATAGTGTCAGCGTGCCCGTTCTGCTGGCGGAACCTAGACGACGCCATTAAGAAGTACGGGTCAAACCTGAAGATGTACGACGTTATACAGCTGGTAAAGCAAGCCCTTTAAGCCTTCAACACCCCTTCATTTTTTGAAGGACGCTTGAAAGTTGAAAGCCCATCCACGGCAGCAAGCGGCCTTAAACGTTCAACCCCATTTCAGCATCTATAAAATTTAATCTTCTGAGAAAAGCTAAAAAAGGGATGTGAGGATGATGTGGCTTTTTTAGCCCCATATTTTCGCTGCTATGTCTCCGAGTCCGAGCTCTTCGAGCTTTTCCTTGGTAGGCTTCCCTGTCTCCCAGTCCCACTTCCTGGCCTCGTAATACTCCTTCAGCAGGGCTTCCATGTCTGGTGATTTTCCGGCGGTTGCCCCCTCCTCGAGGGGTGCTATGGCTATCCTCGGCATCTTATCGTGCTCCCTAGTCACGCCCAACTTATTATTTAGTGCGCGTTTAAGGTTGAATATTCTCTCCCCCGTCTTGTGGAGGGACTCAACGTCGTAGTCCCATCCGGTGACGGCGTTGAGGAAGTCGCAGACCATGGTTATGGGCGCAGAGGAGAACTTGCAGAGGATTAGGGCGTCGTAGAGCTCGCGTACATTCTGGTACTTGGCAACCATCTCCACTCTACCCTGAACGTTGAATCTGTCCCCTTGCAGTATTCCGAGCTCGGCTATTCCGAGGCCGAGCTCAACCTGGTAGTAGTCTCCTCTGAGGTGGCATGCCCCCCTGTTCCCCGTGGCGTAAACCACCGCTTGGCCGAAGAAGGCTCGGGGGTCGTGCATCGGTATTTCCAAGCCTTTGACCTGTGCCGCCTCGTCAAGGTCAACGTTGAACTTCTCAGCCATGCCCTTAGTTCCCTCAGCCAGTATGTCGCCGAAGCCCTCTCTCTTCGCGATCATTTCAACCAGCTTGGCGGCTGCCTCCCCGTCCCCCCAGTTAAGCTTCATGCCGACGTCCTTCTCCCCGATTACTCCCTTCTCGAACAGGTAGAAGGCGAACGCTATGCTCACCCCGGCGGATATGGTGTCTATTCCGTAAAAGTTGCACAGGTGGTTGGCGTAGACCGCACTATCTAGGTCGTAGTTCTCCAGCAGTGGTCCGAACGCCACTATGGTTTCGTACTCGAGTGTGTCTACCTCCTTTACACCCCTCTTATTATACTCAATAAGCTTTCCACACGCCATGGGACAGCCGTAGCAGGCGTAGTCCCTCACCGTGTAGGTTTCCTTGAAGGTTGCGGCGCTCACCTTCTCGATAGGGAAGAGAGCCTTAGTGAAGTACTTTGCAGGTGCGTCACCTATTTGGAAAGCCATGTCGAGGTAGCCGTGCGTCCCGTATTCTTTCATCAGGTGGGAGAGCGGGTTAGCCTCCATGACGGCCCGGTAGGTGCTCCCAAGCTCTCTTACCTTGTCCTCGTTTGCAAGCTCCACCTTTGAGTCTCCTACTGCAGCAACCGCTTTAAGCATCTTCGAGCCCATCACCGCTCCGAGGCCGCAGCGCCCAGCGAACCTGCCCTCATTCATTATGGAAGCGTACTTAACCTTGTTCTCCCCGCCTAAGCCTATGCATGCAACCCTAACCCTCCGCTCACCCAGATCCTTCTTGACCGCCTCCTCGGTTTCATACGTACTCTTACCCCAGAGGTGGCTTGCATCCTTAACCTCAACCGAGCCATCATGGACGAACAGGTAAACAGGCTTATCCGACTTTCCGGTGATCATTAAGCCGTCGACCCCCGCCCCTTTAAGGGCTGGGCCGAAGCTGCCGCCGGAGCACGCCTCCCCCCATAAGCCGTGCGCGGACATGCCGGAAACAATGTACCTACTTCCTTGGGGGACAGGGGTAGCGGTGAATGGGCCGGTCATGAAGACGAGGCAGTTATCAGGTCCAAACGGGTCCATTCCAGCGTTTAGCACGTCGAAGAGGATTCTGGCGGCGAGGCCGCTTCCCCCAATGAACGATTTCGCCATATCCTCCTTCAACTCAAGGGTGTCAACTGAGCCGTCGGTAAGGTTAACCTTTAATATTTTCCCGTGGTACCCGTACATTTCCAATCACCAATCCACGTCTTTTCCCTCATAAGCGTAGTCGAAGAGCTTTTCATAGTCCTTAACGCTGACTGGCCTGAGGCTGAAGATCGTTGTTGGGTCTTCGAAGGCATACTTCACTAAAACCTCCTTTTTGGCCTCGTATTCCTCCCTGCTTATCCCTAAGTCCTTAAGGGCTACCGGGACGTTCAGCCCCGTTATGAAGTCCTTGAAGAGCTGGGTTAGCTTGTCAAGGTACTCCTCCTTAGTGGAGGCTGTTATGTCAAGGTACTTTGCCAGTTCAACGTAGGCGTCAGTAACCTTAGCCTCGAACCTTAAGGAGTATGGCACGAACATTCCTACTGCTTTACCATGGTGAATATTGAATATTTTCCCCAGTGAGTGACCTAGGGCGTGGGTTATCGACGTCCCCGAGTTTCCGAAGGCGAGCCCCGCTATGGTTGCAGCCAGCTGCATCCTCCCTCTAGCCTCCAAGTTCCTAGGGCTCCTGTAGACGACCGGTAGGAACTTTAGAACGAGCTGGATAGCCTTCACCGCCAAGGCGTCCGTCAGGTCATTCGCCCACTGCCTGTTCAGGTAGGCGTCAACCGCGTGGGCTAGGACGTCTAGTCCTGTCCCCACGGTTAGCTCTGGCGGCATCCCAACCGTTAGCTCTGGAATCAGTATGGCGAAGTCCGGCACAACCTCGGGATGCTGATTTGCAACCTTCCTTGGCGGCGTTTGATCCACGTCCGTTAAGACGTATGCTGGCGTTGTTTCGGATCCTGTCCCAGCCGTCGTTGGGATAGCCATCAAGAGGGCTTTCTTCCTTAGCCCTATTGGGGCGAGGGCGTTGACCATTGCAAGGTCCAGTTCCGGGTGCTCATACCTTATCCACGCTGACTTAGCCGAGTCCATCGCTGAGCCGCCGCCAACGGCGACTATCAGGTCTGGCTCGAATTTACGCATGTCCTCGGCGATCTCTTCGACGACCGGTATGGGCGGTTCGGGAACCGCCTTATCACATATTTCAACGGTCATCATGAACTGCTGGAAGTATGGCACAATGGACTCCGCAAGCTTCCTTATCGCCTTGTCCGTGACTATGAAGACCCGCTTCTTCTCTAGCAGAGCGTTGAGCAGTGAGAGCGCTTGGGTGAAGCCTTGGGAGCCAATGTAGATCTTTGGGCAGAAGAAGTAGCCCATGAGTCTGCGCATCGGCCTAGCTCCAGCCACCGTGTAGAGCAAGCGCATACCATACTGGTACGACATCCAATTGGACATTTAACCATCTCCCCAACTCCTCTTTCCCCAACTCCTCTTATCCCTCCTCTCCGGAGGACAGGCTAATTTTAAACTGGCCAGCAAATATAAAATTATCGATTTATTGGAGCACTTCTTTAATCACCGTTATTTAAAAATCTTTTTATCTGGAAGAGAAGCAAAAAATTACATGTGTAGTTGGTGCTCGTGGTAAAGCTGGAGGGCGCGGTGAGGGACATTGAGCGTTCAGGGGTTAGCGCAGAACCATACCTTAGAGCTTTTGAGGGAGCTTTTGTTTGTTCCTCCTGTTTCTGTCGTTGCCACCTTTTCCATCATCATGATCGTTACCTACGCTTTGATTATGACTGAGAGGCTTCATAAGACCCTTGCTGCCCTCG
>JAPDJY010000043.1:0-7367 GCA_029258835.1 Thermoproteota archaeon | reverse complement strand
TCTAGATGGGCCAATACTTCCACACTACGCCCTCCTGCCTTTCTACAGGTTATTTGAGGGCTATTCCGCCTCTAAGACTGTGCAGAGGGAGTACGAGGCTGTTTTCAGGAGGATTTACGGGGAGGACGGTGTAGCTGACGTTTTATCCGAGGGGCTTGAGGACGTGCTTCACGCATGCATCGTAAAGGCGCCTCACTCCACGGAGCTTGTGTCATGCTCTCCGCGTCTCCCGGACGTGGTTGGGGTCTACGGGAGGGTAAACGATGCAAGCCTACTCGATCCGGTGCTGCCGGCGTGTGGCAAGGGGAAGATTGTTCTTACCGTTCCGAGAAGAAGCGGGCTTTGGAGGGAGCTTGCCAAAAGGAGAGTTTTCGGCAGGAGCTACGCCAAGTTCATTTCGAACATGCTTTTCTTCTACTTTAAGCCCCGTGATGCTTTACCGATAAGAGTTGAACTCCACCGCAGCATCGTTGAGGATGAGAGAAGGTTTGAGTATGTTTGTTCAGCGCTTTACTATCAGGCAAGCAACGTTAACAATGTTCCTTGGCCGCTGGAGTTCGCCCACGCCTTCAGCCTAGTCGAGGACCCGCTGCCAAGCTTTTTAACCGATGAGTTTTTCGCGAGGATAATTAAGATAGCTAGGAGGGAGAAGGTCGAGGCCGACGTCTTCTACCGCATGTTTAAGCCTAAACACGGCTTAGAGGAGTTGTGGGGTAGAAGAAGGGTGAGGGGGATTTAGGTTGCTGCTAAGTGTTACCCGTGCATGCAGGGATGCCGTAGCTTTCTCAGCTGTTCTCTCCGCTGAGTTCGCCGCGCCGGTGAGGGATGTTTTCACCGGCTGGTTGACGAGGAAGTTCTTCAGGGGGAAGGGGGGGCTGCCCGCCTACGAAACTAGAAGGTATATAGACATTTTCTACATGAACAGGATGGAGGGTGTTGCGGCGAAGCTGCTAAGGCTGCTTCAGGTTCCAGCCGAGATACCTAAACTCGTCAGGGAGGTGCTTAGGGTTTCTGATGAAAAGGCCGCGATCGTCACCGAGAACTTCTTAAAGTTGGCCGGTTCGGCTGTGGCTTCGGATGGTGGGGTTTCAGCCACGGTCACTAGTAGGCACTTGCTGTATGGTAGCCATGAGGACTGGAGGGAACATAGAGCTCTTTACAACGTGATATTACACATGCCTCCTGGAGTCGGTGTGGATGCGGTTCTCAGGGTTGCTAGGAGGATCTTGCCGAACCCCAGGAGGGTTCTGAAGGAACTTTACGATAAGGGAATAGTGTTCCTTCAGGGTGTGGGGAGGAGGACGCTTGTCTGGACGGCCCCCCCTCCCCCAAGGTGTTGCAGCATCGCTCTCCTAGAGGTGAGGAGGAGAGGGATTCAAGATGCGGCGCTTCAGCTTCTTCAGGGACCCGTTAGGGTCTACGCTAATGGAACATCGGACTTAAGGTTGAAGGAGGCGTTGAAGATCCTGATTGCTACGGGGGTTGTCAGCCAATCATTTAAGATTACCCCTTCAAACTCGATTTTCATGGAGGCGGCGTTGAGCGAGGTTTACCCCTTAACACAGCTTTTGAATCATGTGGGCAGGATTAACCTCGAAGTAGCCCAGCCATTAATGCTAGAGTATGCCAACTAAAAGACTTATTTTGCTCTCCGCAGTAAGGCGACGTATGCGGATATGGCGACGTATGCTAGCGCCCACGCTGCGGTGAGCTGGAGGTCCAACATGGATGTTGGGATGGACGCAGCGTGCATTAATCCTGCCGCCGAGAGGAGGGCTGCAGCCAGAGAGAATGCTAGGGCCCTCCTGAAGTTTCCACGGTTTAGGTCTGATATGATGCTCCCCCAGATGAGGCCTATTAGGGTTGCGTTTAGCCCTAGGAAGGCGATCCCCGACCAACCGGTCATGAGTGACGCGTAGTTAAAGGTGGTGTTAACCCCGTAGCCGTACATTCCAAGGTACTGGGCGTATGGTATTCTAACTATGAGTCCTCCAACGTCCACGGGGATGTAGAAGACGTCGGTGAGGATCCTGTATGGTGTGATTGCGTCGCTCATAGCAGTCCCCGTCAACGAGAAGGTGAAGTTGAGGGCGAGCATTGTTGCGATCATCGAGAAGAAGTGGGGGGTTATCGCCGACGCTACTGCAAATAGGTCCCCCCACGTCGTGCCTTCACCAAGAAGCTTGCTTTCCTCGTAGACCTCCCTGAAGGCTTGGATGACGGTTACTCCTCCGATGAACAGGAGGGAGGGGGCCACAACAGTGATTGGTAGAATAAGGGGGACAAGGTAGAATACTCCAGTCCATGTTAAGGATAGTAGGAGAAGGCTTGAGATGATGGGGTACCCCGGCTTAGCCCCAATTTTAACGTATCCAGAGGAGCCAACGTAGTTAACCGTTGGGATCCAGCCTCCGAACGGCACACTAAGCAGGCTTGCGCACGCGTCTATCACCATAATGGTTGAGGGGGAGTAGCCTTTTTCTTTAATCCAGTCTTCTAGGTCTTCACCGCTAATGCCGAGGCGGCGTGCCAGCTCGATGTTGCATGCCTTCGTGTTAGCGTAGCTTTCAAGAGTGTCGTAGACTTGGAGGGGAACAGCAACTGCCGCAACAGTCGGGAGAACGTTTAACCCTCTCCCTAAGATCTCAGGGTGGAAGCTGAAGGTCATCATCGAGAAGCAGCCGAGGTGGGCGTATGGAGCGGGGTCTAAGCCGAGGACATAGGCAAGCATGAATTGAGGCCCCACACCACCGAAGACATGGATCCACACCTCCTTAAAATAGAAGGCGGGGTCCCCTAAAGGGGAGAGATAGCCTAAATACAACGTGTTGATGACCACCATGACCATTCCAGCTATTAGCGCTAGCGGAACCGTGGGAAGCTTGCTGGCGCCAGCCTTCAATACTAACCCGCTGAGCATTATTACCGCTACGATAACCCCTATTGCAGGGTTGAGTTGAGGCCAATCGTTCATGGCGCCATAGACGCCTCCAATAGGGGTTCCAGCGGCAAACGCGAAGAGACCCGTTATTATCCATGCGAACCCTATACCAGCTACCGTCCCTAGAACTCCAGGGAGGGGTAAGTGGTTCTCGATGTGATCTATTAAGCCTAACGCTAGTGCAGCCTCTAAAGCGGAGCAGAACAGGTTTGCCGTTATGGCGACAGACACAGCCGTGTATAGGTCTAGGTTGAGGACGTGCTGGAAGGTAACGATGACCCCTGAAAGCATCAGGAAGGCGGCGGGGATGCTCGGACCGAAGGGTGGAGACGTGAAGGAGACGCCTGTTTCAACTGTTTTCTTGTAGGCGTAGTAGCTGTACGCTATGCTCCCCGTGAGGGTTGCTAGGGCGCTTGACGATAGGAGGGATGAGATGAGGGGCCAGGGTGTGTGGGGGGCGTATATTTGGAAGTCTGGCGGGATCGGGTACCCCGTGCTGACCACGGCTGGAATTTCAACTCCACAGATTCTTATTACTCCTATAAGGTTGAAGGGGGCGTTGTAGATTCCTGTAATAGCTGAGAAGTACCATGCGGGGAGATAGCTGGTGCGCCATATGATAGGGAGTATGGACCCTATCAGGAGGAGCTTGGTGAAAACGTCTCCGAAATGGAGGAATGCCGCGTTCAGGTCCTCCCTACCCCAAAAGCTTATGCTTCCACGTCCGAGCATGCTCGCCACGAAGTCCTTTAAGCATCCTCTCTCCGTGGGGGATTGCCCGTTCAAGCCATTGCCTCCAGGCTACATTATGATGGTTTCACCCTTCGGCGTGACGACCCTTATCCCCCTCTTCTCGACGACCTTCCCTATTACTGTTGCGTTGCAGCCATGCTTTCTGCATGCTTCAACGGCTTCCTCAGCTGTTTCCCTGCTTACTACCATTACGAATCCAACTCCCATGTTAAACGTCCTGTACATCTCATAGTCGTCGATTCCCCCAAGCTCTTGGATGTCTATGAAGACTGGCTGCGGCTCAGGTACTTCTAAAACCATTCCCATGTTCCCGTAGCAGAGCCTGTTTAGCTTGCTGAACGCTCCACCGGTTATGTTGCCTAAACCGTGGACTTCCGACACGCTTACCGCCTCTAACACTTCCCGGACATAAATCCTAGTCGGCTTCAATAAGGCCTCTCCAACCTTCTCGCCTGAGACGGGAAGCTGGTCTTGGACGCCCAGCCCCGCCTTGTCGAAGAGCACCTTCCTAGCTAAGGTAAGACCATTCGAATGTATACCGCTACTCGGAAGCCCTATAACCAAGTCTCCAACCTCGATCCTTTCCCCAGTAATCACCTTATCAACGTCTACCACGCCAACACTCATCGCTGAAAGGTCGAATCCTTTCCCTGGGACAGCTCCCTTTATCACGTCAGGCATTATAGCAGTCTCGCCTCCAACCACGGCCATACCAGCCTCTTCCGCACCAGCCACAATACCCTTCATTATCTCAGAGATCATATCCTCGTTTGGCTCCTCAACAGCCAAGTAGTCCACCAACGCTACAGGCTCTGCCCCAACGCATATTATATCGTTTGCGTTCATCGCCACGCAGTCTATGCCAACCGTATCATACTTATCCATGAGCTGCGCTATCAGAACCTTCGTTCCAACCCCGTCACTGTGTAGAGCTAAGGCTTTCCCCCCACCTACATCTATCAGGTTAGCGTAGTGTCCGAACTCGCCGAGAACCTTCCCAAACTTCCCCTTCCTCAACTCAAACGTCTTCTTGACGAGCCTACCTATCTCGCTGTGAGCAGCCCTCGCCCTATCTATGTCAACGCCAGCCTCCTTGTAGGTGAGCTTACCCTCACTCAAGCAAACCACCACATGCACCTAATTAGCACGCACTTTTTAAGGTTGACGAGGGAGGAACTGCACAAATAGTGGAAACACTGGAAACACTGGAAATGACAGTTACAGAGGTTGCTATATTCTTTAAAGTTAAGGGTATATGTGAGGGAGGGAAGTTGGCAGCGGCAAGCAGGAACTTCATCCAGGCGGTTCTGCCCTTAAGCGAACTGGGGAAGCTGGATCCTAAGGAGGAAGGCAGAAACGCTAAGGTTCTTCAGGTTGCAAGGGTGGGAGCGTATAGAGTCTCATTCACGTTCCGTGGGTTGCCATACCAGCCTAGAGCTGTGAGGCTCTTCATCGAAAAGAACGAGAGAAGATTCAACCTTCTCAGGGAAGGAATTAGAGCATCCCAAGATGGGATACATTTCACCACTATAGTTTTCGACAGGAGAACCCTGCAGGAACTTTACTTCCTTCTGATCAGCCACGGAGCAAGCGTGAAAATAGAAAGGATAAGGCATTCAGCTTCAAGAAAGCTAGGGGGAATGGTTTGGAAAGCGGTTCATGAGCTCTCGTGAACCGCCTCAACCACCCCCTCCCCCCTTCCCCTTCTTTTACGTTGCTTATTCAAGGGATGCACCACAGTTAGGGCAGAACCTTGACTGCTTCGGGATTTGCTCGCCACAGTAAGGGCAGTACATATATCCAGGAGCTGGCGGGCCTCTTACTTCCTCTTTACGATGCGACTCCGCAACCTTCTCCTCCTTAACTTTCACCGGCTTTGGCGGGGTTGGAAGCTTAACTTTCTCCTCCTTTTCCCCGCTGACAGCATCAACTACCACGAGGAGGAGGCCCAATACCACGCTTAGTATTCCTATAATAGGCATCAGGAATAGGAGTAGTATTCCTGCTATTATGCTAATTATTCCCAAAACGAATGTTATTTTAAACATTACTGGTCCACCTCATAACGAAGTGTCACGCTTTAGCCTCGTTCATCTCTGTTTTACACGTTTAAAACCTTTTTCATCAAAGTAGGCATCGAACGCGTATATCTAAGTGTTTAGTGATGGTTCCCGGGAGGGAAAATGGAAAAACTAATTTTTGTTTAACCGTTGGTGAAGGATGAAACCTCCTTCTGAAAGAGGACCCTTTTCGCTTACGGGTGGAGGGCAAGGGTACACCATTCGCTTAGCGGTGAGTTTAGGTTCAATTTTCAATGTTTTCTGGGGGAATACTTGGTTTTTTATTTCCTCCTCCTTTTAAAGGAGGATGGAAGAACTTGTGCGGGGAAGGATGCTTGACGAGTTCTTCGGCTGGTGTTTTAGACCCTGCCATAGGATTCTACCTTGACGAGCTCGAGACAACGAGGGATATCGCCATACCCGATAACCCTCTAGATAGAGTTATAGGGCAAGAGCACGCCGTTAAGATGGCTAGGCTGGCTGTGAGACAGAGGAGACACCTTCTTCTGGTTGGACACCCCGGCGTCGGCAAGTCGATGATCGCTAAGGCCATAGCCTTCCTTCTCCCCCCTCCCAGGGAGGAAGTGTGGGTGGTGCACAACCCAAAAAACCCTGAAAGGCCTCTGGTGGAAGTGGTGAAAGGAGGGGTGAAACGTGGAGAAACGCATGTTGGCGAAATGGTTACTCCGCGCGAGATCCCATTTGACGTGGCTGTAAAGCTGGGCTACGGATGCCGAGTATGCGGGGGGTTGAGCTCGGCTACGCTTCCTGTCTGCCCTTACTGCGGTGAAAGGAAAAGCGTCGAGGAGGGAGGGTTCTCGTCTCCCTTCAGGGATCTTTACGAAAAACTTGTTTTCCCCGTTGAGCAAAAAAGGTTTAGGAGAGCCGTGCCGCAGACTATTAAGGGGGAGGGAGGGAAAGAGGAGGTAATCGTTTACGAAGCTGTGGATTACAATCCAGAGAGCCCTTCTGTAAGGGTTCTGAGGCAGAATGACTTGGAGGTTTTAGGGGAAGTTGAGAGGTCTAGACCAAGGAAGGTTCTTGTCCCCCTCAACAGGAAAACGTTTGTCCAGGCAACCGGGGCAAGCGAGACCGAGCTTTTAGGAGACGTGCTCCATGACCCTTATGGAAACCACCCTGAGCTTGGAACCCCGCCTTATAAGAGAGTTGTTGCCGGGGCGATCCACGAGGCCCATGAAGGGGTATTATACATAGACGAGCTCCCCCACCTGGGACGTCTCCAGAGCTTTCTCTTAACGGCGATGCAGGACAAGAAGTTTCCAATAACAGGCAGGAATCCTCAGAGCAGCGGCTCTAACGTGAGAGTTGACGGTGTTCCATGTGACTTCATATTCATAGGGGCATGCAACATACAGGACCTACCTAGCATACTATCACCGTTAAGGTCGAGGATTCAGGGTAACGGGTACGAGGTACTCTTGAGGTCTACGATGCCCGACACACCCGAGAATAGAGCTAAGATAGCACAGTTCGTGGCGCAAGAGATAGTTTCCGACGGCAGGATCCCTCACGCCACAAGGGAGGCTGTGGAAGAACTCGTCAGGGAGGCCGTAAGGAGGGCTGAGGTGATAGATGGCGAGAAGAACGCGATA
>JAPDJY010000027.1:0-7392 GCA_029258835.1 Thermoproteota archaeon | reverse complement strand
CGTGCCCAGCTAAGACAGTGGCTGACTGCTTCAAGTACCGCAACAAGATCGGGCTAGATGTGGCCCTAGAGGCCCTGCGCGAGTGCCGCCGCCAGCGGAAGTGCTCCCTGGAAGATCTCTGGCACTACGCCAAGATCTGCCGGGTGGCAAATGTCATGAAGCCCTACCTGGAGGCAATAGGGTGAGTCGGCGCGTCCCCAAGGACCTCGCGGCATCGGTACGTGACCGTCTACGCAAGCTCAGTAAGGAACGCAACGAAGACTTTAATTATGTCTTGACCCGTTATGCAACGGAGCGACTGCTCTATCGCCTATCGAAGTCACCATCGGCAAACCGTTTTGTATTGAAGGGAGCCGCGCTGTTTAACATCTGGTGTGGCGAACCTCACCGGCCGACGCGAGACCTCGATTTCCTGGCTTACGGCGACAGTTCGCAAGAAACCTTGCACTCTATCTTCCGCGATATCTGCACCCTCGAGGTCGAGCCGGATGGTTTGACATTTGACCCAGACAGCATTCGGATCGAGGAGATCCGCGAGCCCCAGGACTATCCAGGATGGCGGATAGGCGTTGATGCGTACCTCGGAAAGGCACGTATTCCAATACAAGTGGATGTGGCTTTTGGCGATGTAGTGATTCCTGAACCGCAGGAGGCTGAGTATCCGACAATCCTTCCCCTCCCGGCACCTAGGCTTCGCACCTACCCCAAGGAGGCGGTGATAGCCGAAAAACTCGAAACAATGATTGCTTTGGGAATGGTGAACAGCCGGATGAAGGATTTCTTCGATGTATGGTTCCTTGCCCACAACTTTGAATTCGCGGGAGAGACGCTTGTCAAAGCCATTGCCGCCACGTTCGAGCGAAGAAGGACTGAAATCCCTTCAAAGACTCCTCCTGCCTTGACCGATGAATTCGCCGAAGATCGCGACAAGGTAGCTCAATGGAGGGCCTTCCTCCAGCGAACGGGGCTTTCCATAAAGCAAGGGAGAGGCATCCAAGAGGCCGTACCACAGGAACTCAAGGAATTGATCACTGACCTCCGAGAGTTTCTATTGCCCCCGCTTCAAGCCGTGGCTATAGGTAAGGGATTCCGTCGAGTTTGGCCCCCGCGCGGGCCGTGGGGAGAGCCAAGCGGTTGAAACCAACGACACCGCGGGGTTTATCGCATTACAAGGCCAGACCTCTCGCGGTAGGATGACACGCAGAGCACGGCGTAGATGTAGTAGAAAATATCCATGTGGCCAAGTTTTTGAGTTCGTTGGTGGTGTGATGGGTTTGGTATGGCGAGGCCGTTGCGAGTGAAAAAATCTAACCCCTCATACACTTCTAGATTGAAAGGCGGACGACGGACTGCGGCGACTTAAAAAAGAGGTGGCACCATCCCGGTGGACACCGCTTGGATAAGGAAAGGGGCGGGGACAGCATTTCAGGTCGAGCGGACAAAGCCGCAGACCCCAAGAGCTACACCCCGCCTCAAACCCATACTACCACAAAATGCTATGGTAGACCCCCGCTACAAATGTGCCCCCCGCTACAGACCCATACTCGTTATTCCCATCCATTTGCTTTGAGAAATTCCTCCACTTTATTGAAAGCATTGAAAAACAAAGGTGTGCCCGCGAAGGAAAGGGGCGAAACGGGTCCTATAGTCATGAAAGAATATTCGCGTGAGGCAGCGTCAAAGGCTGAGTGAGGATCTCGGAAGAGCTGGTACAATTCCAGCGCTTTGCTGCGCCCTCCCACCAGCTCGCTTAACGCCCGGAACTCGGCACCCATGCCCAGGCCAAATCCAAAGAAAAAGATGCGGAGTTGTTCTACGATCTCCCGATGCAGGCTGGAGAGGGTCTGGCTAATGAACATCCAGCCCACGCCTTGCTTGCGGGTGGTGCGAGCAGCGTCTATCAACAGACTGCGGATCGCCTTTTCCTCCTCAGTACCAGGATCCTCACGAGGGGCCAGACGATGCGCTTCATCTATGAGCACCAACGTGTTGAGACCTCGGCTCTCCTTATAGGCTCTCTCAGCGGCTACTCGGACTCCCTCCAGGAGGCGCTTGATAACCAGCGCCTGGATGGTCTTATTCCAGAGGAGAGGAGGTTGTTGCTCCCGCTGGTCTACTTGTCCATCGGAAAAGGGCGGTGAGGAAACGTCACCGCTCTGGACCTGTGTCGCTTTTTCAGCTGAGAGGTCGATAACCACCAATGGTCGGTGATCCTTCTCGGGATCGAACAGACCCAACAGAATGCTTTCTATCTTCCGAGCACCAGGACGGTCTTCGCGAAAGAGCTCGGCCACAGGTTGCCAATACGCAGTGTAGAAGTGATCTGGATCGGCTTCGTTGTACATGGACTGGAAGCGAGCACGAGAACCCTCGGAGCGGTAGAAAATCTTTTGAATATTCTCATGAATATTCTCATCTCCCAGCAATTCCCAAGCAGTGTCGAACGACGCGCGCTCATGTAAACGTTTCAAGGTCACATTGCGTCGCCGCAGACGATCAGCAAGGGTCTCCACGGCCAATTGACGGTTCTCCCCTTTTGGTACGCTCAACTGCTCAAAGAACGGTGACTCGTATAGGATTCGGGAAAACAAATCCCATCTGTCCAGTACCAAATCACGCACGCTGTAAACTTGCCACTCCTTGCCTAGCCGTTTGAGTACTTCACCTACCGGCAATTGGAACTGGCCCGAGTACTCCCCGCGCATGTCTTTGGCAAATTCTCCCTGGGGATCAATAACCAACAGGGCCATCTTTGGGTATCGTGCATAAGCTAATAGAATCATTTTGGCCAGTACCGACTTACCGGAACCGGTCTTGCCAAAGATGCCCAAGTGATACGCTTCACCAGCACCGTCAGGACCCGGGCCAAAGTGCTTGAACCACAAAGGAAGCTTTGGCTGGGAGCCGTAGACACGTCCCAGATAGAAAAGTTGGTCACGATATGGAGACAGTAGTTCATTGAGGACGTCATCATCGACCAACAAAATTGGCGTACCAGTTGCCGGCACAGTGCCCAAGATGCTGGGGCGATAGCCGTTGGGACCAGCAGCAAAGACAGCACTAACTGTCATACCCCCCTGGTGTGTATCCTGTCGCTCACTTACTGCATCCACACGACCCCGTTGTCGAATCAAGCTGCGCATTGTGGGGTCTTCATGCCAAACGTTACGAAGTGTGACTTCAGTGATTTGGCCCAAAGCGTAATGGATTTGACCGTCCTGGAGATAACGGAACAGGGCCAGCTCACCTACCAGTTTTTTATTGACAGCTCCTGCCAAGATGTCCAGGCTCAATTCTCCTGTAGACGAAGGAGAACCAATAACACCGATGCGCTCGGCTTTGTCCACCAGATGGTCAAGTTTGGAATTTCCCTGCCCGCTCATCGCTCACCGCCCTGATTCAGTTCGGTAACCGTGTAACCCTAGGAATACGTCGCTGATATCACCATTGTACGTTTCGGCAAGCCGCTGGCTAGTAATTTGGCGAAAAGTGGGTATGGCCCGCGCCAGATGCTTGACCATGCGATCGGCCATGTATAGAGGATAAGGCTCCAAGATGGCTGCCGACCCGCATTGGTGGCGTAATCCGTAAATCACTGTTGCCAAACGTGCAGGAGTCTCGGCTACGGCCCGAGCGACCTCTACTCGCAGCGCTGGCAACCAGGCATATGGTCGGTAATAGAATACTCGGACTTCCTCCAGGAACCCGATGATCTCCTGCTTCAGTTCGTCCACCGCAGATCGGTCCTCAGGGCGCACCGGTTCAATGTTGAGATGCCACGGCTGAGCCGGTCGCTGCAGTTTCACAGCACGGGTAAACTCACCCGGCTCGAGGATGCTGGTGAGCATTCCCCGGTCATCATGAGTTCTTGGCCAGTCAAGTTGATCACCTATCTCGCGCCGGGTAGTGTATTTAGGAATGCCTACCCAGCAGCGGTCGGAGCGCCAGGAGGCTAAGATGGTACGATAGGCTTCCAAATACTCACGGATATGCTGCAAGAGTGTATCAACCACGCGCAAATCAGGCGTTTCAGCAACCTTGTTCAGAGCTTGGTTGAAGTAGATGAGTGGCGTGGTCAAAGAGCCGTCAATAAAGACTACCTCATGCGGCGCTTGTGCAGCTAGCTTCAATTCCATACCTATCATCACCGCTCGCACGACGGTGCCTGTATCGGCATCGTGGCCTTCAGTCCCGACGTACACTAAATGACGCGGTTCCGGCCAGTGCCGGGTCTCAGAGGGCGGTGTCAGTCCTTCAACAGCCAGAGCTGCCGCTGCAACTAAGTCCGTGGTCAACAGACGTTCAATCGCATAGGCACCATCCACGCCGCACGTGGTGGGAATGGGAACTTGAGGTAAATCGCCCTCCCGGCAGAGCAAACCGACCTCCTTCAACTGCGTCCGGCGGGCTTCCTGGAGAGCTCGCATTTCCTGAAAGGACTCAAGCAGTTCTCGCCCCAACTCCTCCGTGCGATTAAGGATTTCTTCTACCAGAGCTGCAGGGAGTTCGGCGAAAGGGCGATCGGTAGATTCGGCGGATATCGTCATGTCGCCTCCTCTTTTACCACGCTCAGCAGTGCAGCAATCTCCTCCCGTTTCCACTTCTGCCACCCATCCACACGTTCCGCCCGACCCAACAGCCAACGCTCTCGCCAGTACGCAGCAAGATCACTGAATGGGCGATCAAAATACTCTGGCTCATGGGCCCGACCTTCCATATAATCTTTTAGGTTGCGGATCAAAGGGAACAGAAAAGCTTCTCGCTGAACACCATGTTTCAATAGTTCTGCCGGTAAACCTAGCCGTTTCAGCGCCCGTACTATACTTTGCCACTTGATCCTTGGGCCGGTACCAAAACCTCCTCGGGTGGAAACTCCATGGGCTTCCAAATATTTTTTAAAAAGTTCGTACAAAGGAGCTAAGTGAAAACTCCCATACCCTTCAGTATAGCCTAAAGATATGGCTAAACTCTCACCTTTGTAATAAAGCCGATTATAAAGAGAACTGCGGCCAAAAGCACTAGTGGTTGTCAACGCAACCAGATGAGAGGGCAAAACACGTCCCTCTATTTCTGTAGCTCGACCCTGGTACTTTCGCTGATATGCTTCGCGTACCTCATTTGAAACAGCAGCCATAGCAACAAGTTTACCGCCTAGCAAACGGTTATAAGGAGGAACAGCTCCTAAAGTGTGAATATCCATTGTTTGGTTGACTAGCTCTACTTTGCGGTTTTGGGGATACTTAAAAAGACGATCTCGAGCTGGAAAATTCAACGGAGGTGATTGAAGAGCCAGGATCCCTATTAATTTCCCGTTTGACTTATCAAAAATCAGAAAGCGCAAACGACGACCAAATCCTTTAGAGTAAGGCAGGGACCATGTAAGTCGAGCAATACGGAAAAGTTCATGTTGCCACTTTTCAGTAACTTCAATCAGTGCTGGTTTGACTCGCTCTGGTTTGATCTCCTTGCCGTCAGCAAAAAAATCCAAATAGCGTGAAAGATTTTTCGTCAACCATTTTTGACGCTTTTCTAATTCTGCTTGTCTGGCCGGCTCATGTAATTTTCGCAGAAAGGCTTTTGTATACTTATTGGGCAAACTCAACTCGCCACCTTGCCACTCAAAACCTAACATAGTGAGTTTTTCTAAGACCATTTGCCGTAGCTGTTCTGCAGAGTACGTCATGGAAGCCGGTTGTTATAACTAGATTGCTTTCGCCTCCTTCCCCTTAGATCAGATTTTCCATCTCTTACTCACTATTTTACAAATTTTACCCAAAACAAACACGGTTGACGAAAGCTGGCTCCTTGGCCCTGTTAAAAAACGGGGTTCTCCCTTTGGGCAAACTTTTTGTGATAACCGAAGATAAAAGGAGAACTTCAGGAAGCCCGTGTATCTTCCCAAGGCATAGGGGCTCATAGGGAAGCACCGCGTTCCAGTGTGGGAGGTAACTTTGGGTTTGGTGCTTTATCAGCTGGGCTTGAGTTTCAGAAAGACAGCTAGAGTATTGGGTCTTTGGGGAAGGAGTGGACGGTGTAGTATTGGAACAGGAAGGTGGGAGCAAAGAGGCTTGAATCTACGTGGCTCTGGATCCCTGCACCCTGACTCGGGCTTTTCTTAGGGATGAAAGAACTGCCAACGCCTTTTTGGGAGAGGAGTAGGGGAAGTGGTCCAGGGAAGTGATCACCGATGGGGGAAGCTGATATAAGGCTGCTTTTTTCCTCCTGGGAAGTGGAAGGGAAGATCACGTGAAGGGTGAGGGGTTCTACGGGGAGTTCCTCAAGCTAAGAATACAGGAGGTCGATTGCTATTTCCCCACCCGAGGTTTGGACAGCTTGAAAAGCTGGCTTTGGTCCTTCGCCTGCTTCCGCTACTCCACCATGGATAGCTGTTTTAACAGGGCTGGTTCCTTAGTGCAGTGTCCCATCAAGGGTGTCTCTCCTGGAGGCATGGTGGCCCTTCGCAAAAACTGGGAGCCAAAGAAACGAAAGCCACCATGCAGGACAAACACGCGATCAAATGCTAGAGGGTTCCTTGCTGAGCTCAATGGTTGATGCACGCGACGTGGAAATGGCCGAAGGTTTGTGGACCATCTGCCAGGCGGATGCACAAGAACAAGCCCACAGGACCCTGGAGGCGTTCAAAGCCAAATGATTCTCAAGGTACCCCAAGATCGTGACCAAGGGGCTGCGCTATGTCCTGTTAGAGTTCCCAGAGTATCCTAAACCACTTCAGCGTTACTTCTTTTATACTACCGGCCAGCTGGAATCTTGCATACACGGGATGAAGAGCCAGACAAAGACGGTGGAAATCTTTTTGCAATTCCGGAGCGTTAGAGGAGCTTTTATACCCAACGCTGGCTCATATGGAGAGGAAGCTAGCGAGAAGACTGGTTGAGTTCTTGGAATTGCACATAGAAAGTAACCATGCTCCCGAGATCTACCTAATGCGGCTCCACCTCTGGCTCGTGCAGACGTGAGACGATCACGCCGTGGACTTGTTTTCCTGAAGCAGTGATGGTCTGGCACGTTTCGCGGGGCAGGGAGAGCCGAGGCTGTTGAGGCTTCAAAGCGGCAGCTGCTCGCCCTTGGGTTCGCTCGGTCCCGCAGCCGAAACCTCCTTGAGATGAGCGGAGAGAAGCGAGACCAGGGTGGTGCGGTTTACGGGGAAATCCGTGGGCCAGTCCAGGAACGCACGGAGCTTCCTGTATGCGGACTCCAGTTGGTGCTCCACCGTGCGGGGGCTCTTCCGCAGGCGGCGGGCGATCTCCGCGTTGGTGCCGCCCCGTAAGACGAGTTCCTCCACCACCTTCCGCTCGGCCGGGGTGAGGACGTGTTCGAGGAAGTGGCGCCAGCGCTCGAGCTCTTCCCGGTGCTTGAGCCTGCGCTGGAGCT
>JAPDJY010000082.1:0-7520 GCA_029258835.1 Thermoproteota archaeon | reverse complement strand
AGAGAAAGAATGGGGTGTGAGGATCTCCGCCGGGCTGGGCGACCACAAGGAAAACCTTCTAAGAATAGGTCACATGGGGTGGCAAGCCCAGCCAGTATTCACCGAAGCAGTCTTAGCCGCCTTAGCCAGCACGCTCAAAAACCTAGGTTTAATTTTTCCTCCTCAAAAAACATCAGAAAATCCTGGTTGAAGGCAGGGTAGGCAGGTGAAACCTTACGCAGCAGTCTTCAACCACTAAGATCCACGCTCAACCCCAGCTAGACGTCCTTCTCGACTCCTCTTTTCTGGGTGTTGGGTTAAGAGGCTGCAGGCACCGCTTTCAGGAAGGCTTCCCTACCCACCGTTAAACTTAAACCTTGCAGAATCTATTGTTAGCGAAGCAGCCTTCCATTGGTGGAATTAGTATGAGTGAAGACGTATACGAGGATCTCAGGAAAAGTTAAACAAGTGCCGATTAGGGCTTCGAAGAGGAGGGAGATCTACGAGATCCTCAAACTGGTTTACACTCCGGAAGAAGCCAAGTTGCTTGCTTCATCCTTTGACATGCCATTCCTAGATCCGAAGACAGTGGAGGAGGTTTCTGACGAATTAGGCTTAACCCGTGAGCACGTTGAAAAAGTTTTTCGAGGTTTGCAAGTAAAAGAGCCCTCTTCGAGTTTATAGATAGGAAAAGCGGGAAAACATACTACTCTCTTCTCCCCCTCGTTCCAGGATTATACGAGCTCCTCCTGCCGATGGGGCCGATGAACGATGTTAAACGTAAGGTAGCCCGCCTCTTCGAGAAATACTACATGGACGGCTGGGGTATGGAGATTGCAGCGTCCAACTATCCCATAACCAGAATAATCCCGGTGGAGGCCAGGATATCTCCTGAAGTCGAGGTGATGCCATTCGAGCGTGCCAGCGAGATCATAAACAATGCAAGAACGATCGCCCTCCTCAACTGCGTATGCAGGCTAACAAACAACAACTGCGACAACCCCTTGGAAGTGTGCCTCTCCTTTGACGCCTCAGCAGAATATGCAATAAGGCGGATTGGGCAAGAGAAATAAGCAAAGAAGAAGCGCTTGAAGTGCTAAGGCTAGCCGAGAAGCACGGGTTAGTCCACACGACAACCAACCACCAGCACCGTCCAGCATTCATATGCAACTGTTGCCCTTGCTGCTGTGGTTTCCTAGGTACGCTGACAAAGCTAAAAAACCCGAGAGGATTTGTCAAGTCGAACTTCATGCCCAAAATAGACCATGAAGCCTGCAAGCGATGTGACACATGCGTTAACTCTTGCCCCTTCAACGCGCTCTACCACCACTACCCCCACGCCGAGGATCTACACGATGATGAAATAAGGGTAATAGAGGAAAACTGTGTTGGATGCGGTGTCTGCTCGGTTAAGTGCCCGCAAAACGCGGTAACGATGGTCAAAGTTAGAGGTTACGTTCCAGTAGAGCGAGCGAGAGAAATGTGGATGCGGTTCAAGGCTGAAAGGATACACTAAAACACCACCCGCCAACCTCATCTCTAAAGAGAAGTATGAATTCTTGACTTTCTTAGGTCCAGAAGCCGTCAAAAATGAATAGAAAACGGTAAGGCTAAACGGCCGTCTACTGCCTCCATAAATCCACTTCTCTTATTGATAGGTATCATTTTCTAGGAGAATAAAGGCTGAAACATGATTTATCTGATCCTTCAAACTTTGAACCGGTAAAATCGGAAAAATAGTGAATCAGTTAAAATAATAAAAAATAAGTTGAGTTTTTAGTCTTCGACTTCAATCCAGTTCATTTCTTCCTTAGAGTACGCTGCTAACTCGTAGTCACCGGTCATTTCGATGGCGCCGCTTGGGCAGCTTAACACACACTGCCCACAGAACATGCATGCTGCAAGGTCTATCTTCGGCCTCTTACCCGTTTTTGTCCTTTGCCCTTCAGGCCTCGTGTCTGGGACCATCGTGATTGCTCCCGTCGGACAGTCCCTTGCACAAAGGCTACACCCTGTGCACTTGTTTACGTGGTATATGTGCCTCCCCCTATAGCCCTCCGGCACTGGCAGCTTTTCGAACGGGTAAAACACTGTTGCCGGCTTCTTGGGTAGGTGCTTTAGGAGTTCAGGGGCTATCGCGGCTGGCCGCGGCATCCGCCACACCTCCTAGATCATGCTTAACATTAGCATTATGAGGGTGGACGTCGCCCTCCACCCGAAGAGATCCAAGTACACCGCCACTTCTATTATTATTATGTTTAATATTGTTAATGGTATTAGGTATTTCCATGCTCCAGCTGTAACCTGGTCTATCCTAAACCTTGCAAACGCTGTTCGTAGAAGAGTTATCAGGAACAGCACCACGAAGAGCTTAACTAGGAACCATCCGAAGCCTATGAGGTAACCCCATGGGATAGCGCCCATCATTCTTTCGAGCGGTGTCACTCCTATCATGCTCCCTGGACCGTAGGGTCCCCCTAAAAACAGTGCCGATGCCAGTCCTGCTCCGAAGATCATTTCAAGGTCTCCCGCCGCCCTGAAAAGCGCCAGCTTCTTCCCTGAGATCTCCGTTTGCCACCCTGCAACTATTTCCGTGTGGGCTTCGGGTATGTCGAAGGGAACCTTCTCCATCTCAGCCATGATCGATATTAGAAGCGAGACGAACGAGATCGGTGCCACGAGTATCAGCGGCATCCTCGTGACGGCTTGGAAAGTGGTTATGTTCCCTATCGTCAGGACTGACAGTACTGAGAATGGTTGCAGCTGGAGTAACGGGGCAACGTAAAACGTCCAGAGTTCCGGCGCAAACATCGAAAGCAAAACGTATGCTTCAACAGTTATCGTCGGAAGGTTCAAGATTCCAAGCAGGGCCAGAGTCTGGGCTGCCTGCCGAGGCGTCGCCATGTAGTTTGCCACCACGAAGGCTGGCGTTAGGGCCGCTAGTGCGAGCGGAATTTCAAATGCTATTAGCTGCAGTCCAGACCTGGCTGTTCCAACCTCTCCGAACCTGTTGGTTGAGAACCACCCTGTCAGGATCACCGTAACCGTGTACATGGTTGCCATGAAAATCAGGAACACCAGGTCCCCTTCAAAGCTAATTATCCCCGTCCCCTTGTAAACAGGGAGAAACATGACCATCGTGAGGGCTAAGGTGAAGGCCACTATGGGGGTTGCCGTCAGGCTCTTAACGTCTGCTCCCCTCTGAACTATGTCCTCCTTCGCCAGAAGCTTTATGAAGTCTGCGAGAGGCTGCAGGATCCCATGCCACCCCGTGTAGAACGGCCCGACACGATGTTGAAGCCTACCATGAACCTTTCTGTCAAACCATTCCCCAACCAGAGCCAGAAGGAACATGAACGCTGCCCCTGGAAACACCAAGATCTTAAATAGCTCCTTTACAAGGTCTAGTGCCGTAAGCTGCTGGGCTAGCTGATACATAAGTAGAAGCTCTAACCCCATCTTTCACATCTCCCCATTCCATTCTAGGTTAACCCTCAAGCCACGTTTCAATTTCGCCTCCAATCACAATTTATAGGTTTTCATTAAAAATTAAACCATGGAAGGGAAAGTCGGCGTTCACCACCTTCCCTCTCTCCTATTGAACTCCATGGCGTACTTGCGCAGCTGCTCCTTAGTCCAAGTCCACTTCCTCTCCTTCTCCACATCCACAAACGTTATCCTGTCCTCGCAGGCGAAGCATGGGTCAATGGACGCCAACGCTATGGGAACGTCAGCGATGTATCCGCCCTTAAGCAGCTCAGGAACCGAGAGAATGTTCGCCATGGTTGGTGTCCGAACCTTCACCCTGTAGGGCTTATCGCTGCCATCGCTCTTAACAAAGTAGACGAGCTCGCCTCTCTGGCACTCGAAACGCCCGTAAGCCTCTCCCTCAGGGACACGTCTTATGATCTTCTGTGGACGTATGTCCCCTTTCTTAGGCATATGGTCAAGGCACCATCTAACGATCTTTATGCTCTCGAGAACCTCAAGTATGCGGACGACGATCCTAGCGAACGTATCACACGTATCCCAGGTAATGAGTTCAAACTCGGCCTCATCATATTTAAGGTGCGGGTCATCCTTCCTCACGTCAAACTTCACGTTTGAACCCCGGGCGGTGGGGCCTACCGCTCCAAGCTTCCTCGCAGTCACCGTATCCAGAACACCTACGCCCTCCGTCCTCTTCCTGATGGTCGTCTCCTCGAAGCACAGCTTCTTGTAGTAGTTCGTCCTCTCCTCCAAGTAATCAAGCCCCTTCCTTATCTCCTTCGCCAGCTCAGGGGTAATATCCCTTCTCACACCGCCAACAATGTTAATCGCGTAGTTAACCCTGTTACCCGATATCGCCTCCAATAAATCCATTACAACCTCCCTGTCCCGCCACACGTACATAAACATCGTCTCAAACCCTATCTCAAGACCCGCAGAACCAAGCCACAACAGATGCGAATGTATCCTCTCCAGCTCACTTATAATGGTCCTGATATAATTCGCCTTCTCCGGAACCTCTATCCCGCCAGCCTCCTCCACAGTCATCGCATACGTAGTCGTGTGACAGTTCGAGCAAATACCGCATATCCTCCCAGAAAGAAAGATCCCCTGAACGTACGTCCTGCTCTCAAGCCCCTTCTCGATGCCCCTATGAACATACCCTATCCTCACCTTAACATCAACAACAGTCTCCCCCTCAACCTCAATAGTGAAGTTCTCCGGCTCATGCAACGCTGGATGCTGGGGCCCAACCGGAATTCTCACAAGAGACACTTCTAACACCTCCATTCCTCAACATTTTTCTTACTCAGGTGGTTGCCAATCCTTCCTTAACGGGTATACGCCTTCAGGCCAGTCGTCGGGGAGGACTATGCGTTCTAGGTTGGGGTGTCCTTCGAATACGACGCCGAGTAGGTCGTGTACTTCTCGCTCGTAGAAGTTGCTTGCCGGAACGATGTCCGTCACCGTTTCGAGTTTGGGCTCTGATTTGGGCACTTCCGTTCTGACTAGGATTGCTGTTTGTGGCTCTTTGAACTTCCACATGTGGAAGATAACCTCGATTTTTTCTCCTAGGTCGATTCCTGTGATGGTGGAGACGTGCCATACGTCCCATTTATCCCTCATGAACTCGATGGCCTTCCTGTGTGCCCCCGGATTAACCTTAATGTGGATTCTTCTGGGTCTCTGGACGTATCCTTCGATCAGCTGTGGTCCGAGCTCTTTTTTCAGTTCGACGAGCATTTTCTCCTCGTTTTTCGTTGAAACCCTCCTCCTTCTGCTCATGTTTTCCTCTCCTTTAAGATTCTTGAAGCTTGGCTAGGAGCTTCGCTACGCCGTCGATGATCGCTTCCGGCTTCGGTGGGCATCCCGGAACGTAGATGTCAACCGGGATTGTGGTGTCTATTCCGCCTTCGACGCCGTAGCATCCTTTGAAGACGCCGCCTGTGCAGGCGCAGTTTCCTATTGCCATCACGAACTTAGGCTCCGGCATCTGCTCGTAGATACGTATCAGCCTTTTCTTCATCTGCTTCGTTACAGCCCCCGTACAGAGTAGCACGTCGGCGTGTCTTGGGCTTCCGGTCAAGATAATGCCAAACCTTTCAACGTCAAACCGGGGCATGAGCACGGCGAGGATTTCGATGTCGCATCCGTTGCATCCTCCTGTGTTCATGTGCAGTACCCAGGGGGATTTCACCCTTGACCATTTCACAACCTTGTCTAGCAACCCCATTCCTCTCACCCTCTCCTTAACATTTCACCTCCTGTAGAGCGCGAGGAGTGCTGCTACAATCAGGAAAACCATGTACATTACTGCATAGACTGGATTGCTGAAGGATGACGTGAACACTATTACCCCTGCCGTCTCTAGGAGCGTGAAGAATATCGCGTAGTATACTAGGTGTACTCTGAACTGAAATTTTTCAGGGGGGTAGTCTTCGCCGCAGGCGTAAGGTTCTATTTTGTCTGGTGTCTTCTTCCCTTTTGCTGCTATGATTCTTCCTGTGAGGTAGGTTGCGCAGGCTATGAGGAAGCTGATTAGCAAGGCTAGTCCTAGGGTTGTTAGCCCTGACACAGGTCCACCTCCACTCACATTTTAGGTTTACTATTTAAACTGTTCTGGACGGGAAAACAATTAGTTCTTCTCTCTTTTTACCTTTTCGTTTTCCTCGTATTAGGAACGGTGACCTTTTCCTTGCACTTTGCTCTGTCAGGTAGGGGAGTTTGGGGGAATATTCGTGGAATAGGTAAACTTTGTACTTGGTTTATCGTGTATTTGCTTGGGGATGGGTCTCCGATCATCCGATTTTTCTGTTAAGGTTTTTTATTTGTACTTTCTTGACGGCTTGCTCAAGGTAGTCAAAGAATGCTTTTACTACTTTTGGGTGTAAGTTTCATGCCTGTCATTGCCCTAACCTGTCATCGCCCTAAGCCTTCTTTTTAAACGTGTCCCGAGTTCTCCGTCATTTTCCCCTATGAATCCTTCGCCGTCTTCCATGAACCGTTTAGCTTCCGTCGGCTCTAAGATCGGGTTGATGAGGTGCCTAAATTGGTGTGATAGGCTTATTATCTTGTCGGATGCTATTTCAAGCATTTCATCGGGTTTTTGATGTCTTAGACTCCGTACCTTTCTAATAATTCTCCTCAGAATTCTCTCCATTAACGCCTCCACGTTGGCTCGCTGTTTTCCCGTCGGTTTGACCCGACTTCTCCCTCCTTTTCAGCAACAACATCCGGGAAGGCGAAAGCAACCCTTTCAAGCACTAGGATGGGAGTGACGGATGCAAGATCCCTCCACATGCCGGACAAGAATTCCCCCTCTTAGTAGTTGTTCTCCCACAGCTTTTACATTGCATCTCAGCTTTTTAACACGTGACTCTGAAAACAAGATCGTGGAATAAGCGTCTTTGACTACTTCTTCCACACCGCCTCTGTTTTCCCTTCTTTTGAAGACGTAGTGATGTATGAGGGACGCCAGAGAGCTTGAACTCTTCTCCCTCTCCTTCTCCCTCCTAGAAGGGTCGTCACCATAGAGTACATCCGTCCTTTTGAATGTCCCCTGGTACCCCTTGCACACGTATTTTGCAAGCTTTATCAGCTTGGACAAGTTCAAGTCAGAGTACGGGGGTGATCAGGAGGAAAAGGAAGCCCGTTTCGCCATAAAACTCCTTCACCATGTAAAGATTTGGTACAATTTTGAGTTCTTCTTTTAACCGTTCGGAGAAGTGAACAGCGGAACGCAAGATAAATTCTTAATTCCATATAACTTGAATGTTGAGTTAAGCAAACCCCTGCTCTACTAAGTCGCGTACGGAATGGTCCTCAATGAGGCTTTCCTCCGGTCATAACGGGAGAGTTAACAGGCATCCTACTACTGTCAATGTTGCTGAAGGCATAGATTGTCATAGAGTTATGAATGGTTTTCTCTCTGACGGATACCTCATCAGCAGCCAACTTTAAATCCTCCCCATGCCTTCGACGGTCACATAAAAATACCTGAAAATTGGCTAGAAAAGAAAGCCTGAGGTCTCAAGTAAAAATTTTAACACAAA
>JAPDJY010000069.1:0-7601 GCA_029258835.1 Thermoproteota archaeon | reverse complement strand
GGGTTAAATATATTCGTGTTAAGGGGGACTGAGGGGTTTGCTGGTCTAAAACCGTATTTCTGGGCTTCATTCTGGACTTCAGGTCTCATCAAGTACTCGTAAAGTTTCTCGGCTGCAAACCTTTGGAGGGGTGTAACCCATGGCGCGTTAAGGATGCAGAAGGGGTGATCCGATAAGATCACGCCTTCCTCCGGGTAGACAGCTATTAACGAGTCGCCCCAGACCTGCTTTGCCTCCTTAGACTTTTCGATAACGACGTTTTCGTAGACGGCGAAGACTGATATCGCCTTTGGCCCCCCTTCCACGGCCCAGTCGCCGAAAAAGCCTGTACTCTTGCCGTACTGGACGGCTTCATCCTCTAGGGGTTTCACCCATGCTTGCACTTGAGGGTTTGCCGCGTCAAAAAGAGTTAGCTTGTCGGGGTCCTTGCCGGCTGCTACCGCGAATTCGAGGAGAACCATGCATGCTCCGCTATTTGACAGGTGAGGATTGGTGTGTCCGTACTTTAAGTCTCCGGCCCCGCCGTCGGGATCGGTTAAGGCGATCTCCCTTAGATCTCTGATTCCTTTGAAGGGGTGCTGCTGGTAGAAGCTGTTATTCCATGTTGCTAAAACTACTGGAGAAATAACTAGCGGCTTAACGTCGCCTTCGTCAACTAGAAAGCTGCCATGAGAGCTTTTCCACTTCTCATTTAGGAGAGGCACCCATATGGATGATGCCGGGCTCCACGCTACAGGGTGCAGTTCCTCGTTAACAATCTGCATTACACTTTCCTTGCTTCCCATCGGGATGAAGTTGCACTTCACATCGATAAAAAACGTTGATTCAAACCATCTTTCAAACCCGCTTTCAGCCTCCTCAATCCACCCTTGCTTTTCGCTACCATAAACAAACGTTAACTCGACAGAGTTCACCGTCCCTCCAACACTAATCAGCCTGTATTGAACAGACGCGTAAATGGCTAGAGCGCCAATTAGCACGCCAATTATGAAAACCAGCAATAAAACGCCTAAACCATACCTTCTCCGCCTAGCCATCCCTACGCAACCACCAGCCTCCCTCACAGACCCGAAACGAAAGAAACTATATAAAAATATTCCGAAAAGGAGACTGCTCCTAAACAATCGAGGAAGGGGAGTAGCATGATAGGGCGGAGGGGCTTATTTGGAGGGGCTATTTTTAAGGGTTACGTTTTACCGTGGATTCTCCGTCCCTCACCCAGCACCTTGCTAATTAACTCGCCGTAGCTTGTGTTCTTTCTCAGCTTGATTTTACCCGAGCCGTCCGCCTTCAACGTGAAAAGATAATCATCATCGGCGTAAATGTCCACCGTTTTCCCTGAGAAATCGTCGGGTAAGAGGAGAACTACGTGTTTTTTCCTTACTTCAACATCTACGGGAACTTCAAAGCTCGCCTTTCTCCTTCGAGATCGCTTCCTAGCCTTCCTGAAGGTTCTTGGTGAGATTGGAACTACGACTGTTTGCTCGCCAAACGTGTAGATTTCGTATTGTAGCTCACCGGTCTCGAAATCCCTTATCTCTATCACGGGTCTCGCCAGGTCTGCCTCGGTCATCCCGGTAGGCACCTTAACTGTCATGTGTAGGGAGAGAACCTGGGATACTTCCCCGTCTTCTATAAAGATGACAGTGTCGATCACCCTGCATATCAAGCCGAGGTCAACTCGACCTATAAAACGTTGAATGGCGTCTATCGGCTTCGACGCGTGGACAACCCCTATGAGGCCTACACCTGCAAACCTTAGATCCGCGAAGACTTGGAAGTCCCTGGTCTTCCTGAGCTCATCGTAAACGCAGTAGTCGGGCCTTACCAGTAAGAGGACGTCTGCTGTCCGTTCCATGTCGCCCTTCAAAGCGGTATATTGTGTTATTTCCGGTCCAACCTGCAGGTCTCTGGGTTTCTCTAGTGTCTTGACGATTTTACCCTGCCTTTGGTAGAACTCCGCCAGCGCGCTCGCGAAAGTCGACTTTCCGGCTCCGGGCTTTCCAGCGATCAGGATTCCCTCGGCTTCCTCCCGTAGCCGCTCCTTAAGCTTATCTGAGAGGGCGTAATCCTCCAGCGTCACTTTAAGGAGGGGGCGGACAGCAGTTATTTCCATCCTCTCCGAGAACGGAGGCCTAGTTATCGCTATACGGTACTCCCTTAACTGGATGACGGCAGCTCCCTCCTCATCTATTTCTATGAAGCATCCAGGGGACGTTCTGGCCTCTTCAACTATCTGTGAAGCGAGCTCTTCGAGCTCCTTCCTGGTGACAGGCGTGTCCGAAAGCCTTTCCAGCCTCCAACTTCCCGGCCTCCCCCTCTTCGTCATGGGAGGGACATCCTCTTTTAGATGGACCGAAAGAGAATCCTCCAAGAAGTAGTCTTGTATCCTCCGCTTAGGCCTCTCAGCTTCCCTCAGCAGGATCACGCTTATACCTTCCGCTTCCCCCATTGCCGCCTGGATCTGATCGCTTGTGATAAGGGTTGCCCCGTGCCTCTCCGCCTCCCTCCTGATTAAATTGTCTAGCTCGCCTCCGGGGGCAAGCCGTATCTGCTGAAGGTTAGGCCGTTCGCCGGTAATTCTAAGCGTGATCCTCCCTTCCCTTTCAAGCGCCCTAAGTTTCCTCAGCTCCTCGAGCCCGTGGAAACCCGTGGTTTTAGCCATGTTAGCTTGGTACTCTATTTCGGCCAGTACAACGTTGGGAATGATTATTTCGACGTTGTCACCTAGCCTTCCCGACTCTACCTCTTTAGTTATCCCTGACCCTACCAGAACGCTAGTATCAACAACATACTTCATTTTTAATCATCTTTGGCAGCTTAATAAGGTGAGAACAGAAGGGGAAAGGAAAGTTTGCGGCGGACTCAACGGGCTGAAAGGGCGATACGCTCTATCTGGTCCCTCTGCTTCACCGCGTAGCTTCTAAGATCATTACTTGCAGCCAACATTATCTCCTCAGCCAAGCACTCGTCGATTGTTTTCCTATTACCAAAACTTTTCTTCCTAGCACCCTCCGTTAGGAATCTCAGTGCAAGGTCCACGCGCCTCATAGGCGCCACATCACACGCGGTAAAGTATATTGCGCCGCCGTAACTAATCCTAGTAGTCTCCTCTCTAGGAGCAGTGTTCTCTATAGCACGCACTAATACTTGAATGGGATTCTCCCCTGTTTTAAGCTCTACGAGCCTAAACGCGTTCTTCACTATGTTCAACGCTTTCACCTTCTTCCCCGTATTCTCACCCGGCCTCATAAGCTTATTCGCAAGGCGCTCAACAAGCGGAACCCTAGCCTTCATGAAGCGCCTATGCTCATGCCGCCCCCCCGTGTGGGGAACAAGGATCGGCTTAAGGTTTATGTACTGCCTAATCCCCGGATCACGGACCTCAATGTTAGAAGTATCCCATAAACCAAAGATCTTAATTTGAGGCTGAAGAACTTCCCCCTCTTCCCGCCTTCCCTCTCCGCCCTCCTCCACTTTCCCTTTGCTTCCACCTTTCTGCCGCCTTCCTTCTTCTCCGCTTGCCTGCCTCTTACTCACGGTACCCCCTCTCACCTAATAGGCTTCTCCTTCTTACCCATCAAGAGAGCTTCAAGCGATACGCCGTTAACCTTAATTACCTTCCATCTCACTCCTGGAATGTCACCCATAGAACGCCCCTTAGCTCCACCTATACCCTCAACTATCACCTCGTCGTGTTCATCGACGAAGTTTAACGCGCCATCGCCAGGGAGAAAAGCCGTTATCTGCTTACCATTCTTCGCAAGTTGAACCCTAACCGCCTTCCTTATGGCGGAGTTCGGTTGCCTGGCCTCAATGCCGACCTTTTCTATAACGATTCCGCGAGCTTGAGGGGCGCCTTCAAGAGGGTCGACTTTAACCTTAAGTCTTAGCATCCTTCTCTTATAGTATATGTCGCTCCACCTGAACTTTTTCCGCTTTTTTGCAAGCGGACGCGCCGCGTATTCTCCTCTGGGCGCCTTTTTCCCCATGTTTCACCATCTCTATGGCTTTTAGGATGAGACATTAAAAGTAAGTATTTAAATATTACCTTTTTTAAGGCTGTTTTCGGTGATTCTCGCTAGGGGGTGGTTCAACTGGGAGGGTTGATGCTGGGGAGACGGCTGCTTCCCGGTCTTTTAAGCGGGGCCCTCCGGCTTAAACTTTTCGCTTGCAGGTTAGGAAGCGGGGGAGAACGGAGGGTAATTAAGGCTGCGTTCGAAGGTAGATGTAAGTGCTAAGCCGGATTTGAGTGGAGGGTTTCAAGGAGGTTTTAAAACCGGTTTTTCGGGGGAAACCTTTAATTTTGAGGAGAAGCAGATAGGGTTAGCGTGTGGTGTTGCCCCTGTCTAACTGTGGAAGGGGGACTGCTTAAAAGAGTTGGAGCCCATTTTCTTGATGGAAGGCTGATCCAAGATGGGTGTGAAGTTTCGCTTTAAAAAGCAGGAGGACTTCAGGGGCTGCGTGCTCATAACCGGTTTTCACAGTGTGATCGGGGAGACAGGCTACATCGCCATCAGGCACATAGTGAAGAACCTTGACTTTGAAAGAGTTGGCTTCATCGAGACGGACCTTATGCCTCCATTTGTATGGTTTGAGGATGGAGGGCTCACGCTTCCCTTTGAGATCTTCAAGTATGAAAGGTTCGTGGTGGTCTTCCCTAGGGTGTTGCCCTATAGGGTTGAGCAGAGGGAGTTTGCGGAGGCCATCGTGGAGTGGGCTTTAAGGGAGGGAGTTGGCAGGGCGGTGATGATCGGTGGGCTTGATAGCAGGTTTAAACGAGGGGATGAAAAGTTCAGGGTTGTGGCCACTAGGGCTGGCTACAGGGAAGCCTTAAAGCTTAACGCTGCGTTCTTGGAGGAGGGACTAAGCGTCTTCGGCCCCTTAGCTTTAATGCTGGCGTACTTTGAGCTAAACGACTTTCCAGCGATAGCGATCTTGCCCTTCGCTGAGAGGGGGCGGCCTGACCCGAGGGCTGCAGCCGTCGCCGTGGACATTTTAAGGAGCAATTATGGCCTTCCCGTTGAAACCGAAAGCCTAATTCAGGACGCGAAAGAGATAGAGGAGGAAATAGAGAAAATAATAAGGCAGCAGGAAGAGAGGGAGGGAGAGCAGAGGGGCGAGGGAATGTACATTTAAACACCGCCGTACATTTAAACGTCGCTGGGGTCGCCTGGCTTCTCCACCTTCCCTCCTTGGTAGCCGAAAAAGTTTATTATGACTCCCTTACCACTTTAAGGTGGGCGGGTCTGTGGCCTAGCCGGGAAAAGCGTCTAGGCGCGCTTACGGGCGCCGGCCTTCGGAAGGAAAGCTTAGGTTTTTCCTTGGGGAAAGCCGGAGGGCGAGGGTTCAAAACGGGTTACCCGGGGGAATCCCTCCAGACCCGCCACATAAACCATTTCCTCTCTGGAATGGTTGAACCTGCATGTTCAGCTGGAAAGTAATAACTGGAAAGTAATAATAGAGAGAAGTAGATGTGGGAAACACTAACGCACTTTTTTGTTGGTCTCCCACCGTCAGGCAGCCGTTAGTGGTGGCCATCGGGTAAGGGTGGAGGTGCACATGCCACGTGGGGGAAGCGTGCTTAGCGGGCGCGAGATAAGAGAGTTGATCCTTAGAGGGGAGCTGATCAGGGGAGCCATAGACTTGGACGTTCAGGTTACGCCTAACGGGTTTGACCTTTCCCTCAAAGACATTTACATGTTTACGGGTGCTGGGCGGGTTGACTTCTCAAACGTGAACAGGAAGATTTCGGAGGTGCGTAGGGTGGAGGCGAGGGATGGAGTCTACTTCTTAGATCCGGGAGCCTACAAGGTGGTCTTCAACGAGGTCATCAGTTTACCTAAGGACATGGTCGCGTTTGGAGCGCCCAGATCGTCCCTGCTGCGGTGCGGTGTGATGGTTGCATGCGCCGTCTTCGACGCGGGATACTATGGGAGGAGCGAGGCGTTAATGGTCGTCGGCAACCCGTACGGTTTCACCGTGGAGCAGGGGGCGAGGATAGTGCAGTTGACCTTCATCAGGATCGGGGAGGAGACGGAGGGGTACAGAGGCCAGTACTTGGGCGAGAACCTGTGAGCTTCAACCTGCCCGTTTCCAGGGGGTTCAGCTTTAACGTTTACGTGGCATACGGCCCCTCGAACCTGCGCCTACTTTGTTACGTTTAAGGCAAAAGTAAAAAATGCTTAGTAACATATTAAACCTGAACCGTGGAGGGAAAGGTGAGGTCTTTGATTAAGGAGACGCACGTGCTGGATCTTCAAAGACGTATGGAGGCAGTCGAGCTCCTTAAGCTCCTAAAGGAAAGGTACACGTACGAGGAGCTCCACGACCTTACGGGTTTACCCATAACAGTCCTTAACCGCTACGTTAAAGGCCACGTGCTCCCAAGCAGGAACAGGGCGGAGGAGCTGTTTAAGCTCTTCAATGAGAAGTTCAGCCTAGAGGAGGAGATAGTGAGGAGGATAAGGTTCGACGAGCGGGGCTACTTTGACAACACCGCGCTCCTAAGCGACACGCTTCTCCTAAGGCTGATCGCCAAGGTTGTCGCAGGCAAGTTCTCCAATGAGGAGGTAACCGCCGTCTTCACGGCCGCCGTCGACGGCATACCCATCGCAGCCCACGTGGCCAACGTGCTCGACGCAAGGCTCGTCTACGCGAAAAGGGAGCGCGAAGTGGGCATAGACAAGTTCATCGAGGAAACGTACATCCCCTCCTTTTCAGGGATGATAATGACCCTCTACGTCCCTAAGAACGCCCTCTCCCCCAAGGACAACGTGCTGATAGTTGACGACATAATCCGGACAGGTGAAACTCAAAAGGCACTGTTTAAAATGGCGGAGAAGGCAGGGTCAAAGATCGTTGGGATATTCTTCATGGTCTCGATAGGGGAAAAATGGAGGCAGACTGTGGAAATACCTGAAGACTGCAAACTGGAAATCCTAGTGAGGCTCCCGGAGCCCGGGGAGCAGGCGGAGGAAACCTAAAACCGGAGGGGAACCTTGCCTCCCCGCAGAACAGCCAGTATTTCGCCGTGCAGCGTGGAGTTGGCCGCCGCAATAATGTTCCACTTCTTCTCCAGCCTTATCTCCCCCCTTATGGGGGCCCCCCTCTCATCCGTCACCTTTCCCCCCGCCTCCTCAAGGATAACCTTAGCCGCCAGGAAGCTTTCACACGTCAACAAGTTTCTGACGTCGACGAACGCGTCGTAGCCGCCATGGGCGACGTAGGAGATCTCCAAGGCGTTACTTCCAACCTTCCTAATCTTCCTAGCCCTAAGCATTAACGGGAGAACCTTCCTTAAATCCTCCTTATCCGGAAAGTCTAGGTCGACTCCGACGACGGCGCCATCAAGGGAAACGGTGTTTGACGGCGCGATCGGAACCCCGTCGAGGAACGCCCCCCCACCCCTAACAGCATGGTACGTCTCACCCGAAAGAACGTTCTTAACCACCCCCACACACGCGCTCTCCAAGTAAGGCTCCTCCGCCACGGCAACAGAAATGGAGCAAACCCCGACCCTCCTCAGGAAGTTCGTTGAGCCATCAACAGGATCCAGCACGAAGAACGGCGCCTCCCCCTCTACCTCCCCCCCCCCCTCC
>JAPDJY010000079.1:0-7828 GCA_029258835.1 Thermoproteota archaeon | reverse complement strand
CGGGCCACCTGGGCTTCGCCCCCTTTCCCTTCGGCCTTCAGGGCCTCCAACACCACCCGGAACTTGAACGCCGGACTGTACCTGTTGCCGTTGCTCTTCATCGTGCACCCCTTTCCGCGGGACCCTTACCCGCCTTTAGTCTTAGCACTCCAGGTGGTTCCTCTCTAGGGGCGCATTTCATCCAGCGTGTCTCGTCTACTGAACAGGGCCACACCCCAAAGGGCGGCACCATCCCGGTGGGCACCGCTTGGATGAGGGAAGAGGCGGAGGCAGCATTTCAGGTCGAGCGGACAAAACCGCAGACCCAAGAGCTACACCCCCGCCTCAAACCCATACTACCACAAAATTCTATGGTAGAACATGTCCACATTCGAAGGGACAGCAATCACTCCTGCTCATAAATCCCGGAACGCGTTCAGCGGAGAATAACTTGGATCATGATCAATCCCTCGCCTTCTTCTAGCTGTTCCAAAGCTTTGCCGATGACGGCGCCCACAGCTGAAGCCGGGTCGGAACAGCGCATGGCGTAGCCGGGTTTGGAGGAAGCCACCAAAAGATCCCCCACCCGGATGGGGCCGTTTTCCGTGGTGGCCTTAACTGGGACGCGGCCGGCAAGTGCCAGCACCGGCCTAGGGTCGCCTTTTCCCTCCACAGGATCCGAGTTCGAGCCCAGGACCACACCTGGATCGGAAGAAATCACCCCGGCCACCAAACGGCTGTAGGGGCTCCGCGCCTTGCGGAAATACCCTGGCTTCTCGGGATCTATTTCGACCACATCGCCGGGCTCCACCGGCTCGGACACGTTGATGTGCTCGGCCACGTCGGCACTGCCCGAGTAGAAGCCCGCGCCGTAGAAGGCACCGACAGCGTGCACGTCACCCGTTTCCCTCTCGACTCGGAAAATCAACCCCGTGGCGGAACCGGAACCGGTGTTGTAGGCCTCGATCAGGTTCGTGCCAGCCGAGGCCTCGATGCGAAGGGCAGGTTGGTTAGCCGTGTTAGAGATATCAAGTTTGCCAGCGGGACTAGTGGTACCAACGCCGACGTTGCCAGTGTTCGCTTTAATGGTCAGACGATTTTGATTATTAGTTCTAAACCATAGATCATGTGCTGTCATTGCTCCTATAAAAGCTCCACCATATATTGAAACTCCCATGGCGTACTCAATGTCATGAGTCACATCGCGCCCGACGAAATAAGCGGCTCCATCCCCGAACACCGCAATTGTTGGTCCAGCCATTAACCCAACAGCTGAAGCCTCAGGAGCTACTCCGTCACAGAGGGAAAGCCTGAAATTGGGATTATCAGTGCCCACCCCTAATTTGTTGCTTATGTAGAAATTGGTAGCATCGTAAGCCATCGGCTGCAGAGTGACCGAAGTGTCAAGTGGAGGAGGGCTTGAGTTCCCCGGTGAGTTCACCTCTGGCGCTTGTTGGAGCTGCACCCTGTCCCCAGGAAGGAGCGCAAGTTTTCCTCTCTTTTGGAGAACGAGGTCGCCCTGAGCGCTCCAGCCCTGGACGAGGTAGAGGTAAGTACCGTATGCGAGGCGCTCCCCGTACTCGTCCGTGCGGTCCCAGTCCACTATCCCACCGGATACCACGCCGGAATCCCAAAGGAGCTTGCCGGAAAGGTCGTAGATCTGTACCTGCAGGCTGGCAACTCCGTAAGCCTCAAACCGGATCACGTCAGAATAGGGTGTGACGGTGAGCGTGCCCTCCCCGCTCCCAAAGACCATAAGGGGCACCGCAACCCCTGCCACTGCCACTAGGCCTAATGCCACCCACCACAACATCCGTTTCCGCGCAAGCCTCGCCATATGTCACCTCCTGTAGGAACCCTGGGGTACCCCGAATCCAAGGATACCCCAGGGTTTCCTCCTTATTCGGGCATGTTCTTCCGAGGTTCCCCCTCCTTAGGAGGCGACTTCGGTATGGGAGTACCCGGTGGAGCGCCACCGACCGTTTCCTCCCTCGCGATCCGGGTGACATCCCGCATGGGAGCAGCCTCCCGGGCCGCTTGAATGACTTGGAAGTCAGCGTAACCCTTACGGATTCCCTGCACAAAGTAGTCGAACTTCCCGCTCTTCCCGGTCGCCTCCCGCACCACAATTCGCGAGGTGCTCTTCTCAACTACGTAGAGCTGCAGCCACTCCCCAATGGGGGTAAGTTGCACCGTAAGGCCCTCCTCTTCTGTAACGTAGGCAAAGTGCTCCGGAAGAAGGATAACGGCCTCTCCGTTCACCAGTTCCGCCGTTCCGCGGATGTAAGTAGCGGCCTCCGGGCCCTCGAGGGCGGCGTATACGATCACCAGGTCGGGGTCAAGAGGATGCGGCTCCACGAAGTTCTTGGTGCCATAGACATTCAGATCGTCGTAGATGTCAACATCCCAAAAGTTGCAATAGGAATTGACAAAGAGTTTATCGTAAATCTCAACCCAGCCTTCGTCGTTAACGTCATCGTACCACGCGCGTAAAATGTCTTGTGAGTCGGCCCCACCTGGATTGTACCAAAGGAAGAAAACATCGTAGTAGTTGTTCAGGCCCAGGGCCCAGTCGGGTCCATCGGGGTCCTCGAAGAGCATGACGGAGCGATCGGTTTCGGTGGTCCCTGTATCCGTGAGTCGGAGTTCCCAGCCACCATACTCCCATTTAATGTGGAGCCCCGCCAACGGCGACCAAGTACCGATGCCGACTGTGCCATCGGAGTCAATGACCAGGCTCGCATCGGGGGCGCCGTAACTAACAAAGAATGGTTCGTTTCCCAAATTGTCGTCGAGGCTCCAGCCCGCACATCCTGTTCCCATGGTGAACCAATCGGAGGTACACGTGTTAGTGAGGATAATCTGGGGGAAGTCGCCATGTACGTGCAGCTCTTCTGCCGGGTTGGTGGTATGAATGCCGATGTTGCCGGTGTTGGCTTTGATCGTGAGGCGGTTCTGGTTGTTTGTGCGGAACCACAGATCGTGGGCGGTCATTGCTCCTATGAACGCCCCCCCATAAATAGAGACACCCATCGCGTATTCAATGTTGTTTGTCACATCTCGCCCAACAAAATAGGCTTTTCCATCTCCATAGACTGCCATTGTCGGCCCCCACGGGATCCCCACAGCAGAGGCTTCCGGTACCACACCATCTGCAAGCGAGATCCTGGCATATGAAAGATTCTCCGTGCCTACCCCCAGCCTCCCGCGGATAGTGAAGTCGTCATAGACGTCCCAAAGAGGGCTCACCGCTCCGGGTGCCGGGCCAGTCCCCACTGTGAGGCTCTCTCCCGGTGGAGAACTCACAGGGAGAGCAGCCTGAAACTGCACCCTGTCCCCAGGAAGGAGCGCAAGTTTTCCTCTCTTTTGGAGAACGAGGTCGCCCTGAGCGCTCCAGCCCTGGACGAGGTAGAGGTAGGTCCCGTATGCGAGGCGCTCGCCGTACTCGTCCGTGCGGTCCCAGTCCACCACCCCACCGGATACCACGCCGGAATCCCAGAGCAGGTTCCCGGAAAGGTCGTAGATCTGTACCTGCAGGCTCGCTGCCCCGGGAGCCTCAAACCGGATCACGTCGCTGTAAGGAGTGACAATGAGTTCCCCTTCGCCTCCCGCAAGCACCGCCAGCGACACCGCCAAACCGGCTGTCGCTACCACCCCTAATACCAGGGCCCACCACCTCGTTTTCACACGCTTCAACACCGCCACCACCTCCTAAGTCTTTCTTTTCAATCTTTTCACCGCATGAGCAGGACGAGGATCACCCCCTCGCCCTCTTCCCAAAGCTCCAACGCCTTGCCCACAAAGCCACAAAACCCCGAATCGGGATCCCACCTCATGGCATAACCTGGAGTGGAGGAGACGACGAGGAGATCCCCGGGCCGTATGGGCCCACCCTCATCGGTAACCTTCACCGGAACGATGCCGATGAGGGCAAGCAACGCCTTGCCCTCGGTGTCCTCGCCGTGTCCGAGAACGAAACCGGGTTCGGTGGAGACGACGCCCGCCACAAGCTGGGAACAGGGCCCGCGGGCCTTGCGATAATAGCCGGGATTCTCGGGATCGATCTCCAACACGTCCCCCCGCTCCACCGGCTCGCTCACCAGCACCCACTCGGCGATATCCGCTGAGCCTGAGACGAAATCTGATCCGAAGAAGGAGCCGACAGACAATACGTTCCCCGTAACCCGCTCGATACGGAAGATGGCGGTTGATTCGCACCCTTCCGAAGTAAGCCACGGATCGTACAGAACGTTACCCACTACATCGTTCGTTCCCCCAGCTCCCGGTCCTTCACTAGAACCCCACCAGTTATAACGAGCGTCCAATACATCTGCGTCCACATTTTCAACACCATGGTTTGTGTTGTACACGATCGTGTTACAATAAAGAACATTTCCGTCAGCCTCTTCTGCCTTCACCCCTACATCCAAGTTGTTAGCGATCTCGCTTCGTTCGACGAGGTTGTCAAACGCATAGGGCCAGAAGTAAACGCCCTGGGAGTGGCCGGAGACAATATGCTGCCGAATTGCGTTCATACTGCTTTGCCCACTGAGCCCCGCATCTGGTTCATTAAACCCAAGAAATGCGCACCCCATTTGTCCATTGTCTTGCACGATGTTTGTTGCCATTTCAGAGCTCGATGCGTTGGTTACGGCAATGCCAAAACCTTCCCAATTGGCAAGGAGGATGACCTGTGTTCTTTCCCAATAGCCTTGGGTAGAAGCTTGATTTGGACTTGCGAACTCTAGTGGGAATAGATTTGCCGTATGTGAATATGAGGATGAAACTCTGTTCCTTTCACTTTGGCCAGAATCCTCAACCCATTCGTACTTTTCCAGCTGGACCTTTTGCGTTCCCATGTTGTTGTCAGTGATGATGTTGTTGCGCACTATGTTTGAATAAGTTGCGTAGTCATCCGCACCACCTTGGACCTCTAGGCCAAAGCCATTTCGCCTTATCACGTTATCCTCGACCAAATTGCCTGTCCCATTCAGGAAAATGCCTCCCCCACCGGTAACGCGGGTCATAAGATACCACCACGTGACATCGTCGTAATAGAGCACAGAACCAAGTCCACCGTCCGGGCCCCATTCTGCGTTATCTTCTACAGTGTTTTTAGAAATCACACAATTTGCAGCACGAGAAATGAACATCCCAAATGCGTTGTCATGTACATAGTTGTTGATTATTTGATAATCTTCGTGAGGACCTAGAGATACGCTTCCCCACAAAAGCAACCCGATCCCTCCCACAAAGCCACTTTCGAGCTCGATTCGTGTATTACTAATTTCATTATTTTCAACAACATTTCTGCTGTTCCCCGGCCATATAGCAATGCCAGCGTACTCGTGTGTATCAATTGTGTTATCTACGATCGAGTTGTTAGACACTGGTTGATCAATGTTGTTACACAGATCAATTCCATATACCCCATTGTTTGTAATGACATTCCCACTTACAAGTGTTTCTATTGCCGATCCGATGACAATCCCGCCACTTTTATCTCCCTTAGTATTGCTTATGGTATTTCCAATGATCTCGTTTCCCCGGGCAAGCTTCAAATTACCTTTGTTGTCATAAAACGAGTGGACATTGATCCCCCAGCCCCAAAGTCCCTCTTGGAGACCGACCCCGTTGTTAACTACTTGATTGGCCTCAACCACATTGTAGGAGGCTCCATTGAGAACAATGCCAATGTGGTCATTATTTTCTACAGTATTGTCATAAATATCATTGTAATTTGACTCCGGCAGCTCAATCCCGATGCCACCCCAGGTCGCGCCGGGAAGCATTCGGGTCTGTGAAACCGTATTGCCTGTTATCTCACAAAAGGTGGAGCGCCAGAGTTGGATTCCGTATACGTCGTTTCTCGTTACGGTGTTATATTTGATATAATTTCGATCGGCTATATCACAATGAATTCCGGCAGCCCAATCGTCACCTTCGAGAACGTGGGTATCCGTTACTATATTTGCCATTATCAAGTTTTCCTCGGCGGGTAAATTCCTATATTCGTCGCGAGCTATTCTAATTCCCGCTTCCATATTTCCTGAAACACTATTGTTTGACACCGTATTATTCGAAGATCCCAAGATCTTGATTCCGAACGAATCGTTGTTCGATACTGTATTGTGTTTAATTATGATGTACGAAGAACCCCCGTGTATTATGATCCCCTGACCACCCGAATCATTAACCCGGGTTGTGTAACGGATGACGCTATCTGAGATAGTACAGTAGGTAGAGTCGTAAATACTTATCCCATGATTCTCATTGTATTCGATGATACAGTTTTGGACCGTGATCCCAGTTTGCTCCCCAATCTCAATACCAGTAGCCCAACCGTAATCGCCCATTTGGGCTCCCTTTACTGTGAATCCCTGGAACACTACATTATCAGCAAAAATGGCCACCACGACGTTGTGCCCTGTGCCGTCGATCACCGTGTTCTCTGCTCCTCCGGTAGAGCGAACGGTGACTTCCTTCCAAATTGCGATAAAAGCTTTCCCACCTTCACCAAATGGGTTATTGCCGGGTTCATTGCTGCAGTCATATTCGTTTGAATTGACTTCGATTACGTGTCCATTTTGGGTGTCAGGATCATCAATCGCGTCTTGTATAGAGCTGAAGGTTTCGCCGGTGTTCAAGTTGGTAACCGGAGCGGCGAGAGCAAAGGCGGAGACAAGAGCGCCCCCAAATACAATCGGGCCCAAAAGTTTCCTAATCACCATCGCGCACCTCCGAGCAACTCCAGCTTAAAAAGCATCGGCCAGCTCTCGCATTCGCAATTGTTGGAGCAAAAATTGGAGGGGCAAGATCTGAATCTGTCCGCCTCCTCGTTTCCCGACACTTCTGACGTATCGCAATTGGACCCCCTGCTATCCCCCAACAAGGGTGACAGCAAAGGCCAAAAGCTTTGGTCGCCTCCTGTCCACCAACTTACAATCCTGATCACGCCCGACGCTTACATTAACACGATCTTCAACCAAAGAACTCCGCGCTAGAAGAATCCCAACGTTCCACAAGGATATATGAGAAGGAAGTAGCTCTTCCATGCCCTAACTTACCTCCTCCTTCCCCGCGGGTAAACATTGGAACACCCCCACGCTTTATCTTCATACTAAAAGTATATGCGTCACTTCGGCTGCGTCAATGTTCGTTATAAATTGTTTCAACAAGAAACTGTGTGAATAAATTTGGCCGGTCGAGAGCTCGTTTTCTCACCGTATCAAGAGGACTAGGATGAGCCCCTTTTTTCCATCCCAAGACTCCAAGGCCTTGCCCACGAGCCCACAGATCTCTCCGCCCTCGGGATCCCATCTCATCGCGTAACCGGGGGTGGAGGAAACCACAAGGAGGTCGCCCGGCCGAATCGGTCCGCCCTCGTCGGTCACCTTCACCGGGACGATCCCCAGGAGCGCAAGCAGTGCCTTGCCTTCGGTGTCCTCGCCGTGCCCCAGCACGAAGCCAGGTTCAGTGGAGACCACGCCCGCCACCAAGCTTGAGCACGGCCCGCGGGCCTTGCGGTAGTAGCCGGGATTCTCGGGATCGATCTCCAACACATCCCCCCGCTCCACCGGCTCCGACACCAGAACCCATTCGGCTATATCCGCTGAGCCGGACACGAAATCGGAACCATAATAAGCACCGGCAGCACGTACGTCCCCGGTTTCACGCTCAACCCTGAAGACAAGCGGCGGAGGCAGATAAAGCCTTCCGGACCCGTATTGATTGTCCTTCCCTGGGATCCCGAGGTCGATTGCGTTCGCTTCAAGGTAGGCTTGTATTTGAGCCGGCGTATACGTGGGGAAACGATCCTTCACAAGCACCGCCGCGCCGGCACCATGGG
>JAPDJY010000078.1:0-8399 GCA_029258835.1 Thermoproteota archaeon | reverse complement strand
AGAATATGGGCGCCGACGTGATGAGGTGGATGTACTGCACCAATAGGCCTGAGGCTAACCTCCTCTTCGGCTATAGGAGAGCTAGGGAGGTAAAGAGGCGTTTCTTGATCCCGCTCTGGAACATATACAGCTTCTTCGTCACATACGCCAATCTGGACCACTGGACACCTAAGGACTCGACCGATGAGTACACTCTACTCGACCGGTGGATACTCTCAAGGTTACAGGTTCTTGTGAAGGACGTCACCCGGTACATGGACGACTACGACCCATATCACGCGGCGATCAGCATGGAGAGGTTTGTGGATGAACTCTCCACATGGTATATACGCAGGTCTAGGAGGAGATTCTGGAAAAGCGAGGCCGACTTGGACAAGAAGGCAGCCTACACAACACTCTACAAGTGCCTAACAACCCTAATAAAGCTTCTAGCACCCTTCATACCCTTCACCACCGAAGCAATGTACCAGAACCTTTCGAGAGGGGACGAAAAAGCTGCTGAAAGCGTACACCTCACAGACTTCCCGGAGCCGGTCGAGGAGGAGATAGACCCTGACCTAGAGAGGCGCATGGAGCTCGTAATGAAGCTTGCAGCCTCGGGTAGGGCTGCTAGGGCCAGCAAGGGGATAAAGCTGAGGCACCCCCTAAGGGAGGCGGTCGTGGTAGCAGACGAGGAAGTCCTCGAGGACGTTTCACCCTTAGAGGAATACCTCAGGGACGAGATCAACGTTAAGGAGGTTAACTACTCGGCTGACGTGAAGAGGTACATAACGCACGTGGTGAAGCCAAACTACAAGGTGCTCGGACCGAGGTTTAAGGGTGAAGCGAGGAAGGTCGTCGACCAGCTCTCCAAGGTGAACCCTGACGAGGTGGCAGCCAGCCTCGAGGAGAAAGGAGAATACTTCGTGAGGGTCGGCGGGAGAACTTTCACCCTCACCAGGGAAGATCTTAAGGTTGAGGTGGAAGCCAGGGAGGGATACGCTGTAGGGGAGCCGGTTGCCCACACGAAGAACGGGAGGAAATTCACGGTTTACCTGCTCGTCAACACCGAAGTTACGGAGGAGCTCAGGAGGGAGGCGCTGGCAAGGGAGGTCGTAAGGAGAATACAGGCAATGAGAAAGGAAATGAACCTTGACTTCATGCAAAGAATAGACGTGGCAGTAGAGTGTGACCCAGAAGTTTTCAGGAAGATTGAGGGATACCTAGACTACATTAAGGGTGAAACCCTAGCTGAGAAGCTAACCCACGGTGAAGGGGAGGGATACAGCAGGGAATGGGTTATAGACGGCGTCAAAATCACCATTACGGTTAAGGCGAAGTGAAACGATTTCGAAGGAAAACCAACCTCCTTTTTTCATGGAAGGATGGAGGCATGCAAGCTTAAGGCTCGTTTCCCGTTAAGCTGAGGTTTAAGACGCTTCTCCAAACTCGGAGTAGTTTTTCGGGTGGCGGGGGGGTTCAGCATCGTGTTAAACTCTTCTGGTGCTAGGTTTGATTGTGAAGCCGTAAGTTTCATAGTCGCGGTCGAAGGTGAAAGCCTCCTTGATGTTAAGGCGTTCCATTATCGCGAAGCTTAAGCAGTCAACGAGATCCATTCCATCCTGATCCTCGTACTTGAGGAATGCATCCCAGGCCTTCCCCCAGTCTCCCTCCGTTTCCCTCTCTATCACTATGAACTTGCTTTTACTGTATGCCTTGTACAGCTCTATTGCCCTCCTTTTCCCCACCCTTTTCGACACCCCGTTGAGAAATTCGGCCAGGACCGGGCGGCCTATGACAAGGATGACGCCGCCCCTTAACATGTCCTCCAGGAAAATGCGGGCTTCATCATGGTTCCTGTCATTCCTGTTCGCCAAAGCTATTAATGCTGTGGTGTCAACGTAGATCATTCTGCGCCTTCTGGCTGCCACTCTAAACAACTCCAGTCGTCTTTTTCGCTGGCGTCCTCCTCAACCTCTATAACTCCAACAGCCTTCCAAATCGGGTCGCTTCTAACCGCCTCCTCAACTCTCCCCCTGTTGTCCTCTACGTACTTCTCAATAGCCTTCCTAACCACATCCCTGATGCTCCTGCCATCAGCCAAAGCGATGCTCTTAAGAGCCCTGTAGGTGGCTTCATCCACATACGTCTGCACGTAAACAGTTTTTCCCATCAAACCACCCAAGTTAATCCAATTAAATTAATCCTAATAAAAATTACCTGGTCAATCAAACTTACTGTTAACAGACAAATCTTATGTTTTAATGAAATCGGAGACAGGCAAATTATAAGGCTAAATGACTCTAAAACACGTGAGTGCGAACCCGAGAGGGGTTCCCCGGGATAGCGGCTTAGAACACCCTTCTTTCCTTCCATTACCCTTCTCCTTCCAGGGAGCTTTATGAGAGTACCGTAACCGTTACCTTCAGCCACTCTGAGCCATCTATTCCCAGCCGCCCTTTAGCCATCATTTCTTCAGGTTGGCTCGTCACCAAGTAACAACACCACCTTAGACGGGAATCGAAGAGGCAAGGGAGGAAAGGTTTAGCCCCCCTCTAATTTAAAAGTTTAAAAGTCTATGTTGCTTGCTTGACAGGTTAACTTTTAGGAGGGGGTTCAACCTTCATTCCACGGCCTCTCGACCCTTGCATTTGCCTTCAACGGCCATCATGCTAAAGCCTGAAACACTTTTAAAATTCTTTGTGATTAAAGAGTTCTTCAGCCCATCCAGTAGAGGAGGAAGGAGGGTTTAGATGCCTGTTTTGGATAGGTCGAGGATTCGCCCGGACGTGCTTAGGCTAATGGACGAGCTCCTGAAGGAGCAGATGGACGGTGTCATGGAGTTTCTCGGCTTGGAGGAGAATCGTGGAGTTGACTTCCAAGCACTCTGGCGGAAGGTAATGGAGGGTAATGAACGCTTCTTCAGGGGGGAGGTGAGCGTAGACGAACTCTACAACTACCTGACGATGGATGAAATGCTCTTTCTAGCTAGGCTGATGAGGCATGGCTTCGAGCACATGGCGAAGGTCGAGCAGGAGAGGCACCCTCTCCCCCAAAGCGTAAAGATAGAGCAGGCGAGTGCGGGTGCCGTTCCAGCGGAGTGGCAGACCGTCCCAGAGGCCGCAGAGGAAAGAGTTTTACTCTACTTCCATGGGGGAGGCATGGTGGTAGGCTCCCCGAACACCCACCGGATCCTCACGGTCACGCTGGGGGAGGCAACGAAGATGCGTGTACTAAGTGTAGACTATAGGCTAGCGCCGGAGCACCCCTACCCCGCTCAGCTTGAAGACTGCGTCACAGCTTACAAGTGGCTTTTATCCGTTGGGTTTAACCCGAAGAACATAGTTGTGGCGGGAGACTCTGCTGGCGGCAACTTGGCGATCACGACCCTTCTAAAGCTGCGAGACGAGGGGATGCCCTTACCAGCCGGCGCGGTCTGCCTCTCGCCGGCAACTGACTGGACAGGATCCGACGAGTCGTTCTTCGAGAAAGATAAAACAGACCCTGTCCTTGCAGACATCGGAATTTTCTGGTGGGTTCCTGCATACCTTAGAGGTGCGGACCCATCCGACCCGCTAATATCCCCGGTGTTCGCGGACCTAAGGGGTTTGCCACCCATCCTAGTTCAGGCAAGCACGTGTGAAATGCTCTTCGAGGATGTAAACGCTTCGTTGAGCGAGCTAGAGAGGCTGGCGTAGACGCAACCTTGCAAACATGGGACGACATGCCCCACGTTTTCCAGTCATTCGGGCTATACACGTTACCCGAGGCGAAGGAGGCAATAGCGAAGATCAGCGAGTTCATCCAGAAACTCTTCAAGTAGCACGATCCCTCTCCTCGAAAGGCCTAAGCATCCCTTAGAAGAAGGACACGGCCTTCTCCATGAAGGCGGCTGGCAACAGCCGGCTTCAGGGAAGAGCAGCTTTAGTTGAGTCTAGACGCTGTCCGACCGCCTCCCAGAACATTTTCCCCCACTCTTCTCGTATTCTTCGATGGCGTAAATGGCGGTTCTCCTCACGCTTTCCTCCCCGTCCTCCAGAAGGGTTGGGAGCTTTTCAGCTGCAAGTTTGGAGGTGAACCCCCTCCTAGCGTAGATCGCCAGGGCGTAGGCTGCTGAGCTACGCACGAAGGCGCTACCGCTGCCGAGCAGCGCCGCCAGCCTCTCCGTGGCCTTCTCCCCCTCCACCCCGCACTCAGCATACCTCCAAAGGGTGCGGGCTGCCGCCACCCGAACCTCAAATCCGTCGCTTTCCAAGAGGCTTATCAGGGAATCCAAGACTTCAGCAGACGTTTTTCCTCTGACAGCGTACCTCCAAAGGCACGAGGCGGCTTCCCTACGTACCCCCTCATCGTCTGACTTGAGAAGCCGTGGGGCAACTTTCAAGAAGCCGTCTAGGAGAACCCCTCTCTCAGCGTAAGCGCAGAGGGCTTTCAACGCTGCCACTTGAACCGAGGTGTCATGGTGGCTGAGAGCTGAAAGGACGACCTCAGCCGCCTCCGCGGGGGTGACACCCTCCTCCGCGTACGCCCCCAACGTTTCAACGGCCATTAGAACAACCTCCGTTGACTTCGACCCTAATAGCTCAACGAGCTTCCCGGGGGCCTCGTCCGAGAGGCGGCCCCGCCCGGCGCAGACCAGCAGCAGGTACGCCGCGTGGGCTTTAACCCCCTCGCTTTCAGAGTCTAGAAGCTTCAGGGCGGCTTGAACCTCTTGAGGGTGAGCTAGGCCTTCGTCACAGTATAGGCTTGCCAGTCGAAGGGTCAGCGCTAATACCTCCTCGTCACTTTGGGATCCAAGGATCCTGACTATGTGTGGTACAACGTCCGGGTCGTAGACGCCTTGCTCGGCGTAGGAGCAGAGACATTTAAGTGCGGATGCGACCCTCCCTACATCCCCACTCCTAAGGTCTTCCAGCAGTTCCATAGTTGACCTGTCCCTAGGCATCAGGTTCACCCCATCACACCTTAACCATTATTTTCCCGTCCCTCAGTATCTCTCTTCCGTCAACGGTCACCGTTGGGTTGAGCACTACTAGGTCTACGTGTACTTCACACTTGTTTCTTCCTCCCGGGAAGCTTGTGCTGTCGCCGAACGCAATGTGCACCGTCCCTAAAACCTTCTCGTCCTCTAAGACGTTCCCGACAAGCCTAGCCTTAGGGTTCGTTCCAACCCCAAGTTCAGCCACGTGGAAGCCGCACTCTCCAGCCTCCCTCAGCACCCTTTCAATGCTCCTAGCGCCTCCCTCAAAGCTAACCGCCCGCCCATCCCTAACCGTTATCCTTAACGGCTCGGCTGATCCCGGGTAGACGGGGGCGAGAACCCCTTCACCCTCGGTTTCCACCGGCGCTATGCATGCCTCCCCAGCTGGAAGGTTCCCCCACGTCCCAGGACGCGTGTAGTCGCCGTCGTCCCTCATGGCAACCCTTCCCTTAATGCTCAGGGTGAGGTCTGTCCCTGAAGGGGAGGTTATCCTCACGGTGTCTCCACGGTCAAGTATGAACGCCACCGCCTCGGTGAGCTTCCTGACAAAAACGTAGTCTGCTGTCATGGGCTCTAAAAACATCTGCCTCGTAACACCGGGGAGGCTCGCCCCTCTAGCGCCTCTCTCGGTGGCTCTCCTCCTCGCATCCGTATGGCTTAGGGAGTGCGTGGTAGTGAGGATGAAGACGTCTGCCGCCTCCATTGCGGCTGCAACAGGTTTAGGCGGCTCAGCGCCATGCCTGCCTCTATCCTTCATCAGCGCCAGCGTTACGTCGGCGCCCATAGCCTCTGCGGCGTAGGCGAAAGCCTCCCCGTAAGCCAGCATCTCAGGATCGGCTACGACCACAACGCTCTCCCCTTCCTTAACAGCCATGTTTTGCCTGCAAGCCGACGCGGCACCCCTCAGAAGCTCCAAATGTTTCAACATCAACCCTCCGGAAAGCCACCACTAACAACCACACGATCCCAAATTAATTTACCTCAAACTTAAACATTCACCGGGGGGAAGCGGCGACGCAAGCCATTAAACCCAATTTCTAATTTAGTCTTCAGAAGCTTAAGGATAGCCCAATACCCAATAAGAAGCTGAAAGACGTTAAAAACGGGCAGTGGCTGGCTGCATTCGGGGCGATGCAAGGAGTTCCTGAGAGGGTGGGTGATCGTGTGTGGCGGGTGATTGGAGCAGCCGCATCCAAAATGGAGTTCTCGTAAGGATTAACCGGAGAAGAGTGGTTTCACACGTTGAAAACCGAGATGAGCTTTCGGTGTCGGATGAGGCTCCACTAACGCCTTGCGAAACAGTTAAATGTTTGGTGGGTGTTTGGGGTGCTGGTTTGGCCACGGGGTGGCTTATGGGTGGAGTCTTCGGATGTGGGGCTCCGGGGTTACCCCGAAAGCCCCATTAGAGGCGTATGCCTCGGTGATGGGGAAACGCCTGACAGACCAACCACATTACCCATAAAAGCCTATCAAGCGTGAACCTCGCTGCTTCTCCACCTCACTTATTATGGACATTACGCTTAACTGTTCAAGATCCCCTGTGACTATGTCCGCTCCAGCCTTCCTCAGCTCCTCCACCGACCCTATCCTGTACACCCCCACCACGAAGAACCCAAGCGATTTGGCAGCCTCCACGCCGGAGGGGGAATCTTCGAAGACCACGAAGCACTTAAGGGAGGGAAACTTCTCCCTGAGCTTCTCAGCCGCGTACCTTTGAATTTCCTCTTTTCCGCCGAGGTCGAGGCCGCACGCGTCGACGTCGAAGACGTCGTATAGGGTTTGATGCTCGGAGACGACGCCGAGGTCGTCTCCAATCTCCCTCAAGATCCTCCTCCTGTCAACCCTAACCAGCATGTCCTTGGCGTTCTTCGACGCCGACGCCGACGCCTGGGGCACCCCGCTTCTCTTAGCCCTCAGCAGAAGCAGCACAGCATCCCTAAACAGCCTGAACTCCCCCCTCCTTATCAGCTCCCTTATCATCTCGTTCTTCTCCGTGCTGAACCTGATCAGTATCCTCCTCTTCTCCTCCTCCGTTTTTGCTCCAAGCCTCTCGTAGACCCCCTTAAGCCTTAGTATGTTGTCGGCTCCCTCAAGCCGTGGCTTGGAGGCTACGTACCTAAAGTAGAACTCCGTTGAAAGCGACTTGACGTTCCAAGGAGGCTTCCTCGCCGTTTCACGCCACGCCATCTCGTGGGGGCTGTCCAGCACGACCCCGTCGATATCCCATATGAACCCGGTACGCATCCCGTCACCCCAGAACCAATGCTTTCCTGGAAAGGGTGTAGCGGCGCCCCCCATGCTCAATGGGGACACCGCCCTCACCCTCAACTACCCGTGCCTCAACCCTTCTTCCTTTAACGTCGAACTCGATTAGGGAGCCACGGTACCAGAACTTGAACCGTATACGGTTTATCCCTCTTGGGAGCTTCGGGTTCACGGAGAGGCACCCTTCCTTAACCCGCACGCCTGCAAACCCGTGAACCACCACCTGCCATGACCCGCCGAGTGATGCGGCGTGAACGCCCTTAAAGGTGTTTCCGTAAATGTTTCGTAGGTCGATGAAGAGGGCGTGCCGGAAGTACCTGTAGGCTTCCTCGGCCATGCCCAAGTTGAGGTATGCCATCGCGTAGCTTGCCGGGCTCAGCGAGGACGCGTGAACAGTCCTCTCAGCGTAGTAGTCCAAGTTAACCCTCTGCACCTCGGGAGGGAACTCGTCGGGGAAGAGGTGGAACAGCATCACGACGTCAGCCTGCTTAACGAGCTGGGTGCTCCTCGCCTCCGAGGGGGCAACAGACTCGGGCCACGCTGGAATCCCCTTGCTAGCGTCAGCTTTCAAGTCCCTCAGCTTGAAGTACCCCTCAAACTCCTCTATCAAACCGTTGCTGTCCATGGGGAAGACGATGTTCTCGGCTATTTCCCTCCACCTTTCAACCTCTTCACCCTGTAGATGGATCTTCTCCGCCACCCTCCCAAGCTCCTCCGGGTGATCGGAGCCAAACCTCTCGTAGAGTTCGCATCCGAGCTTCAACGTGAACCTCGCCAAGAAGTTCGTGTAGGCGTTGTTGTCGACGCACTCGTGGAACTCGTCTGGCCCGGTGACACACTTCAACTCGTACTTCCCATCAGGCCGCCTTGAAACCCTTGAAGCCCAGAAGCGCGCTGTCTCGAAAACAATTTCGAGGCCTGCGTTAAGCATGAAGTCCAGGTCTCCCGTGGCCAGGTAGTAGCGCCACACAGCGTACACTATGTCACCGCAGATGTGTATTTCCCTCTCCGCATGGTGAACCGGCACAACCTTCCCGTCGACGTCGACCCATTCCCTCGGGGTTTCATCCTCGCCTGTGAGGGCTGACTCCCACGGCCAGAAGGCTCCATCGTAGCCGTGGCCCCTCGCCTTCTCCCTCGCCTTCCCAATCCGCCTGTACCTGTACATTAGAAG
>JAPDJY010000013.1:0-8630 GCA_029258835.1 Thermoproteota archaeon | reverse complement strand
CCCTGGCCAATCGTAATCGAAATACAGAATATACAGCAGTCAACCGGCATCCAATTACTTTCTCCATGGCCGGTTCCAGTCCTCTACATGCTGCTTGATAACATTATTCCTAAATCAGTTCAAGGGGTAGAACTCCTCCATCCGTTAACCTTCGCAGCTTGGGCTGGCATGCTGGTAGTAGCCCTCAACTTCTTCCCCATAGGGCAGCTTGACGGGGGACACTGTGCACGTGCAGTACTCGACACAAAAAAGCATTTTATCGTGTCCATGCTTTCATCAATTATAATGGCGTTGCTAGGCTACCTTCCAATGGCCCTTCTAGCTCTCCTCCTATCCCTGAGAGGCCACCCCGGTCCACTCGACGACGTATCAAAGGTAGGCGTCAAGAGGAAGATAGGCGTCATAGCCGGAATAATTCTTGCAGCAATATGCATACCACCACTATACCCAATCTTTTAAAAAGAAAGCAATGTTTTAAAGAAAGCAAGGGTGCGCTCCAATCAGCAGCACTACACTTACCTACTGCTCTCCCGCTCCGCTCTTTTAACGGCTAAAACGGCTGTACCATAAGGTACGACTTTGACCCTAGCGTTTCTCCCCGCACGCTTCAATGCCTCTCTCAACCCCTCATCGGCCGTTTCAACGGGGATGACGCCGAAAACCCTCTCCAGCTCCTTGCTGGGCATCGATGAAACCATGAAGATCCTTACCTTCTCCAACGCCCTAACTAAGTAGTATGCCTTATGCCCCCCTAAAGTAAACTCTTCCTGTAGCATCCTCTCCATCTCGTCCACGCTTAACCTCCTTCTCATCCAGTTATAAAATACCTCGTGTCCCGCTCCATCCCTGCACTCAGCTAAGAAAACTATGCTTCCCCCTTCCCTCACTATGGGAAGAACGTTATCTATCGCCTTGTACGCTTGGTAGAAATCTATATCCTTCGGATATCCCCCCGCGCTTAGAAGCACAATGTCAACCTCCTCGCTCTCCGCCTTGTAAACCCGGTCAACCACTTTAACACCCTCTATGAAGGCAGCTTCAAAGTCTCCGCTAAAAGCCCTGAATACTTCACCCTTCGTGTTCTGAACAACATTAACTATGAAGTCCGGCCTAGCGAGTCTAGCCGCCTCCACCATATCCAAATGAACAGGATTTCCCTCAAGCACCCCACTCCTCGCTTTTGGATGAAACATCATTCCATGATTAAAAAGTATGGTTTCTCGGGCGGAAACACCCGGCAATATGCTCTTACGCCCTCCCGTATAACCAGCGTAATAGTGAAAAGTAATATCTCCAGTTAGAATCTTCACATCGGCCTCAGCCACCAAAGCGTTAATGTAAACCCTATTTCCAAACGATGTTTCGCCCAAAAACACAGCCTCTCCATCACAGTCATGGTTCACCCACTCATACCTGCTCCAGATTTCTTCTCCAAGAATCCTCCTAGCCTCCTCCTCCTTAACATTCCTATGGGTTCCACATCCAAAAACAATAGTAACATTTTCTCTGGGAACCCCAGCCTTCCCGATCTCAGCGAAAAGCCCCCCCAAAATTTCCTTAGTACGCGTATCCCTAGTATGATCATTAACCACGACAACTATCTTACCTTTACCCTTAACAATCTTAGAGACGGGAGGGGTGTTAATAGGGCTGGCAATGCTCCTCCTAACTTCCCCAACAGGATCGCCACATCCAGCCACGTCCTCCACGTCAAGAATGCCAGCAAAGTTCTCGGCTGGGACCTCAGCGCAGACCTCATCGAAACCATACTTCAGCCTCACCTTAACCACGAAATCACCCATATGACAAAAATGCGGCCCCTTCTAAAAATTTTTTTAAACTACTTGGAACTTTCATTTAATCCTTCCTTTTTATTTTGCTTTCATTTTGCTTCCCGTAAAGCGTAGGGGAAATCTTTATATTGTAGGATAAATTATCCTATGCCGAGGTGGTGCACGTGTCGGAAACAAACGTGAAAGCTATAGCCATCGCCTTAACAGTTCTTGTAATTGCCGGCCTTGGTGCAGGAGGATACTTCTACTATCAAAGCAACACGGCACAGCAACGACAACAACTGCTACTTTCTATGGTGCTGTACCATGACTTGACGCACGTTACTGTTATAATCGATTACGGTAATGGCACACGCAAATCGTACACGGTACAGTTTACCGAAGGAATGACCGCCCTTTCAGCTCTTGAACAAGTTGCCGCCGTTAACAAAACATACTGGGCCTCGTACGATTCGTGGTTTGTTGACGCCATAAACGGCGTATGGAACAACGAAAATAACAACGGATACTGGTGGATGTATGATGTAAAACATTATTTCTCATTAGAGACAGAGCATCCTAATGTTGGTGCAGATAAATACATTTTATCAGGAGGAGACACTGTAATCTGGACATACACATACTACGGATAACTAGCTTCCCAACTTATCTTTTTTAGGGCAATTTTTGTGAAAGCTGAAGAAACCTTTTTATTTTTTCTTTCTTATTCGTGGCCGCCCTTTCCTCCCGTGTTACTTGCTTATTACGGGAGCAAAATATATATAGGATAAATTATCCTATGCCTCAGGGTGCTCACAGTGAAGCCACTCTACAAGCCTCCTAGGTCGATGCGAGCTACGTTAATTGGAATGTTTACCGCCGCAGCTGTTGCCGGCACCTTCGCTCTCTCCCCACTTCCAAACGTTGAAATAATAACCTTCATGGCTTTCATAGCCGGCTTCCTCTTTGGCTCTAGGGTAGGTGGCCTCGTAGGAGCCTTCTCAATGTTCCTCTTCAGCGCAATTTCTCCTTATGGCTCCGGTTTGGGGTACCCCTTCCTACTTGCCACGCAAATTGTTGGCATGTCCGTAGCTGGCGTGGTTGGAGGCCTCCTCCGCCGCCCCCTCCAAGGCTTTAAATCTACTTCCTTCTGGGCTAGGTACCTCTTCGGTGTCGTAGGCGCCGCGGTCACCATCTTCTATGACATAATTACAACTATAGGCTTCATGTACCCTGTAATTCCACTCTCAAACTTCCTGTCAGTTTTCATAGCAGGCATCCCATTCACGGTCGTCCACGTGACGAGTAACGTGATACTGCTGGCCTTCGTGGCTCCCCCCGTAGTTAAATCAGTTAAAACAATGATGGGAGAAGTGGAGGTAAGCTCCGAGGAAGTATACAGGGTTAAAAGTACGGCAGAACTAGAACACGGTGAAGCCGAGGGTCATGAAAGGGCAACTCGTATGCATCCTTAAGAAAACAATCAGTTAAGGAGAACATCTTACCCAGCAAAAGACCACACTTAAATTTAATGTTTAAGGCACAAGCTGACTGTTTAACCTTCAAGGGCAACTTCGCGTGTAACAAAGCTTACCTTCGATTTTTTCTGAATGCTGAGGAGAGCTTAGTTAACTAAAGCGTACAAGAGAAAGATGCCTTGCGAAACAGTTAGGTATTTGGTGGGTGTTTGTGAGTGTTAGTGAGTAAACCTGTCCCAGATGTGATGGAAAAAGGGAGCACCGAAAGGAGCAGTCTTAAAACACGCTAAGAATGTGGGGTTTCCTTCCCCTCCGAGAACCTTCCACAGAGCGGTGACTAAAAAAGATGATCTCTCCGTGGAAGATGCAAATGAGGAGGGAAAGCGGGGTTACCCGAAAGGGGGCGAGACCGATGATTTACTCCCGATGAACCCAGAGGGAGATGAGGCTGATGTGCCCCAAGGCTTCATAGGCTTACCAATGCCTATGTAAGCTGAACCTCACTTACAAAGTGGAATAAATAGATATAGAGTTACGTTTAGAATTGTCTACGCTTAGCAAACTCGGCTCCAAGCATTTTCATTGACCGTCTTCACGTCCCTCCAGGCTCCCTTATTTTTAGTTCTTCCTTTCTTCCTTCTTTTAATACTAGGGCTCCTGTTGGGCATGCCATTGCGCAGATGAAGCAGTCTTCCCTCGTAGCGCACTTGGTGATGTCCACCTCAAACGGATCTACTCTTAATATGGCATGGATCGGGCAAGAGTTCATGCATGCCCCACACTTATTGCAGCGTTCTGGATGTTTTAACTCCGGATAGTTGAAGCTCAACAACCTCACCTTACGATAAATAATTCCCTTGAAACATGCACGGACCAGCCCTTATATATAATACCTAAAGGATATTTTGGAAGGAAGGAATGGAAACTTCATCATCGGGATCTTAAAAAAGGAGGTGGTGGGGTAGACGGTGGGAAGAACAGAGTGGGAGTTATACTCTGTTTAACCCCTGCCGAGCGCTTTGGCGGAGAGCCTGTGGATAAAGCCAATGAAATGCTGAGAACAGCTATTGGTGAACTTCTACGCTCGCTCAGTGAACGTTTTTCTTGGATCGAGTTCGCCTACGCTGAATCCTTCTCTTTCAATGATAGCGTGTCTATCCTGAAGGAGTTAGGCGACGTGACAGGGTACCTCGTCTTTAACATTAACATGATGGGCGGCGTCTTAAGGCCGATCCTGTTAAGCGGGAAACCAGCCGTTGTCCTGTCTGAAACGTACGTTGGTTCAGGGGAGTTCCTAATGGAGTATTCAAGGGCTTTAAGCAGCGGAATGCCGGTAGTAGGCTTCTCTATGAGGGGGATCCCCGACGTTGAACAAGTCGCCGAATACGTCAACCTATTAGATGTGGTTCGCAAGCTTGGTTCCTCGAAGATGCTAGTCGTCGTCGACGAAGTGATAAAAGACTTCATGTGGGCGGAAGACCCAATATGCATCGATATGTGTAACGTATCCCGGGAAGTGCAGAGCATTACAGGGATCGACGTAGAGTACATGACCATAGATGCCTTTAAGGAAAAATATTATGAGCCTGCCGGCATTGAAGAAGCTAGGAAGGTCGCTGAGAGGTGGCTGAATAACGCTGCCAGGGTAGATGAGCACTCTCTTGATGACTTAGTGGCGCCCGCCTCTACCTAGCCATGAAGAAGGCTCTCATTGAGCATGGCGCAGCCGCCATATCCTTCGACGACATACACCTTGTCAGCTTTGGCCTACTAGATGCATGGCCATGCCTTGGATTCATGGAGCTAGCTAAGGAAGGTTTCATCGGCGTATGCGAAGGAGACGTGCGGTCAGGGGTCATCATGCTCCTTAATGAAGTACCTTGCTAACGTGCTAGGATTCATAAGTGATCCTGCAATGGACATGAGAAACGGTGAAGTAGGTATACTACCATTGCTACGCCCCCATAAATCCCTACGGTTTTGACTTCACGGAGACCTGCCCCTACACGATAAAGCGAGCCCACTTCCTCAAGCAGCGCGTTGACGCGGAACTACCATTAAACAAGGTGGTAACAGTCGTGGGTTTAGACCCTGCTAACAAGGCTATAACGGTTCACACCGCTGAAACGGTTGGACATGAACATGGTCCAATCGTTTGCGCAACCCAACTCGTAGCTAAGGCTAACCCCGAGGCTTTAGCTAGAAACTGGGTTTGGGGTGCTGGATGGCACCGCGTCGTCTTCTATGGAGACTGGAAAGGTAGGCTAAAAACCATCGCCCAACTATCAGGGTTAAAAGTTGTCGAAGAGGACAAAGAGTAAAATTTCACAGGAAGCCCATCTAGCCTAGTAGCAACAAAAACCTTTTTAGCGGCCTAAGGAACATTTGTCCTCCATCATTAACAATGTTTATTCCTTCCCTCTCGGAAATACCAGGTGTCCAGATTTCCAAGGGGTTAGGGAGGAATCCGAGAAAATAAAATTTGTTCTGTAGGTATGTGGAGGTAGTTCTCCTTTGTCCCTATGCATCGTTGACTTCCACACCCATCTCTGTGATGCTAAATTCTGGTTTAAGGGGAAGGGAGCCCTTAGCTCCTACTCTAAACAGTACTTCAATGATTTCTCTGTCGAGTTCGCGGTTTCACTCCCTCTCCTCTCCGCCTTTGATAGGTGGATGAAGCCTAGAAAAATTAACCCTTTAAAGTCGGATAGGACGGTGCCTTTTATCCTCGCCGGTGGAAGTCCGCCTTCAAACAAGCCTTTAGGCGTAAAGGTTCATCCCCCCCTTCAGAACGCCTCGGCAGATGATCCCATTTTTGAACCCTTCTACGAACTGGCTGAAAAGGCGCGGTGCCCGGTGGTGATCCATTTCGGATACTGCAGTGCTGGAAACCTGAAGTTTGCAGACCCTATAGTTCTCGACTTTATAGCAGACAGTTTCCCCAGCGTTACCTTCATTATGGCCCACATGGGGACAGGGAGGGGAGGGTACTGGGAGAACGCAAAAATGGTGGCTCTCAAAAATGATAACGTTTACCTCGAAACCTCATGGGCCCCCCCGAAGGTGATTACTGAAGCCGTTGCGATGTTTGGGGATGAACGCATCCTTTTCGGGTCGGACTATCCCTTCAAAAGCCTAAGCGAGGAGCTAGGAAAAATAACGTCCCTAAACCTTCCCAACGAGTCCCTCATCAGGATTCTCGGGGAGAACGCTAAGAAACTGTTAAGGAGGGTCAGAAACGTTCAAGGTGCCCTACGGTGAAGGCTTCCTAACCCTTAACGTAGATTGTACTGTTTTAAAGCCAAGTGCCTCCTTCCCTCGCCGCCCTTTAAGCAACCTCCTCCGGGAAAGCCTTGACTCTCCAATAGCTGAAAGGAGGATTGAAGAGCTTAAGGGCGAAAAAGCCGTTATTCTCGTAGACGACTACACCCGTTCAACACCCGCAAAAGAAATAATCCCGGAAGTTGCTGAACGACTAAAGAAAGTTGTGAAGGGGGACTTGTCCATACTCGTCGCCTCGGGAACGCATAGGAGGATGAGCGAGAAAGAACTGGAGGCGAAGCTTGGTGAAGCATACAACGTGTTCCCGGTCGCCCAGCACAACCCAGACGATAACCTACTGTTCCTAGGGGAAACATCGAGAGGAACACCGGTATGGGTTAACAGCGAAGCCGTGAAGGCTGACATAATAGTCTCCATAGGATCGGTAGCCCCCCATAATATTCACGGATGGAGTGGTGGTGCAAAGATTATTGTGCCAGGGGTAGCTGGACGTGTGACCATAGCCTCTAACCATAGGCTGGCTGAGCATCCCTTGACACGGTTTGGCGTTGCTGAAAGCCCTGCCCGCCTCGACGCTGAGGAGGCTGCAGGCAAGCTTAGCAAGCTCTTCTCCATCAACATCGTTAGGGGGTGTGATGCCTCGGTGATCCATGTTTCCTCTGGCAACTTCGTGGCAGCTCACAGGATGGCGGTGAAGGCGGCAGTTGAAGCCGTAGGCGTGAAGGCTCCATGGAGTGCAGACGTGGTTGTGGCGAGCTCCCACCCGTATGATAATGACCTGTGGCAGGCTGGAAAAGCTCTGTTTTCAGCCGCTAACATAGCCGAGGAAGGAGCGACTATAATCCTAGTGTCTCCTTTAAGAGAAGGCGTCTGCACCCATTACCCCGAGTTTGAAGATTTCCTTGCACTCCCAGTCGAGGAACTGCGCAGGAAAATGTCCACGAACCCTTTGGAAGCCACCATAGCCTTACAGGTGAAGCGCCTCCAAGAAAGGTTCAACTGCGTCCTGGTGTCTAAGGGAGTGGGGGAGGATCAAGCTGAACGGATAGGGTTTAAGTGGCGTCCATCACTACAGGGGGCAGTTGATGAGGTAGCTGACTCCGGCTCGAAAGTGGCCGTAATACCAAACGCTCTCATATATCCCTACCGGTGACGTGAATGAGGCGCTACTCCCTTCTGATGGGTGTGGGGCCAACGGAGTCTCCACCCTACATCCTGAAGGAAATGAGCAGACAGGTTCACGACTTAAGGGACCCTGACCTCCTCGAAGTCCACGCTGAAAACCTCTCCCTCTTAAAGAAGCTCTTCCATTCAAGCGGTCAAACCCTAACATTGGCTAGCTCGTCCTTCTCGGCTATGGAGGCTGCGATAGCCAACCTCGTTGAGCCCGGAGACCACGTCCTGGTGGTTAACTCCGGCTTCTTCTCGTCTTTCATGGCTGAAATGGCCCGTATCCATGGAGGAATAGTTTCTCTCACGCCTCTCTTCGAAGACAAGCCAATACCATTAGATGTGTTCGAGGAGTGTCTAAGCGAGAGCGAGGCAAAAGTTGTCTGTGTGGTTCACAGCGAGACGGGGACAGGGCTTAAAATGCCTATAGAGAAAATATGCCCTCTAGCCCACAGCTATGGGGCGGTAACAATAGTGGACGTCGTATCAAGCTTGGGGGGAGTCGAAGTCAACGTGGACAAGTGGAAGATAGACGTAGCCTTCGCAGGATGCCAGAAGTGCCTCAACGTGCCACCAACGCTATCCGTGATGTCTGTGAGCAGGAAAGCATGGGAGGCCTTTGAGAACAGGAGGACGCCGGTTAGGTTATGGTACTTAAACTTCAGGACGCTGCAGCCCTCGTTCACAGAGCCAATTCTACTCCCTTACACCTTCCCCATCCACTCAATGTTCGCCCTTAACTCCTCTCTAAAGCAGATCTTTAGGGAGGGGCTCGGAAACGTCTTTAAACGCCACGTCCAAGAGTCGAATAAGGCGAAGTCTTTTATTAGGCGCTTAGGGCTTGAAATGCATAACCAATGCAGTCTGTGTCCCGGATGCGGGAGACCCGACGCGTTCTGCACACCTACCATAACCGCCTTCAAGACCC
>JAPDJY010000072.1:0-9109 GCA_029258835.1 Thermoproteota archaeon | reverse complement strand
GTGGTGGGTGACGTGGCTCATAATCCCTTCTAGCGCTTCCTTCTTCGCTTCGAAGCATGCTTCTACCAGGTCTCTCGGCGCCTCTACTGGAACCTTGTATGACTTAACCGCTGCTTCCTTCAAGTATCTTTTTCACCTCTCCGGGTTCTGCACCTTCCGCTTGGGCTCGCCGCCTGACCCCCTTCCTTAACCCACTTGGCAACGGTGCGCCCGCCAACTCCGAGGAGCTCGGCTACCTCGCCGCTCCTCAGCGTTCCCTCCCTTCCCACCATACACACCACAAACACCAAAAAAAGCAAACAGACAAGTATATAAACTTATCTAAAAAGCAACAGCTACACAAGACAACACGGCTAATCTCGCTCGAGCATGTCCTCCTCCATAAGGCCTCGTCGAGGCCGCCGGGCTTGTAAATGAGGGCTGCTTCATGCAATTTTATATGTTTCGCTAGAAAGCCGTCTGCGGAGAAGCCGGCTTCACGCGGGAATGGATGTCCCCGCTTTCGATGATGTTTCGACTGGTTTCCGAGTAGTTTATTAGGCTCCGCTGGCGTTTGTTTGATTGATCCTGTTCATTGGAGGGGTGCTGATGGTTACCGTCGAGATTTCTGAGGAGGTGTACCGTAGGCTCATGGCCCTCAAGAAGATCGTTGACGTTGTGTTGAAGGACGAGTTTAAGGATGACTCCGAGTACGCCGAGTTTGTCCTCCTAATGGGGATTGAAAAAATGATCGTAGACCCCTTGCCAGAGAACGACCTTTTGAGGAAGACCATTGTGGCCATGTTCAGGGAGAACCCGGAGTTTATAGCCGACTTTATAGCTAGAACCCTTGAGAAGGGGGGAATGAGGGAGGAGGAAAGGAGGGAGTGGAGGAGCTACACTACTTAACGCTCTTCCCTTTCCCCCTCCTCCTTCATCCTCCTTATGACGGAATATATCTTAACATTGGTATCCTTGATTATATTTAGCATTTGAGTCACAATAGACTCGGCATGCTTCACCCTCACGGACTCAGCCTCGTAGAATTCTCTTAGAATGGGGAAGTCGACGAGGGTGAAGAGGCGTGACAGGGATTCAACCAGCTTCTCGAGCTTTTTAAGTTCTTTGAGTGAGTCTTCGACGTTTGCCCTAGCTATTATAAGACCGACGCGGACGTCCTCCAGCGGGAGGCTTTCAGGCAATGCTTCATGGACAATCCTCCTCCCTTTAAGCTTAAAGGTTTCCACTATGAACCATCCGAACATTTCGACTCCCTTACTATCGGACCCGTAGGCAGTCCTGAAGATCTGGAGGAGGGTGTTTGCGGCGTACTGGCTAACCGTTGAGCGGGCGTTAAGCCCATCCATGAAGGCAGGCTTAACCACGCTAATAGCATCCATAATTTCCAATAGTAGTTCCAGGGAGCATTCCGTTAGGTCGGGCTTCAGGCTAAATGCGGCCCCTATTTCCGCCAGCTCAGCTAGAAGATCCCTTGCGCCTGAGGTAATCGTTAACAGGGAGTTCACAAAGCATTCTTCATCCTCTGCGGCTAACGCGTTATTGTAGGAGTCAAGGATCCTTCCACCATCAACCTCCCACTTTTTGATCTCATCATTGATCACCCTTTGAAGCCCAGCTGCCATTTCACTGTCGAAGCCGTTTAGGAGGAGGGACACCTCGATCACGCGTCCCCAAACAACGTTGACCAGTTCGTCGAACTTCAGGAAGCTCTCCGCCATAAGCTCCCTGAGAAAACCCTTAGCAGTCTCCAAGCATCCTTTCAGGTGGAAGGCGGGGTCGAAGGCGGCGTCTCCGTCGAGCGACGCCACGTCACCAACCCCCATGATTCCGAGAAGTACCACTATGAGCCTGCGTGTCTCGTAAACCAGACGAGAGTAGTCCTCGAGGAACGCCATAACCATGCTCAGCAGCCTGTTCCGCGATACCAATACCTTGTTAAAGTGGTTAAGAGCTAGCTTAGGGTTGTCTGGGAGGTCAACCCTCCCATGAAGACCGGAGAAAACCGACTCTAAAAATTCAACATTAACTAAGAGCAAGTCGGTCAGCGCATTCCTCACATCCTCAGCCGTAGCACCCCTCAACAGGAGGCCCCTCCACATTTAAACGAGTCAACACGTGGCAGCACCTCAACAGAGTTAATTGCAGGTAACCGTTAGGAAGCCAACAAAGTTTAATTGGTATAAATGGGTTTTGCCTCCCCTCCAAGTGATTTACATGTTTAATGGAAGAAAGGGTGTGTTCCGATTTTTGTTTAACCTTTTCTTTCCTCTGCTTCCATTTCTAGTTCTCTCATGATTATTGTGCTAATCTCTGAGGGGATGCCTACCGAAGCCAGCAGCCTCTCCCTTTCAGCGGGTGTGATTGATCTTAGCTCTCGCAGGAGGGCTATGGCGGTTTCCTCGCTTAACCCGCTTTCGACGAGGAGGGGTACAAGCTTGTCCGCCATTTCAACTGGCACGTAGGCTTCAACCTGCGGCTCGACGCCCACTATGGCCAGCTCCTCTGCAAGGAGGGACTTGATGACGCTCTCCCTTGAGAGAGGCTTCTCAACCCTGAATGGCTTCCCTTTCTCGATGGCTTCGATTAGGCGGTCTATCTTTCTTATGATTGGAGGCGTGCGTATCCTTCTAACCGTGATGTAGCCGGCTAGGCTGGCTGGCGGCGCGACCACCGCAAGGCATATGACGGCTAAGAGGGTGAATGAAACTCTCACGTTTAACCCCGGTATGGTTACACCCCACTCCTTGATAACAACCACTTGGAACGTCTGGGCTGGCTCGTAGTTCTCAGCCGAGGCAGAAACCACTAGGGGTATGGTGGATGGGGGCAGGGAGGTCGGGACGATGAGGGCGTAACGTCCGCCGCCCACGTGGGTAAGAGGGATGCCGTTAGCAGTAACGGTGGCTCCGGGAACAGGGTTTCCACCCGCATCCCTGTAGTCAAAGAAGAGGACAACTAGAGGAACGTTGTTTTCAACCTCTCCGTAACCGCCAGCCAAGACAAGGTACGGGTTCGCCCCGCCTAGGAGTAGAAGGTTTGACGGGGTGGCCGAAGTTGTTATCCTCAGTATGTTAAATTCAACCTGTCTCGGCTCAGCCGAGTAGTTCCCCTTAAACGCGTAGAATATCACGGTGTACTTGCCTGGGAGCAGGCTGGTGGTGTCAACGGTGAGCGTGTAGGTTCCGTTCCCAAGGCTTGTAAGCTCGGCCTCAAGCACGGCTGAGCCATCCCTCAGAATAGTGCAGTTAACCACCGCATCCCCAACCGGGACGTTGTTGTGGGTGTCCCACAGGGTTATGGACACGTTAAGCGGCTCCCTCCACTCAGTCTCGGAGACGCTAGCCTGCTGGATTGCCATGGGTACAGGCTCAACGTACAGCCATATCTTATCTTCTTTCGCCGTGTAGTTTTCAAGGTAAGCTGTTATCCTCACGCTGTAAGACGCACTCGATGGTAGGAGAGAAGACTGGAAGGAGGCCGTGTAGTTTCCGTCGCCATCCACATCAACCAGCGACCCGGAAAAACCTGTTCCCTCAATGAAGTAAACAATCTGGACCGCTAATGGTAGAGGGGCACCTGTAAGGTTATCGGTGCAGTAGACATAGAACGTGAAATCGTCCCCGAAGACAACTTCGTAAGTGGGATTAAAGCTTAACTCAAGAGGTCTAGACTGGATTCTAAGGGGTTTATTATCGGCGTAAGACGTGTAGTTTTCACACTCCACACTGAAGCGCAGCATGTAGTCTCCTGGGGGAAGCATATCCTTCGGTATGCTACCCGTGTAGTTCCCACTACCTGCGTGGGTGAGGGTAAAGGAGCCGTAGCCCTCGATGCTCCAAGTCACGGACGCCTCGGTCACGGGGAAACCATTATCTTCATCATACACCCTAACCCACAGGGGGATGTCCGTGGAATTCCAGTAGTGGACGCCAGCCAAGCTTCTAATCGTAACGTTTGGAGAAACGGGGTCAACGATTATGACCGTCTGGTTTGAAGTCGACTCTATACCCTTGCCGCCAGCACGCATCTCCACCGTATAAGTCACGCCACCATAAAGCAGCCCAGTCAGGTTAGCTGTGTAATTCAACTCACCTGCAGGCTGCGTGAAATCAGTCCAGTCTAAGATCACGGTGGAATCGCTAAGAAGCCTGTACTGCAAATAGTAGCTTGAATTAGCAGAACGGTTTATGGGGGTGCCGTCGGTCTCGTTCCTCCACCATACTTGAAGCAAGAACTCATAGGGAGTCCATGAATGTTCAAGCAAGGTGCCATTCTCGATCATGATACTAGTTTTGGTTAACGGCGTAGAGTAAGTGGTGCAGTTGAGAACTACGGTGTATGGTGTGGCCACCGAGGTAAGGTCGATCGAGACGTAACCTGACCCATTCACCTCTCTCGGTTCGCCGTTCTCGTAAAGGTATATGTTGTAGCTGTTTTTTGGAAGGCGGAACGTCACCCATCCGGTGCCATTCGTTATTCCTGACACGAAGAGGGGGGTGTCTGTTGTGTTGATTGTTACGTTAATGTATGGGAAGTTGCTGCCGGACGGATATATTACATGGCAGTAGAGGTTCACCACATCTAAGATGATGGTTGTTGAGAGGTGGTCATTCACGTTGATCAACGTGGAGTTAGTGTATGTCTGGTAGGTGGCTCCCTCATGCGTCTCGTTATATATCACGGAGACGTTATAGCTGCCTTCGTAGAGGTAGAACGTGACGTTGCCATCATCGTTGGACGTTCCACTGATGAGTAGTTCGTTAGTGGTGTAATTCCGAACTTCTACGAGGGCGTCACTGACGGATAGACCGTCTAGGTCTTCAACGTGAACGGTGACTGTGAAGAAGCGTTCTTCGACGCCCCCGAGAGAGATCGACTTGTGCTTCACGCCCTCAGCGAAGTTTTCGAAGGGTTCGGAGCCCTGGGTTCCGTTCCATACGTAGAAGGCGTAGTTCTCACTTATCCAGTCCCCTGGCTCGACGAACATTTCAGTGGTAGTGCTTCTATACCAGTACTCATAGTCGGTATCGTAGTCTACGGTGAAAGACCAAGATACGCTTTGGGGGTCTGTAACGTGAAACTGTGGTGGAGTTATGTCCACTATTCCTGCGGCTGTTCCGAACGTTTCATCTAGGGTGCAAAACCAGTCCGCCGACCCTAAAGAATACGTTCCCGAAGTCATGTCTTCGACGTAGCGCTCGCCAGCAACCTTATAAACCAACTTCGGCATTACTTGAGGGTCAAAACTCCATCCACAGCTCTCGTATGAGGAAATGTAATCGGTATCTGACGAGAATGATTCGAGAAATACGGTTGTTGCATTGCAGATCCACCCCCACCTGAAAAACCTGTACGTCACATTGGCGTAAGTATCTAGAGTGCTGCTATCACTCCTGAATGGAACCTTGGAGGTAACCGTGGCGAAGAGCGGACCTGAATCATAGAATGGACCGCTTGAGGGAGACCCGCTTGTGGTCCACGTTGTGGTAAACCAGAAAATAAACCATTTCCATCTTTCATGAAATGTTGGGTTGTTATGGAAGGGTGCTAGACTCCAATTATCACCGTAGAATGGGTTGAAGCTTTCGTAGATCTTCCCTCCGTTGGTGGTCTTGTTGATGTAGGCGGTGTAGTTGTCCCCTGTCACTGTTATGCTGTCTGACGTTTCTGTTATGGTGATTTGTGGTGTGAATGATGGTGGTTCAACTGGTGCGTCGTTAAAGTATATGTAGTATGTTGTTGTTTGGTGTGGTGTGAGGTTTGCGTAGAATGTTATTGTTGCTTTCTGTATGTTGTCTCCGCTTAGGGTCTGGTTCCAGACTTGGTATGGTAGCCCTGGGCTTGCCAGCCACGAGCTGCCGTTCCAGTACTGGATTCTTATGCTGTCCTTGTGGCATGTGTATCCCAGCTGGGTGAAGTCTATGTACACGTCCACCGGCACCGTGGCTGATACCCCTGCGTTGTCCGTCACGTTTACTGGTATGCGGTACTTGAAGGTGGTGTTCCACCATGGGGGTACGTCTTGTGGAGGGGTTGATGATGACTTCGCGCTTGCCATGGCGCCTGAAGATGTTGGTGGGGTGACTGGGTATACGGGATGCGTACTTAACATTATGGGGGTGACCGTTAGGGCTGCAAGGAGGAGCGCGAAGAAGAACATGGCAATTTTCCGTTTCAGGGTCACGTGTTTCCTCTCCTTTTCTCCGTTCACGCCCTCCAAGGTAGGTTAGATTGAAGGGTTCTTGGGGTTAAGTAGAAACGGTTATCTTTTAAAAGAATTATGGTAAAACTATAAGGTATTTTAATTTTTTAGGGGGTTGGGTTGTGGGGTGGGCTGTTCGATGTGGATGGTGGGCGGGAGGGTTTCTTGGGAAGGTTGTTCCGCCTCTTTTTTCGTGGGGGTTACGTTTTGGTTTTGGATGTTTGCTGGGTGGGGGTTCTTCTGTGTTTTCTGTTTTGCTCCTCGTGGGTGGGGGTTACAGGATTGGCGGGATGTTCGCCCTTGAACCGCGGAGTTTTGCTTTTAGTAGGGTTGCCAGCGTTTCCAGCGGGTTTAGCGGGACTATTTGCGTTGCTTTAACTCCTGTCAGCTTCATGAGGTGGGAGGTTACTTTTGCGAGGTCGTTGCACTTGTCTGTGGTTAGCACCTTGTCCTCTCCGAACTTCCTCTTAAAGTACATGGCTGTTTCTTCTAGGGCGCATGGCCCTACTATTAGTACTGGTGGGGTTGCTTTCTCGATCTCGTTCATGTCCACTCCCTTCCCGCATACTATCGTGAATGGGGCATGTGCTCCATAGTCGACGTGGAGCATTTCCAGAACCATCAGGGTGTTTCCGAGGCATCCCTCAATGCAGGCCATCTCCCTCCCCTTTATCACCTTAACTTCTTCGGGAAGCACTCCGAGGGGATCCTTAGGGTACTTCTCCTTAAACATTGATATGTCGCCGACGATTTTTATCTTTGATAGGCGGCCGTACCCTAGGCCCTGTTCATCAGCCAGCTTGAGGTGCTTCACCTCTTCCAAGCTGTAGCCGAGGATCTTTGCCCCTATGGTGTCGACTGCTACAGCGTCTCCTCCCCCTATCAGGACGTTCATGGGTACGAGGAACCTGTCAAGCATTCTCTCTAGGGGGTAGTGTCCATGGATTACTGCTATTAACCCGTCTATCACCACGAAGTCTGGCCTGATGAAACGGTATATGTCCACGATGAACTGGTGAAGCATGTAGTTGTGCCGCTCCCGCCTACTATTATGGTGAAGCAGTCCCATCTGGCCTTTAACGGAGAGGGTGACCGTAGCCATACTATGAGTTTTCAACCTTGGAAGGGAGACGTATAGGTTTTCATCTCTTTCCCTCACAAGCTTATCGTAGACGATCTTGGGAAATTCCACCTCGTAGCCATCTTCACCTATCTTAACTCTTACTGAAGGTTGCTCGTCTAAGTAAAGGGGGAGGCCGCCGCTTTTCTTCACAACCTTATCTATTCCAGTAACTTTAAAAACGAGGCGTGTCATGTTCCCCTGGGTGGAGTTGTCCATAACGTAAACCCTGACCCCAGCATCCCTAAACAACTCAACCATCGCCCCTATGACTTCAGGTGAAGTGTAGGAGTGCTTTCTAAAATCCACCGCGTTGATCTTGATGTAAACGCTCCTTTTCCCTTTAACTAGATTTTCAACCCCACCAAAAAAGCCGAATATCTTAGCTAGGGAAGAATTTAGATCGTCTGAGACATGCTCCACAACCACCAAAGACAAGAGCGTCCCTCCTTCGAGGAAAAATAACTGAGGATAAAGTTAAAAACGGTTTTTCCTTAAATTTTGCTCTGCAAGTGGCGGGAGACGGCCTTATGCCGGCACGTAACGTCAGCAAGGAATTCGTTAAAGGACGACGAGTGGAGGCGGAACTATTGAAGGCAGTTGTTCATTAAAGGCTATTCATGTAGAACATCATTTTATGAGGGAGCGATGGCGGTTTAGTCCTTAAGTGTTAACTCGTACCTGCAGCACTCATGGTTACCCGCCTTGCAGAGAACTTCATGACACTCCGCGTTAAATCCTCTAGCCTGAGCAGCGTACGTGTATATTCCACCTATTATGTTACAGTACTTTAACCCCTTTAAGGGTTCCTCTAAGGAGACGCCTTTACATATAGGACAGTTAAAGTCTTCGAAAACTATTTTATTTTGCTCTTTGATAACAAGTATGTTTGACCACTCTCTTCCTATGAAGAACTTGTATGCTAAATTGTATGTTTTATATAATGTGAAGAATGTTGGTGAAAGCTTGCGTAAACGCTCCATGTAGCGTTCTAAGAGCAAGGTACCCATCCTGCGGCCTAACTCCCATATCTCACGGTTAGCCTTTTCAACGTCTCCTCCGCACCTTTCCAGTATGTCATTTACAACTGGAAAATACAGTGCTCTGAAAGCGTCCATGTTAACCTTCTCCGCCGCTATAGCCCAAGCAATTCTGCCTTTAAGACCCATATAGCTCTCCTCCTTCCTTTCCAACCTAACTTAGCATTATTGATGTTTAAACATTTAAATATTTCTTATTTCTGCATTTATTATCATAAAATATTAAATATTTGTAAAACCAGCTGGTGAACAAGCTAAAATACCGGCGTGAAATTAATAACTCTTCTCTTTTTTCATTAGGCAAGGAGGAGGGTCGGTTGGTGTGAAGTAGGCTTCCACGATTTTTCTCTACTTAGAAAAATGTTTGAAAGGGCGTCTTAATCTAGAATAGTTTTGCTTGCCTCACGGTTTTCCCGCCTATCAGGTCTGCTTCTTTCACGCCAAAGTGTTCCAGCACTCTCAGAGCGGCGGGGAGCACCTGATTATGAATATAGTACTCGACGTCCACGTCCTCTTGCTTAACCAAGCTGTACGGGAAAGCCTTATCAGATATTTTACCTTCACCCTTAACTATGACGTATCCTACCTTGGATCCAGCCTCAAGCCTGCCTCCAGCCTTAACAAGCCTCACCTTCTCCTCAGGTATCCCCGTCTCTCTGGAAATCTGCCATACAGGCGAAACCGCTATCAACTCAGGAGTATATCCAGCCTCAACAAGCTTATTTAAAGTAACCTTACCAACTCTCT
>JAPDJY010000020.1:0-9153 GCA_029258835.1 Thermoproteota archaeon | reverse complement strand
CGGCAGAGAAGTTTTAAGCAGGGTTAAAACTGTTGAGATGAACTTTCAGCATTCGCTTTCGATTGTTGAACTGTAATGATAGATTGGTTTACGTCCCCTTTTCACAATATGAGGAGATTTTATGGCTAGAGTAAGCATTATGGCCGTGACCGTGTCGGATGAAGATGTTATTATGAAGGGGGATGCGGTGAAGTCGGGGTTTAAGCATCTCTAAAGGCTGTAATCGCCACTTCAAATGAGAGGAGCATAACTAGCGGTGTTTGCTTCAACATAGTTTGCTTCAACATATATTGCAACTTGCATCGCAATTCCATCCGCAATAATCGAATGGTGCAGTTATGGCGGAATAATTAGAGCTCTGTTAAAGGTTTCATTTAATTGCTTCCACTTCAGCACCCGGTTTATCCGTGCTCGCTTTTCGGGGACCAGCTAGGGTAAACCTGCTACGGCCGGGAGTTTGGCTTATATCCTTACATACATTGTTTTTCAGTTCTCATAGTTCTTGAACTAACACGAGCTGCCTTTGAGGATGAAGGCGCAAAGAATTAAAACGTGTGAAGAGGCGGCTCAGACCCCGGTGCTAATCCCATGATGCAATTGAAACAATTCCTTTACCGATGTTAAAGAGAGGAATAGCTGGCCACCCTTTCGTTCGCGCATTCGCTGGATGAAAAGGGTGTAACACTCATGGCAATGGGAAGCGATGTCACGGTTCCGCCACTAGTTGTAAACATGGCAAAAGCGCAAAACTTGCTGCATCTTCCTTTGCCTCCATGCTCCTCAACAGCCCTTTCACCCTATTTACCTTCAAAAGGATTCAGATTCCTTTATAAGTAACTAAGGGAGTTATAGGCAGTTATGCTTGGGGACCAGCGTTAGCAATGTTAGACATACAGAATTAGGTTCCCTCTGTTGTCTATGATGCCGGCGCTTTCTCTCTCAAAATCTATTGCCCTAGGTGGACATATGCGGTAACAGGCATCGTAGTAGATGCAAGCGTTTTCGTTAACTACTGCAATACTTTTTCTCTTCTCTATGGCGCTGCAGGGCAGAAACTACACAGTTATGTAGCCTTTCTTGTGTGAAATGGAGGAAGATTGGAGATTGATCATCTAGTTTATTCAGATGGTCTTTACCTATCCAAGACATTTCCTTATCCTTGCAGCCTCTTCAAGATACCTTCTAGCCTCATCATCGTCACGCTCTATGTAGGAGATGAGGAAATTGCTTACGATGTTTTCATATTTTCTCTGAGTCAGATTTCTTGGCCCCAATTTAATGTCGAGGTTTTCTTCAACCACTTTAAGGTGTAGCGACAGCTCTGCGAGGGCTGATCTTAATCTTTCTTCCTCCATTCCAGCTATTCGTGAAACTCGCTTGTACACGTCAATAAGCGTGTTTATGTTCTGCCAAGATAGATAACCTGCAACCGTATCGAGGTCATACTTCACGTTCGTATAATACTCCATTAACACGTCCCATTCATCTTCACTTAAGCTGTTCAACGCTTCGAAACCTATGAACTCCGGTGGTATGCCTAAAGAGTAAAAGGCCGCGGCAAACGGTATGGCCCTCGGAAGAGCGGTTCTTCCCACCTTCCTGCTGTAGCCGAAGAGTCCTATGTGAAGTTTTCTAGCCCTTCTCGAAGGTACATAAGAGGCTACGCTATTTATCAGAGGCCCCAAATCCTCTATCATCCTTTGATACCGCGACTTAAACTTACTAACTACTTCGAGCAGGATCTTCTCTTCATTGGGCTCAATGAAAGCTGGCTCGCCATAAGGAAGCTTCTCGTTAAGAACCCTTACAACTCTTCTGGCGTCTCTAAGGGGATAGTCGTATTTTAAGGCTGACTGGATGGTTACGGTGTATATTCCTCTGTATTCGCTGAGAAAGCCCTGTATGTTGCCAGGAGATAGGTGGCCTCTGAAAGGCATGGATCCTACTCCTATGATTGGGTAAATGGCCACCCCTTTCCTTTCCTCCAAGGACTTTAACTTTGAAAGAGCAAGCTTAGAAAGGACTATCGCGGATACGAGGCTATAGTTGAGGGCTGGGTCTGATCTTGCTATAAAAACCCTAAGGTAACTAGGCCGGACAACATCTATGTAAGGTTCAACTATTTCATCTATTTTCAGGAGGCTTTCCATATCCTCTATCAATGGAATTAGTTCGATGCTGCCAGGTTTGAAGGAGCCTATCCAGTCCCTAACTTTCACAGATCCACCCAAATCTATATCCTCGACTCCAACCACAGCCTTCCTGTAGTAATTAAACAACCAGATAAGTTCCTTACTATTAGTTGTGAAGGGAAGTATCACTTCAAAGATCGGTATCACCTCCTTCTTATAGAAGGTTGATGCTACATCGCAGCTTATGGGGATGTTCTCAAGGGTCTCCACCACTATTTTCTTCTCAGCAACTTCAACTCTAGGATTAGGGATTCTATAGGTGAGAAAAACGTCGCTCCCAAGCACGTTCTCTTTGAAATAGTCCCCGTAATTAGTCAGCAATTTCCTTACAACACGAGTGTCTACGTCCTTTCCCTCGGAGTCCCACATGACTTCGTGACAGCCGAGGTTGCTGTAGGCGAAGTATGCCTCATAGACCTCAGCATCCCCCTCAATTACTTTACCCTTGCACCACGGAGGGGTACAAGCATTATCAGGGTGCTGAGTAGACATAGTACGCGGTATCTTCCTCTCTTCCGAAGAGTTCCTTACCATGCTTCAACATCCCCCATTAAGCGTAATACGCCTTTCAAGACTGTGCGCTATTGTTTGAACTCCTCTATGACTTCCCTCGCCATCACCAGCCTCATTACCTTCTTGGGTTCCTGCGACGGATATCAAGGGCAACGCGTCTCTTAGGAGCCTCTGCGGAATTAGCTCAACGCCGTATGCGCCGTAAATATCGATGATTTCTCTGGCACATCGGACAGCGGCTTCAACTGCCCAGAATTCCGCTAGGGCACCCCAGCGTCCATTCGTGCGCGAACTCGCAAGAGGCGAGGAAAGTTTTGGTCTCTAAGCCATGCTGCACGGTACACCAGCCATCGACTAATTTCATAGTCCATGTACAAGTTAGCAGGATGCCATCGGATGGCTTGGGGTTCCGCTATAGGTTTACCATAGAGAGCCCTTCGCTGTGCGCACTTTGTACCCTCCTCAAGACACCTATGCACGATTCCAAGGGCTACAGCAACCACACCTGTCCTGCCGACGTTACCTATAGAGCTAAGAGCTATCCCTAAGCCACCTCCATCGGCACCCATTCTGTTCTCAACGGGAACCCCAACATTTTAACATAAAGAGATTAAATAAACTTTATCTTTAACATGCTCGGCCACGTTGATTGAAGCACCCTACGCTGATGTTATCGATAAATACATCTTTAAGGCGTTATTAGGCGTGATTCTTATCTTAGCGAACGGTGAGAAGGAGGCGGCCGCCCACTTCAGCTTCCAAACATTTATTCATCAGCTTAATTCTACGCAACACCTGAAAACGATTTAACTTGTGGTTCGGAGCACGGGTTCCGCTATTCCGTGGTCGACCAACCCGCGCTACCGGCTGTATAGAGCTCCCACAGAATAGCTTGTCAACCCACCTTATTGCCACAGAGGGAGCACCTAACCCAAACCTCCTCTCTACACTCGCCCACACACTACTTAGACGGCGCCCCATCGGGCTCTCCTTCGGGAGAGCTACCGGTCTTTGAGCTGTAAATCTTTAAATATACGTATACGTATACGTGTTACGGTGGTTTCATGGCCGGTAAGGTTGTGCCTGTGCGTTTGGATCGTGAGTTACTCGAGCTCATAGATGAGTTGTTGAGGCTCGGTGTCTCTAAGTCCAGAAGTGAAATTATAAGGATGCTGGCTAAGGCTGGAGCTGAAAGGTACAGGGAGCTTTCGGATGTTTCCAGAGCTGTTGAGAAACTATTTGAAATCGAGAGGGGGACGGGCAGGATGCCTGTTGAGCTTCGTGGGGGAGTTAGAGAGCTGCTTAGCATGAGGGAGAGGGCGTAAAGTGAGCTATGTGGATACGAGCGTGCTTGTCGCCGCCCTAGACCCCGAAGACCCTAGGCTTGACAGCGCTAAAGGTTTCTTGGAGCAGGGAGGGTATAAGCTCGTCTCGGAGCTGACACTGGTTGAGCTGGCGAGCGTTATAGGGAGGCGGAGCGATTTCTTGGCAGACCTCTCCAAGAGGCTTGGGGTCGATGAGAGAAAAGCGGCCTTGGCTGTGCTCACATACATAATTAAGAGGTTCAACCTAGTCTACAAGGAGGTTGACTCTTCAAAATTAGTCGGTTTTCACAGGATGTATAGCCCAATGGCGGAGGCAGTTAACTTCTCAAACCTGCTGAAGCTCAAAACACTAGACCTACTACATGTAGCCTACATGAAAACCCTGAAGGACATGGGGGAGCCGGTGAGCGAGATAGTTACCGTCGATGAAGACTTTAAAAAGGCGGAAAACCTGTTAAAAACCCATCTCGACGTCAGCGTCAGATTGCTATAGCCGGCCTGCCAGAACACGTCCCAAACCCGCCTTCCCCACGAAGCCGTCACCGTGACCGTAATGAGAGACTTAAAGACTTAAACATGAAAACAGTGTACGGTTTTGACTGCGTCGTCGACGGCGTCCCCGGAATCATACGCCTAACAGCGGTGAAAAACAACCTTCCCAAACGTTGAGAAGCCAGCCAGAGGAGCAAACAGTCCCTTGAAAACCGTTCTGACCTACCGTTAACTTTCGTAACTTTTCGGTAGGTCTTCCTCCATTAGGCATTAGTGCCTTCATTTGGAGGCGTTCAGGGGGAACGGAACTCCCTACATGCCTCTTTAACAAGTTCCATGCACCTATCACGTCCCTATCAGCAACTAATCCACATTTCCCGCATTTCAACTCCCTATACCCATTCGGGCTTAGCTCCTCCCCACATATTGGACATAGGGAGCTGGTCTTATATGCATCCTCATAAACTACGTTTATCCCAGCCAACTTAGCCTTGTACTCTATGACGGTTTGAAGTTTCCTAAAGCTCCACCTGTGGAGCCTACCATTCGTGCTTCTTGTGTAATGTATTTTGCATCTGATATGGGTTAGTTTCTCTAGGATTATGGTGCTTACGCCCTCATTTAGGGCTTGCTCTATGATTTGGTTAGCAACTTTATGATAGATGTCCTCAACTCTACGTTTTTCTCTACTTCGGTATTTGGCTAAGAGTTTCTGTTTGCATTTCCCATATTTTATGGCTGTTTGGATTCTACGCCTCTTTAGGAAGTATGCGGTTCTGATTGGTCTTTCACGGGTTATTATTTGCTTAAAGCTATTTGGAGACGCTATGGTTATGTTATTCTCGTTCACGTCTATGGCTAAAGCCTTGCCGTTAGGCTCCTTTAACTTTACACGCCTTCTGAATACTGCTTTGAGCCACAGTTCTCCATTACGCCTAACAAGCCACGCCTGACCAAGCCTCATATCCCTGAACTTCTCGTGGTAAGTTCCATGCAGAACCCTAAACTTAACTCTCCCATTAGGCGTGGCTATTGAAACCTCCCACCGCTTTAGGTCTAAGGTAAATAGGTGATCGTCAAGCATAATCGTCTTTCTCCTGAATCTCGGCTTATCCACCTTTATACACCCACGCCTCTTACACTTCCTAAACGCCTTATAGACGCTACACGCCATTTGACAAGCCGTGTAGATGTAGTGAGACGGCAAATCTGGGAATTTTCTCCTAAACTCGTAGTATTTACTTGTTTTTAATCTTTTGAAGCTTGTTATGTGGTTCTTGTGGGCGAATTCTAACAATTCATTAACCATGCCCATAAACGTGGAGAATAGAGGCTCAACCCTACTTGAATCCCCATCCAACTTGAAGTTAGCCGTAAGTTTAATCGTCTCTGAGAACTTGTTCAAGTGTTTCCACCACCCTATGTTTCTTATGGCTCCTCATTCCATAGAGACGCCCGGCAAAAGAGGTTACTACAGCTATCAAATCTTCTACAAGTTCCTTATGTGGCTCCTTCTTTACTTCACCATTAACTACGTGGATTGAAACACCATGAGAGGAGAAAAACCGCTCTATGTAGGAGAACCCAAATCGTGTTAGTCTATCCTTATAAGTTATAAAAACAGCCTCCACTTCACCATTAGCAACCAAATCAAAAAGTTTCCCAAGCCCTCTACGTTTCTCGTTAAGACCTGAGGCAACATCTTCCAACACGATAACATCCTCATAACCTTGAGACCTAGCAAACTCTATCAGGCGGTCCTTCTGCCTCTCTAGGTCATCTTTCTGGTCTGCTGAGCTTACTCTAGCATAAACAACAACCCTCCTTTTAGGAGGCAAACCAAGCAAACGTCTAACTTCACTTTCAGGATAGCGATAGCGCCCACCGGGAGTCTTAAAGTATTTAATTTTACCTGAGTAAGCCCACTTCTTAACAGTAGTATATGAAACACCGAATATCCTGGCAACTTCGCCTGTGCTGAGCAACCGCTCCCGTTTCATCATGGTTACTAAAGTTATTGAAGTTATTAAACTTTACGTTCCCATGATACTGCTTCACACCCCCACGAGACGCCGCCCGGGATGGTTGAAACACTTCCTGTGTGGTTTGCCGCTGCGCTCATCTCACCAATAGTGGCCAACGTGGAATAAGCCGAAAACAGAAGCTACACGTAGACGTTAGCGGTGTTTACCCTTGAATCCAGAATTGGATCGATCATCTCACTACTGGAACCCACACGCAAACCTGAAGGTCCTCCCTCCGGCTATTAATGCTCCTGAGCGTTAACAGCAACAGCAAACATCACTCTGATAGGACCAGCGTCACCCTGTTCCTCCAGTGCTTCTTCTGCCATCACGTATCCGTTCGCCGCGTCCGGCTTTAAAACTCAAAGTCGAAATATCTGGCTCTAGAGGGATCCGGTCTCCGTGGCTGTGAGGGATCCCCAAGATGAGAAAAAGGTAGTGTGAATTAGTCTTCAATTCTTGGCAGCTCTGTGTGAAGCCTTCTTTTTCTTGATGGAGGTTAGGGTTTTCCTCGCCTCCTCCGCTATTAAAACACTGCTGCTGATCAGTATTATGATGAGCCACTCGTGGAGCGATGGTGGGGTGATGTGGAAGAGCTCTTGGAAGAAGGGAGTGTAGGCTATGGATACGTTTAGGGCAAATGAGAACGCCACCCCTGATGCCAGATACTTGTTTGAGAGCAATCCTATTTTGAGTATGGATTTGTCGCTGGATCTCGCGTTTAAAGCGTTGAAAAGTTGGAAGAAAACTATCGTGTAGAAGGCCATTGTTCGGGCTTTAGCGTATCCGTATATTAGGACTAGCGGCCCTAGGGCTTGGGCGGACCAGTAGTAAACGAGAATGGTTCCTAAAGCCATTATTGAGGATAGGAAAAATATTCGGTACACTACGCCTCTAGTTACTATTCCTTCCCTGGGTGGCCGGGGTGGCTCTTGGAGCACGCCTAGCTCCTTTGGCTCAACAGCTAATGTCTTGTCGCAGACCCCGTCGGTAACCAGGTTTATCCAGAGGATTTGGAGGGGGAGGAAGGGTAGGGAAAAGCCTAGGATGAGGAAGGCGAATAGGACTATGTCTTCAGCTACGTTTGTCGTCAAAAGGTAGGTGACCACCTTCCTTATGTTGTTGAAGGCTGTCCTTCCCTCCTCCACTGCCGCAACTATGGAGGCGAAGTTGTCGTCTGCTAGAACCATGTCTGACGCCTCCTTGGCAATCTGTGTTCCCGCTATCCCCATTGCAATTCCGACATCTGCCTCCTTTAGTGCAGGTGCATCGTTGACACCATCCCCCGTCATTGCCACAACGTATCCCCTCTTCTTCAGGGCCCTGACTATCCTCAGCTTGTGACGTGGCTCGGTGCGTGCGAAGACGTTAACGGACTCCACCAGCTCCTCCAGCTCCTCATCTGAGACCTCATCCAGTGCCACCCCGTCAAGAACGGGGGCATCCCCGCCGACTATTCCAACCTTTTCCGCTATAGCTCTTGCAGTATCCTTGTGGTCTCCTGTTATCATGACCACTCTGATTCCTGCACGCTTACACTTCTCGACAGCCTCTATGGCTTCCCTTCTGGGAGGGTCGGATATCCCGACCAGTCCTAAGAAAATTAGGTTCTCGCCGCACGTGCCCTCAGCCAACTTGTAGTCTGAGCCTGAAATCCTGTAGGCGCAAGCCAACACCCTGTACCCCCTAGAGGCAAACTCCTGCCCTGCCTCAAGCACCTTCCTACGCATTTCCCCCGTCAACTCGACGGCTTCACCGTTAATGTAGATCTCGTTGCAGACGCGTATTATCCTTTCAGGAGCACCCTTAGTGAATATTCCATGCATCCCGTCTGAAAACCTGTGGGCTGTCGCCATGCACGCCCGCTCAGACTCGAAGGGAACCTCATCTATTCGTGGAGCTTGGCTCTCCTCCTCTTCCTTGCTTATCCCCGCCTTGGCCGCAGCCACCACGAGTGCGCCCTCCGTCGGGTCTCCGACTACACGGTATTTTCCGTCTTCAAGGACCAGGCGTGCATCGCTGGATAGCACCATGGTTTTCAGGAGCAGTTGGAGGTGGGGGTGCTCCCTGGGGTCGATGGCTTCACCGTTCCTGAGAAATTCTCCCTCCGGCACATACCCCTCACCAGTCACTTCCAGAATCTCGCCGTTAAGGTAAATGGCCTCCACTACCATCGCGTTCCTTGTTAGCGTTCCGGTCTTGTCCGTGCAGATTACCATCGCTGAGCCTAAGGTTTCCACTGCCTGCAGCCTACGTATAAGCGCGTTCCGCTTCGCCATCACCCTCATGCCGACCACGAGGGTTAAAGTTATGACCGCAATGAGTCCTTCGGGGATGCTCGAAATGGCCGAGGCTAACGCGAACAAGACCGCGTCATAGGTTGAAACACCCCTCAATAAGGCTAAAAGTCCTTGGGTGGCGGCGAAAATCACAGCTATGACGGCAAGGTACACTGCCAAGCCTGAAACCTTCCTTTGCAGGGGTGTTACCTCCACTCCAGCCTCCGAAACCTCCTTAGCGATCCTTCCAATCTCGGTGTTCATGCCTGTAGCTACAACAACCCCAGCTCCTCTGCCTCCAGTAACCGTGGTTCCAGCGTAAAGCATG
>JAPDJY010000021.1:0-9440 GCA_029258835.1 Thermoproteota archaeon | reverse complement strand
CTAAAACGTTGCATAGAAGCACGTTTCCCACGAGGTCCAAGTCCATTGACAGGTTGCTGCATCCTCCCGGGTAGACGTATGGTGAATGAACTATTGCTTTAGCGAAGGGAGTACACCAAAGGCTAACCGGGAAGCCCGCTTCGTCAGCCACATTCTCCACATCCTTTATGGCTAGTGCTAGATGAGCTGGGTTTGGCAGGAGGCTTTTTGAAGCGTTTCCTGACGGGATGACGGGGATCAGCGCAGCATGGTCTGCTCCTAGCGTGCTTGCAAGCCTAACAAACTCTCCAGCTTCGCCCAAGTTTAGAGAGGTTAACGTCATTACGGGGTTAAACTCGACGCCGTTACTCCTTAATCTTTCAGCAGCCGCCATAACCCTATCCCAAGTCCCTTCGCCTCTTAAAGTCTCACATGTTTCTTTCGTGGCGGCGTCAAAGCTCAGGGAGACGTAGACTTCAAGTCTGCTAAGCATTTTTGCCACGTCGTCGCCCAAGAAGTAGCCGTTAGTTACCATTCCAACGTTCATTCCAAGGCTTCCAGCGTATTCGAAGAGGGAAAAAAGGTCTCTTCTGAGGAGGGGTTCGCCTCCGGTGATGGATATGAATCCAGGTTTTAATGTACTCACTTCCTCTAGGAGCTTCATGGCTTCGTTCGTTTTAAGCTCTTCTTTAAATCTCCCTTTAACATAGCAGTGGATGCAATTGCGGTTGCACTTGAACGTGCAAATCCAGACTACAAACCTCGGCCGCGTTATGCTAGGATTCCCCCAAGAACAAGTATCACCATTAGAAAAGATGAAAAAGTGGGGTTAAAATATGTTTCCTAGCTGCATCATCAAGGAACAGTCGAAAACACGAAAACACGAAAACACGGACGAGCTGGGTGGAGGAACCCCATCTAGCTCGTCAACCATTCTTAACGTTGCCTCTTCGCTTTCATGCACGTTTAAAAAGAACCTGAAAAAGCTGGAAAGGAGGATCATGCAAGAAGTTACATGGTGATTGCTGCTTTCACTATGTCCTCATGGAGCCCTATAAACTGTTTAATGTACTCTTCTCTCTCCTTCCTGAGCTTTTTAACGTATTCCTTTATTTGCTGCTCGGTGTAGAACTTTTTCAGGTCAAACTTGCTCATGTCTACGCCCTCGACTTTGCTTGGCACCAGCACGTTGAAGTAGTCGTCCTTTCTCCATTCTATGGTGCCTCTCAGTATGCCTCTAATTATCGCTGCCATCTCGGGAATCTCAACTCTGAGAACTTTCTGCTTGACGACTTTTCTTCCATCCTCTAGGGTCTCTAGTATCTCCCCTACACCCCCCGTGTTTAAAAGGTAACACTGAACCTTATCCCTGTTTTTCCTCAGTATCTCGTAGAAGATGTTTCCCTCCTCCGTCTCATCGCCCACTATGAACGGGTTTGTTCCAACCACCCTCACCGACTCCCCTGCCCTACGCGGATCACCGCCACTACTCTCAATCGACTCACCTAGCATGAACGCTGCAGCTCCCTGCTCCATGGTGAGCTTCGACGCTATGGGGAGGACGGTGTTCCTCCGCGTTATGAAGAGGAATACTAAGCCGTCAAGCTCGCTGGCTGGTGGAAGGTTTACACTTTTCGTAGCGTAGCTTCCCAGGTGCTCCCTTAGGATTATTCCTCTCCCGTTTCCTGTTAGGGTTTCATCGTGGAAGTGCACTTCCCCCTTATAGTCCACCATCACGTTCTCTAGGATGGCGTCCGGGCTGGTTGCCGCGGCGTAGAGGATTGGCTGGGTCTCCGGGGTTAAACTGTCGGTTTTCACGAAGAAGCTGCGCTCGGGTCCCAGGGCTGACCCGTCCTCCTTGAGGAAGACGACGTCGTCCTGCATTATCTCGCATCCTTCACCGTCGCCTTCGAGTCCGTGGTTGTGGCATGTATGCGTTGTTTTCCCGGTCGCTGTTAACCCGAAGATCAGAACACCATACTTCCTCAGCCTTCCATCCTTCCCCCTTACACGGGCAATCTTCGCACCTGCATGCAGCCCTAGCATCCCCCTCTGCTTGGCGAACCACATTGCCATCCTGAGGAATCCCTTCTTAACCTCTCCGAAGTAGTCTGACCCCAAGACGAACGTGACTCCTATCTCCGGGAAAACTAGGATCTGCCTGTGGATCTCAAGCCACTCCGGAACGTCTATAAGGTACATTTCCGGTCCTGCACCCTCACCTCTGAAAAGGAGCTTGCTAAACATGTATGCGAGTCTCACGTGCTCCTCCTTATAAACTGAGAGGTAGAAGTGGCAGTTTGGCGTGAACTCCGGGTTGTCGCACATTCTCCTTTTAACGTAAACTATGGGTGCCTTCTCTAGGTAGCGGAAAACCTTCTCCAGCGTCTGGGGGGCCTCCTCTATGATCTTCCTTTGGCGCTCGTTGAGGCTCCTTTGGAGGACTCTTTCGCTTCCTATGTAGACCGTTAGCGGCGCACTTCTATTCCTGACGTTAGTGCAGAAGTTGACGTTGTTGAAGACTGTTATCCTACCGTACCTCCGAGCCCACTTCTCCAGCTCCTCCTCCTCAACCATTTGAACGTTCTCAAGGTCATTTAACCCTTCAACGAAGGATTTTATTTCGGAGAGAAGGTCTCTAAGCTCCTTTTCATTGTTCAGGTATTGAGCCGAGGAAGAGACCGGGGTGACAACCACTCGCTCCTACCTCCAAGACCACCATTTCCGGGAGGCGCTGGTGTCGTTCAGCTCTCCCTTGAACCTCCTTCCAGCTTTGAGGTTACAGCTATGACCAATCTCTTTTAAGCTTTTCCTACATAGTTTTCCTAAGTGTCAGTAATATATAGATATATGTATCACTTCCATATATTCCATTTTTACATATATAAAGATTATTTTTTATCTTTGACAAATAGTTCTCGTGGGGGTTGCGGACGGCGATGATGGAAGCATAAAAGTATAAATTTCCTGCTGGAAGATGGTTTAAACGAGGCTTCCCTCAGCCACCCGTATTTTTCTAGGAGGCGGAACTGTGGCGTTTGAGGAGTTTAAGAGGGTGTTTGGCTCGCTGAGCATACTGGTCGGTGACGGAGCGTCTGGTGTAGCCGTTTTCACCGTTGGTGAGGCTGGGGTGGACCCTGACATGTCCGCCGCTCTGGTTTACAGCTTGGAGCAGGCTATGAGGGATCACTCCGCTTCAGCCAGGGACGTCTTCTTCGGAGGGCTGTCGCCTGATGGAGGGCTCGGCTGGTGTGTTAGGAGAGTTACGGTGGCGGGCGAAAGCAGGGAGTTATATGTTGGGATCGTTCTTTCACCGGGGGAGAAGTACACGTATAACGTTAACATTTTAGAGCAGGAGGGGGGAGGGGGCTGGCTTCTTCCGCTTCCTAAAGGAAAACCTTTTGGGGAGGGTTGTTGAGGCCCTTGAGGAGAAGCTTAGAGGGGAAACGTTTGAGGAGTTCGTGGGGAAAGGGCGGAAGATAGGGTTCGCTGGAAGGGGCGTGCTTAGGGGGGTTGACGACCTTGGGGAGACGTGGAGGATTCTCTCCGAGGCGTATGGTGACGCTAGGAGGAGCACGGGGTTCGTGTTGGAGGCTCTTACACGTGACGGGAAGAGAGTTGATGGGGAGGCCGTTGTTGAGGAGGCTGCCCGGGAGTTCCTTAGGGGCGTTTTTGAGGGGCAGGGGGAGGGGACGTTTGAAAGGGTTTTGAGGGGGGTGAGGGTCGCTAAGAGCGTGGATGAGGCCTTTACTCACGTTTGGCTTTCATCTGCTGAGTGCTGCTGTGAGGTCAACCCTGCGTTCCTACTTCTAGCTGGGGGAGGAAGAAGGTACCTTGACGTTTGGAGGAAGGTTCTGAAGGATCTTTTGAGGGAGTGGAGGGAGGAGGGTGTTGGCTTGCTGCTGAGCTGCAGGTTTGGCGAGGACGACGTTCTCAGCGGGGGGTTTAGGTTTGAGAGGGAGGAGCTCTTCAAGAGCAGGGACTCTGTCTTGGAGGCTGTGGGGGGAGAGCTGGAGGAGAAGCTGCGCGGCAGCTTCCCGCTTCTGGCCCTTGCCTTCGACGTTGCAGGGGAAGGTGTGGTTAAGGAGTTGGCTAGGTACGTTTTCAACCTTGTCCAAGCCATTCAGGAGAGGATTTTCCGCGAGGTTAAGGGTGAGGTTTTCGGTGGACTCCGCGATGACAGGCTTAGGCTCCTTTACTACGGGTTGACGGCTGATGAGATGAGGAGGAAGGTTGACGAGTTCGTTGATGGGTTCATGGACAGGTACGAGGAGGAGCTTTACAGTGTTAGTAGTTTACTTCTCCTCCCCAGCCCTGTAATGGAGAAGGCTAGAATGGAAGTTAGGGAGGATCTTTGGGAGAGGGTTATGTCGCTTGTCGTGAAGGGGCAGATTCCAGCCCTCCTGTCGGCGCTGAGGAGGGTTAAGGGTAGGGTGGAGGGGTGGGCGGATGCCTACCTGAATGTCATGGAGGACACGTTGAGGGATGCTGCGGGGGAGGGGGTGACGGCGCTTCTTCCAGCTCTAGGTTACGCTCTGAGGAAGGTGGGCGTCCTTGACGGGTTCGTTGAGGAGTTGAAAAGGGTTTATGGTGAGGCGGGCTTTCCAGCGGGGGAGCTAGAGGACGTCATTAGGAGGATTAAGAGTGGTGATGTGTTCCTGTCGGGCAGCTTCGAGGACGTTTTGAAGGCTGGCTACGCCCTCCTTAGAGGGGTGAGAAGGAGTCTTTCATCCTGGCTCAGCGGGGTTCTCCTGGACGATGACGGGCGGGTACCCGTGCTAAAGATGCTGTATCAGGCATACGTGAAGACCGGGAGGGAGGTCAATGGCGCATTCTTAGCCTTCAACGTTTTGAAAACGTTGCTTTCCGAGATGGAGAGGGCGGGCGTCTCGGATGTGGAGAGGCTTGCAAGCGCATGTAACACGATTTACGGCTTCCTCGCTGCCCATCTTAGAAAGGTTAGGGTCTCCGGTGAAGCAAAGCTGAAGAAGAAGGTTGAAAGGGTTGCGAGGAAGCATGGTGCCAGCTTCTTGTCTCTAAGCCAGCTCCTCAGCTACGTTAGGGAGAGGAAAAGGAGGGTTTGGGAGTGGGTTTTAGGAGGTGGGAAGGGGGGCGAACTCGTGCTTGTTCCTCCTGTAGCTACGATTCTGGAGGAGGCTTCACGCTTCTACCTCAACGCTTCGGAAAAGCTTGCAGGTGAGGTCGAGTTCGCCAGGGATATACTCTCCCTTTTGAAGAGCGTAGGCGTTCACGCCGGTAGGGACGTGAAGGATGCACTCGACTTCCTAGCGGGTGAGGCTAAAAAGCTCAGGAGGCTCGCCGGGGTTCAGAAGAGGATCGATGAGGTTGTGGAGGGAGAGGGGAGAACGTTCAGGGAGGCTGAGGCTTTCGAGGAGATCGTTGAAGGGTGGAGCGTTGACCCCTTCTTTAAGGGGAAGGAGGATTTTCTGGGGGCTTACATCGGGCAATTACTGTGGGAGGACGTGGAGGATTATAGTAGGCTGGTTGGCCGCGCGGTGAAGGCGTCCGCTGGGTTTAGGGATGAGTCCCCCCTAGTCAGGGAGGCTGCTAAAAGGATTAGAATGGGGGAGGATGCCTCTCAAGCTGTTAGGAACGTCCTGTCAGAGTATATGGCGGCGTTCACCCGCCACGTTGAAACTCAGAGCATGCGGGTTGAACTTGCTTTTCTCAGCCGTGATGGACATAGGATCCTCAGCAACAGGAAGGCAGATTACTCTGACTTCAAAGTGGAGCTTCAGCGATCGGAAGGGGGGGCTGTTGAGGTGGACGTGGAGGATGGGAAGCCATACATTGTCCTCGGGGAGGTGGACACGAGGTTTCTCCCTCGTGGCGAGAGGGACGTGGAAGAGTGCCTCCGTGGGTTCGGAGAGTTTAGGGTGTCCCCGGTCAACGGCAGGGTCATGGTGAGGTTTAAGTTGCCGTCGTTTGGAGGGAGTGATGGAAAAACGAGGATAACCAGTCTGGTTAGGGCTTACGCGTGGGGCATGTTCCTCCAGGAAAACGGGGGGAAGCTAGAGGGGTTCAAGGAGCTGCTGGCGCTGGTGGGCTCCAAGGCTCAACAAGAATTAGAAATGTTTAAGGAGTTTCTGAGGTGCAGCGTTTTTAGGGCCACCTCGTAAAGGGGCTACTCGTTAAGAAACTTTAAGGCTATTTTTTCCACTTCACCTATCGGTGTTCCATTCTTAACCTTGACTATTCTGCTTCCCTTCTTCAGTATGATGCTGGGCTGCGCCTGCTCGCCGTCGAGGAGCCTTCCGCTCACCACTAGGATGTCTCTGTCCGGGAATAGCGTTTTCATCCTTTCGGAGAGGCGCTTCCTGTAGTGTTCAAGGGTTGCTCCTCCACCTATGAGCAGGATTGTTAACTCTTTCTCCGACACATCTGACAGTAGCATTTTGTAGAGGCACTCGGTGCACGCCGCCACGTCTTTAAAAACCACTTTTGCGAGGCGGTAAGTTTCGTCGAAGAACTCGTTCCGTACCTTGCTCCCCTTAATCATGATCGGGTCTCCGGTGGATGGGCAGTGGATGTACCCGTCCTCCCCTGCTACGACCGCATTGTAGCATATGCCTTTCTCCCCTAACGGTATGAACTCGGCGTCTTCCCCCAGCGGCATCAGAACTACTTCGGGGAAGTCCTCGCTGTTAAGGCAAACATACTTGTTGTCCACCCTGAAAAGGCACGGGCAAGCCTTGTAAACCTTAGTCTCCCTAGTCAAAGTGATCCCTTCCAATCGATGAAACGTGGAAACGATATCTAAAAGCTTTCTAGGAAAATTCTTCCCTTTCAATTTTGAACGTGCAGTGGTCTTGGCCGAGCCCCCAGCACTCCACCTCCCTGCAGACTACAGGTTCACCCGTAGACTTCTCCACGAATCCCTCTATGATTCCCGCCTCGAACTCGCAGAGGCTAACCTTTACGTCTTCCTGCCCCGAAGCCGTGGCGCAGCCGTGTATGGTTATGAGTGCGTTGCCGTCGCCTACATCCTTGATCTTACAGTGGGAGTGGATGCCGCTTAGCAGGGCTATAGGAGAGTTAAGGTGGCTTTTCACTTCAGCGACGGCTTCCCTGAATGAGAGGTTTTCCCCTCCGGGCATCAGTTCACCTAGCCTTTTCCCTGCAAGCTTCAGGAGGAAGCCTGCGACCGGGTCTGCCAGCTTGATGGATGTTATCTGCTGCTGCAGGTTCATTATGTGGGTGTAGTCTGTTATGCCAACCCTTATCCTGCGCCCCTCAAGGATGCTCTGCGTCATGTTTCTCATGAGGGTCTTCATAAGCCTGTTAAATGAAATTCTTCTCGTCTTCTCTGCGGGCTCCTCGACCAGCGGCTCGGAGACGTACCCCTCCTTCTCCGTCTCCTCTCCTTCAAGGGTTATCTCGAATTCGCAGTACGAGTCGCCGAGCCCCCAGCACGCCTTCTCAGCTACGTGAACGGTTTCTCCTAGGATGGCTTCAGCCAGCCCACTCAGCATCCCTGCCGTGAAGTAGCATACGGGTTCCCCTACGATCGGCATGCCTGTAGCCGTTGCACACTCGTAAATCCTGATTCGCCCGTAACCGTCCCCTTCCTCCACCACCTCCGCGTTTCTTGCGTCGTAGACCCCCATCTCATTCTGTTTGATGTGGAACCTGTCGAATGCTATGAGGACGTTTCGGAATGCCTCTTCCCTTGAAATGTTGGGGCTGTGCAGCTTTGGCGCTAGGTCGTACAGGATGCCTGAGAAGGCGCCTGTTTTACCTGCCAGCTTCCCTATGGTGTATAGGAGGCCGCCTGCCGCCTTGTCGAGGGAGAGTAGTGACACCGTGCTGAGCTGCAGGTTGCTTATGTGAACGTAGTCGCCTATGCTGTGCCTTATCCTCTCCTTGGAGTTTATGCTTTTGATGAAGTTTATGTTTGCCTCTATGAAGACCTGTTTTGCACGTGTCTCCAGCCTCTCCGCCCGGGAGGGGGAGGTGTAGAGCATGCCCTTCATAAGGGCCTCTTCAACCTCTTTCTCTGTTGCCATGCCCGTTATGACGGGCGTGTCCTCAACCATCACGTATGGCAGGCTGGTGACGTTGTACATGTCCGCTAGCTCCCTGTGCTCGTCCACGTCGAAGACGTTTATGGTGACTAGGTCTCCTCCGAAAACCCGCGATATAACCTTTCTCACCATCCTTTCAACTGGGTCGCAGAAGGCGCAAGCCTTACTCTTGAAGAGTAGGACCCTTACCGGCATTTCCTCCAACGTCAACCAGCCCTTCCAAACCATGAGGAACCAAAATTTCATGGAAAAATGGCAAGCTGCCTCTATTAACCCTTTCTATTTGTCGTTGAATGGCTGTTGAACGCCTTTTCGGCAGATAGTTTTTCCGGCGTCGGCCCGTCATCCCCTTTCCGTAGGTGTTGCCCGTTTGTGTTTGGGCGGCTGCACGCGTTAGAGTTCGAAGCATCGGACTATGCACGTCGGCTTCTCGAACTTTGTGACTGTGTAGTCCCATTCGCTCCCAGCGACCCTCCCTAGAACCTTGCATATGCCGGCTGAGAAGCCGCACACCATCCTTCCGTCAGGCCTCTTGTTTAGCCCTGAGCTAAGGGGCATTTGGCATCCATCCATAAGGTAGCAGTCTCTATAGATGAGATCCATGCTTCCGTCATCGTTCTTCCGGTAGCCCATCTCGAATGGTGCTATTTCCATGCTGAGCAGCGCTTTGTGGATGGCGGACATGAGGGAGTCTACGTCTAAGCCGGTTAACCGCTCCCCTAGGGTGCTCACTATCTCCTTAGAGATCCCCATGTCTAGGATGTGCTCTCCGACTCCTAGGTGTCCTTCCAGCTTGTTTATGGTTACGAAGTGAGCCCAGATTATCAGGTAGTCTGGACGGACCCTGTCAGCCTTTGAAAGCAAGTAGCCCGCCGCTTCGTCTAGGGTTTTAATGTTGCTGGGCGCTTCCTCCCCCGTCAGCCTCGACACGGCCTTCAAAACATACTTTATAACCATGTTTGTGAACGTGGCCCCATAAACTTTTTCGTCTTCTTTTAGCGCGCTTACAAAGACCTCCAGGAAGGATTTCATGTTAGGTAGTTTCTGCGGCGCTCTTTCAAGCATCTTGAAATTAGATTCCGCCAGTCTAACCGCATCCATCTCCCTGCATTTTCCCTCACGAAACCTTGGGTACAAAGCTACTTTCATTTTCCCTAAAAAGTTTATTAATAAAGTTTATATTGTTTTTTGCCGTTGCTTAGGGTCCTGGCGGCAACGTGGCACGTGTTCCTAAGGGCCGGTGGCTTGCTTGCTTTTAATCTCCAGGTACGATTTCTTCCAGATCCATTCCCTGTTCTTCCTGTCGAGCAGCTTTAACGGGTCTTTAAGGAACACGTTTGGCTTCAAGTCTAGGATTAGGATGCTCGTGCATGAGTCCTCGAGGAGGTCGGTGAGAGGATTCAAACTTCCCGCTGG
>JAPDJY010000038.1:0-9949 GCA_029258835.1 Thermoproteota archaeon | reverse complement strand
GGCGAGGGACTGCAAATCCCTTATTCCCCGGTTCGAATCCGGGCGCCGCCTCGAGGGTGGTTAGCTCAGTTGGGAGAGCGCACGCTTGACGTGCGTGAGGTCGCAGGTTCAAGTCCTGCACCACCCATTAAGGGAGCTGGCCTGTTAAAAAGGAGGTTTACCTTTGAGGCACACTTTTGCAGTATATGAGAGGAGAACTATGAGCGAGTTCCCGTCCCAGCTGGGCTCGAGTTTCCAAAAGATGGCCAGGGTTTTGAGGCTTTTAGGAAAGGGGTGAACCATGTGGCTGTGTGGTACTGGAACAAGGAGGCAGGCGAGAAGCGATTGAAACTCTGTAAGGATTTGCTTCCTTTTATGATCGTGGTAGATGAGACCTGTGTGAAGGTGGGAGGAAAGGATGCTTGGATTTATGTGACCCTGGATCCCCACACCATAAAGGCAATCCTTTTGGAACCTCTCTCTGCAGGGATGAAAGAAACCCCAACGCCTTTCCGGAACATCTTATGGAGACATACGGGCAGTGACCCAAGGAGGTGATCACCGATGGAGGCCCTTAGTACTGGGCCACCTTCTCCTTCTGGCAGGTGGAAAGAAGGCTCCGCTGGGAAAAGGTCGGCGATCGAGGGTTTCTTTGAGGAGTTCCGCAAGCGGGGATCAAGGACTTCGATCGCTATTTCCTTACAAAGAAGGATTTGAATAGCTTGAGGAGGTGGCTTTGGGCCTTCCCCTAGTTTCGCAACTTCCTCATGGGCAGTTATTATTTTCAATAGGGCTGTTGACATGGAATTTCAACATAACACATTGACAGAAAAAGTCTTCGATTACCTGAAAGAAAAAATTATTCTCCACGTGTATAAACCCGGGGAGAGGATTGATATTAGCAAGTTGGTTAAAGAATTATCAGTAAGTCCTATCCCTATTCGAGAGGCCCTTCAGAAATTGAGAGCACGGGGGCTAGTAGATTACAAACCTCATGTTGGTTTTTTCGTACATCGCTTCACCGCAAAAGAAGTTGCAGAAATATTTGATGTTCGCTTGATTTTGGAGAAATTCGCACTTGAGCAGGGATTTTCTAATCTTACTATTAATGATTTGAAACAACTTATTTCTTTGGTTAATAATGCAAGGGGAAAGCCACGCAAAGTTATTGAGCAATACAATCAACAAATTGATCATCTTCTTCATCATAAGATAATTTTAGAACATGCTAAAAATAACTTTCTCCTTTTTTTGATGAGTTTTATTAATGATTATATCGAATTTGTGCGTCATCTTGTTCCTAGAGGAATTACAGATTTTGAAGAACATGTAAAAATTATCAAAGCTTTGCAAAAGAAAGATCTAGAAGCCGCAATACAGGCTTTAGAGGAACATATTCAAAGTGTTAAGGAGGACACCCTTAAGTGGCTTGAGGAGAAGCTTTGAGTAAATCTCGATGTTTTTCTATCACTTTATAAAATGCGGTTAAACATTGGTTAAGGAATTTTTGTTTGGGCTTTATATAGACTGGCATGGTAAAAAAGTTCTCACTTAACTTTTCTGCTATTGGAAAATCACCTTTGTGATAACCTTTGTAGCAAGGGAGACCAAAGAATTCCCCAAAAATAGGACTACGTCCATGTCCCCAGAGATCGAATCCACGAGCGAATTGAGGTTTCAGATGTTGCAATTTTTGTGTTGATCCAGGTCCACGGATAACGGGTACCCCCTCAGCTTGTAAAGCTTTCACAAACTTTTCACAAGAAAGGCCGTTTAATTCTTCTGGATAATAAAGAATTTTAAGTCCTCCATAAATACTGATTCTCTTTGCCTTAGGATAAGTATATTCAGGTTTTACCCCGGGTAGATCTTGTAAGCCAGCGAATAGTTCTTCACGGAAAGCATCTGTCTGTTTTATTCGGTATTCTAAGGATTCCAATGATACTTTAGCAATAGCTAAGGCGAGGGGATGCGCACGGAATTTAAGACCAAGTCCTTCCTCATCGAACATACGATACTCAGGCAAAGACAACTCGCTAGGAAGCTCTGGTCGATGTAGATGGCAATAAACTAACATACGTTCGTAAAAGAGACGGTTGTTTGTGCAAACAATCCCTCCTTCTCCTCCTGCTACTGGCTTGCCGGCTTGCGGGGTAGAATAGGAACCTTGAAGACTGAAACAAACAATATCGCCAATTGACCCTATTTTTTTGCCGTCCCACATTGCACCATGAGCATGAGCAGCATCTTCAACTATAGCTATTCCATATTTTCGTCCTATTTCCCACAATTCTTCCAGATTGCAAACATTGCCTCCAAAATGAATGGCGACAATAGCTTTAGTTCGATCCGTGATTCTTTTCTCAGCGTCAGAAGGATCGATAAGCATGTTTTTAGGATCAACATCACAGAATACTGGACGCGCACCTAGGTGGAGGGCTCCAGCATAGGAAGAAATGTATGCCCAAGCAGGCACAATAATTTCGTCCCCTGGACCTACACCTACAGCGTAAAACGCACTCTGCAAAGCTAAGGTTCCGCTACAAGTTGTGAGACAATATTTTGCACCGATAAATTTTTGAAACTGATCTTCAAATTGTTTTGGGAGACCTTTGCCTGCACCAGAAAGAAAGTCCGTTTCAAGAAGCTCTTTAATGAGTTGAAGTTCACGGTCTATGGGTCTTCTCCACTGTTCTGGATCTTTTATGGTAACGACCGGCTTACCTCCCAAAATTGCCAATTTATCCATAATCTGCCTCCTCTCTTTTATGCCTTGACAGCCATGGCGTATACATATATTATATATTTCAAAGCAGAAGAAGCAAGGAGGGTTTATTGTGACGGTTCGAATAGGTATTGCAGGACCTGGTGGTGTGGCGCGTACACACGCTTTGGCTATTAAAGGCATTCCTGAAGCGCAGTTAACAGCGGTGTACAGCCATCGCGAAGAAAGTGCACGTCGGTTTGCAAAGGAATTCGGGATTCCCTGGTTTACAGATTTCTCTCGTTTTCTTGAGCACATAGACGTCCTTGATCTTTGTACTCCGCATCATGTTCGTTCTGAACTGATTTTGCCGGCAGCTACGAAAGGAAAGCACATTCTTGTGGAAAAGCCCCTCGCCATTTCTTTGGAGGAAGCTGATGAAATTATTAAAGTATGTAATGAAGCTAAAGTAAAACTTGGGGTGATTTTCCAATCACGCTTTGAGGAAGACATCCAACTTCTAAATAATTACTTAAAGGAGGGAAAACTAGGTAAGCCACTTGCATTTTCAGGCTATGTTAAATGGTATCGTGACCCGGAATATTACACGGGTTGGCATGGAAAACAAGCTACTGAAGGGGGAGGGGTATTGATCAACCAAGCTATCCATATGCTGGATCTAATTCGTTGGCTGGGAGGGGAGGTCACAGATGTTATAGCCATGACAGCTCGCCTACTTCACCATATTGAGGTTGAGGATACGACTTTCATTATTCTTCGTTTCGACTCGGGGGCTGTAGGGTCATTAGAAGCTAGTACGGCTCTTTATCCCGGATATCCAATGCGGCTGGAAGTTCATACTGACTTAGGGACAGTGATTCTCGAGGAAAATGAGGTTATACAAGTAGACTTGAGAGAACAGGGACTGGTTACATCCCTTTTTCCTTCTATAGGGAAAAAGACATCCTTTGTCCGTACAGCGAGCCCCACGGAAATAAAAATCTTGCCACATCAGCGACAAATCCAGGATTTCGTAAGGGCGATTTTAGAAGATAAGAGACCAGCTGTCGATGGATATGAGGCTCGCAAGACCCTAGAATTGGTTTTAGAAATATACAAAAAAGCAAAAAGATTCGAAAGGGAGGTGAGAGCAGAGTCTTAAACTAATTTCATTAAACTTTTTAAAATATCTTAAACAAAAGGGGGGATGCAAGGTGAAGAAAATCTTAATGGCAGTGGTTGGAGTGGGGTTGTTGGTGCTTATGGGATACGTAGCTTTTCCTAAACAAATATTACGCGTTTATGCTCCACCATGGATTTTCAAAAAATTCCCTTTGGAAGAAGTTGCTGCACGTTTTGAGGCAAAGCATCCAGAGGTGGAGGTAGAATTGACACGCGCAAGTGAATGGAGTGCCCCTACTTACATTACAGCTTGGAAAAACGGGGAAACACCGTTTGATTTATATATTGGTGGCAGTGGCTCAATGCTCGCACCAGCAATTGTTGGTGACTGGCTGGAACCATTGGACTCTTTGCTGACAGACTTCATGGCGCCTGATAAATTCGTTGGTGGTATCCTTGCAGCAGGGAGATATAAGGCACCGAATGGAAATGGATACTATTACCCTGTGCTCCCCTTTATGGGAGAAGTGGCTATTATTGGGGTTAATACCGAACTATTACAGAAAGCTGGGCTATGGGATTCGACGACCAATCGCCCTGTGCCTATACCTGGTTGGGATCCCGTCGAGTTCTTCGCTTGGTTTGAAAAGCTAAAAACAGCTGCGCCTCTGGGAGCCCATTTACAAATATGGAATCGGGAATTTATGCAATACAACTATTGCGGTCCCATTTTAGCAATGGCTGGAACCTTTATGGACAAAAATGGGAAAGGATTTGATGTTACCAGCGGAGCTGCATATAAATGGCTCACATTTATACAGCGAATGAACCGGGAAGGAATTGGGAAATGGGCTCTCACAGATGCAGCTGGATATGCAAAGTGGAAAACAGGGACAGTGGGTTCCTTCTATGCTGCGCAGGGACATATTATGGAGCTTGTAAGCGTGACAGGCGATGAGGGAGATATCGCATACCTTGGGTGGCCTGGCGCAGAAAAGAATGGGAGTATTATCTGGACGCATTCAGTATGGATTCCTAGGGTAACTAAACAGAAAGACCTTGCAAAAACCTTCATACGTGAAGTTGTTTTCTCACGATACTTCCAACAGTGGAGTTTCAATCATTATGGAAAATTGCCAGCTCTTAAAGATTATTACGGTGAAGGCATTACATGGTTTAAGAACGAAATTCCAACAATATTAGCTATAGCGAATGCTTCAAAGCCTATCCCGGTATTTAAAGATCTTCAAAAATATCTTGATATTCTTTCTAAGTACTTGCCAGACGCAGCCTTTGGCCGCATAACAGTAGACCAAGCTTTAATAGGTATTGAGCAAGACAGTCGGGACTTGGATTTCACAGATATTAGAGCGCCTTAGGACGTTTCTAGCCAGGGGGACGGACAAGAAGCTTGTCCGTCCCCCTGGTCTTGGATAACATATCATTGCAATGCAAAGAAATTTAACTATTTTGGTTTTCCTATTGCCAACATTAGTTTTTGTAGTTTTGTTCATTGCATTTCCTATGCTATATTCTGGTTATTTGAGTTTAACAAAATTCAATTATGCTACTGACACACAGCCAACGTTTATTGGTTTGAAGGGGTATATAAATACTATTTTGCACGACCCTTTCTTTCATATAGCTTTATTAAACCAAATTAGATTCGCTATACCATATTTCATTTTATCTTTTCTATTTTCTCTAGCTGTGGCTATCCTTCTGAATGAACTGAAACAAGAGGTACAGTTATTCCAGACGATCTTTTATTTGCCGATGATTATCCCTCTTTCCTTTGCTGGTATTATTTTTGCATGGATACTGGCACCGGATTTTGGGATATTTAACAATTTCTTGCGTATATTGGGGATTGAGAATTGGAATATTGATTGGTTTGGCAATCCACACACAGCTATATACGCCATGGTTATTGCGCAGTCGTGGAAAATGGTCGGTTTCACAATCATCGTTTTTCTAGCCGGTTTGCAATCTATCCCAGAATATTTAAGAGAAGCTGCCAGAGTAGATGGGGCAAACTTCTGGCAAGAGATTTTCTTTGTGGTTCTGCCCAATTTAAAGCCCTATTTGTTGACAGGTGGAATCTGGATTTTGATAAATTCCATGAAGGTTTTTGATCTTCCGGCAGCAATCACTGGTGGCGGTCCGGGCACTGCAACTTTGACATTATATTATTATTCTTGGAAATTGGCTTTTCAAAGGTTAGACATGGGAAAAGCCTCTCAGGTGGCTTACATAACAGCATTTATCATATTATTGTTATCATGGCTTTGGAATAAAATGTTGAAACCAAATGTTGCTGAACGGCGATGACTATGCGCATTAAAAAGCGATATGTTGTATTGGCAATGGCTCTGTTACTTTCAATAGGGTACCTTTTTCCATTAATTTGGATGTTAAACACTTCTTTGCGAACCGTCCAGGATATTTACCGATTTCCTCCCTCATTATTTCCACAAAAAATAACTCTAGAAAATTATATTTATGTGACCCTTAAAATAAAAATGTTTGGCAGATTTTTCTTAAACAGTGTAGTGGTTACATTGGCAACAATGGTTCTAGTAGTCCTTTTCAGCGCAATGGGTGGTTATGCCTTTGGGTTTAAGAAATTCAAAGGACAAAATGTCCTTTTTCTAGGCATTATTTTTGTTTTGATGGTACCATATATTGTTTATCTTATTCCTATTTATATGATGGAAGACCGATTGCGGTTAACTAATACGTGGGGGGGGCTGATCTTGCCCTATGTAGCCTTAAATCTGCCCTGGGGGTTACTAATAATGAGGGGTGCTTTTTCCACCATACCGAAGGATGTAGCTGATGCTGCAATAATTGATGGTTGCAATGAATTACAGTTGTGGTCTCGTGTTTTACTACCCCTCACTAAACCTTCGCTAGCTGCAACAGCTGTGGTAACATTTGTTTTTGCCTGGCAAGAATATATGTTTGCATCTACTTTAATGACAGAAAACAAATGGCAAACTCTTCCTGTTGGAATTGTTTGGATTAAGGATGAATTGCAAACACTGGTTTATGGCCGTGTCGGTGCCACTATAATTTTAGCAATACTTCCTGTCTTTGTGCTCTTTGTGGTATTTCGAAACTTCTTCATCAAAGGGCTAAGCGAAGGCATGCTCAAGGGTTGAGCCAGAGGAGGGAACGATGTTCGGAGAGGGATACCTCTTGCGGACACGGGCTGGACGGGAGATTTACGGACATATCGGCGATCTACCCATCGCGGATGCCCACAGCCACGTGGAGGCGTCTCGGATCGCGGAAAACGAAGGGTGGGACGACATCTGGGAGGCGGAGGGCGAAACGGACCACTATGTGTGGGAGATTATGAGGCGCCTCGGGGTCCCCGAGGACCTGATCACCGGCCCTGCCTCCAATCAGGAGAAGTGGCTTGCGCTGGGGAAGATATTTCCCATGTGTGCGGGAAACCCTGTGTACGATTGGATCCACCTCGATCTCCGCCGGCGGTTTGGGATCGATACCCTCCTTGGGCCAGACACCGCGGCCGAGATCTGGGAGTGTACGAAGGAAGCCCTATCACGCCCTGACATGCGCCCCCGAGAGCTCCTGCAGGCCATGGGGGTCGAGGTCCTCGCCACCACTGACCCCCCCGCGGCGGATCTCTCGGCCCACCGTCGCCTGGCCGAGGAATTCCCCGAGGTGAAGGTCGTCCCGACCTGGCGCCCCGATCCCCTATTGCGGGTGGAGGATCCTCGCTGGGCGGGGGAGATCCAACGGCTAGGGGAGAGGTATGACGTGGATGTCTCGTCCCTGCGGGGGCTCGTTCAGGCATTGGAGGCCGACCACGCCGAGTTCGCCCGCCACGGATGTCGCGCCAGTGACCACGCCATCAGGGAGCCCTATCTGCTGGAGGTATCGGAAGCCCGGGCCTCCAGGGCCTACGCCCGCGCTGTGGCAGGAGGCGGCCTTTCCCGGGACGACGTCGCGGCCATACGGGCCTATTTGATGTACCGGTTTGCGGAGCTGAACGCGGCCGCGGGATGGGTCATGCAGCTCCACATCGGCGCGGTGCGGGACTATCGTGACTCCCTCTTCCTATCCCTGGGGCGGGATTCGGGGGGGGACGTGGCCGACCACCGCCTCGATCTGGTGGGTGGGCTTCGGGAGTTCCTCAACAGGTTCGATGGGCGCCTCACGGTGGTGCTCTACGTCCTCCATCCGGCCCATCTCTACACCGCGTGCGTCCTCGCTCGGGCGTTCCCCGGGGTGTATCTAGGCGCGCCCTGGTGGTTTATGGATAACCCCCACCACATGCGAGAGTACCTGGAACTGGTGGCCAACGTGGACCTCCTCTCCCTGTTCGCGGGGATGGTGACCGATTCCCGCAAGCTCCTCTCCTACGAGTCACGGACCATCGTGTTCCGTCGGGTGCTCGCCGATACTTTGGGCCAGATGGTCGAAGAGGGGAGGATGTTGCTTCCGGTGGCTCGGAAACTCGCGGAACGTTTGGCGTATCGGAGACCCAAGGAGCTTTTCTTCTCTCATTTGGGTTGACCAACGCGGGGGGTCGGGGATAACCTGGGAATGGGTATGAAAACGTTAGCGGAGATGAAAGGTTACGGGATTTACGAGCACTCCCGTCGTCGGGCGGCCGGGACGGAGCTCGCCCTGGTGCGGGGCCCGACCGGCAAGCGCCTCTACCTCTCGGCTCCACTGCCTCGCTTCTGCGGCGATCCCCTGCCCAACGGGGGGCTCCTCTGTCCCCTCTCTCCCGACAACTCCCGGGCGTTGATGGACCTCCTCCCGGAATTCCGGCCGCGTCGGTTGCCGGATGGCCCCAGTTTCGGTTTCGGCGATCGGCTAGGCCTCGCCACCCCGGGACACGTCCGGGCCCTTTCCGGCGCCGAGGTGTTCCCCGTGCTGGCACAACAGTCCGTGCGGGAGAACGCCCGCACCGGGAGGGACTTCGCCCGGGTCCTCGCCGACGCCGTCTTCGGGGCGTTCCAAGAGGGGTACACCAGGGGGTTCGCCGCCGATGCGGACCACCTCAAAACCATCGGGGACGCGCTGGAAGCGGCGGAGCTGGGGTATTCGTTCTTCACCTGTGATCCATCGAATCACGTCACGGCCGCGGAGAGGCTCCCCGAACGCGAGCTGAAGCGCCGGTTCCATTCCCTCTCCGGCGCGAACGACCTCAGAGGGGAATACCTGGGGAGGGAATTCGAGGTCGAGGGGTTGGGCAAGCTTTGGTTCTCGGAGATGGAGCTCATGCGGGCAGCGGTGAAGTACCTCCGGGCGGTGGAGTTCGCCGCGGAGATGTACCACGCCCTGCGGGAGGTGCTCCCCGATGGATTCGACTTCGAGCTCTCCGTGGACGAGACGGAGACGCCCACAAGCCTCCTGGAACATTTCTTCGTGGTACGGGAACTGAGGAAGCGCGACGTGGAGCTCACGAGCCTCGCCCCTCGCTTCTCCGGGTCGCTGGAGAAGGCGGTGGATTATCGGGGGGATCTGGAAGTTTTCCGCCGGGACCTCAAAGCCCACGTGGCCTTGGCCAAAGCCTTGGGGGGATACCGCATAAGCCTCCACTCCGGCTCCGACAAGTTCTCCCTTTATCCCCTTTTCGCTAAGGAAGCCGAAGGGCTTTTCCACGTGAAGACCGCGGGGACCAGTTACCTCGTGGCATTGGAAGTGGTGGCTGAGAAGGCGCCCGAGCTCTTCCGGGAGATCTACCGTCTTTCCGTGGAGAGGTTCGAGGAGGACCGGGCCACCTACCATCTCTCCGCCAATCCGGAGAAGCTCCCCTCTCCAGGGGATCTCTCCGACGCGGAGCTTCGCCTCCTCCTCCAGGAGCCCGATCCCCGTCAGGTCCTGCACGTGGCCTACGGCTCGGTCCTGCGGAGTCCGTTGGGGGACGAACTGCGGGGCGTCCTCCTGGAACATGAAGAGGATTATGCTTCCTCCCTGGAGCGCCACCTGGGGCGGCACCTGGAGCTTTTGGGGGTGAGAGGATGAGGTTCGACCTTTCGGGAAAGGTGGCGGTGATCACCGGCGGGGGTGGGGTGCTGTGTTCCGCCATCGCCGAAGGCCTGGCCCGCGAAGGCGTGCGCTGTGTGATCCTCGATATCGCGGAGGATAAGGCAGAGGCTA
>JAPDJY010000005.1:0-9957 GCA_029258835.1 Thermoproteota archaeon | reverse complement strand
AACCTGCCCCTTTCGGTGCTTCATCCTTCCACCACATGTGGGACAGGTTTTAGTCGAATTATGAGGATTTAACAATCTTACATTCTACCAATGTTCCATATATGTCTACCAAGTATTTAACAGTTTCACGAGCGTTTTGGCCACGCGTTTCTAGCATGTTTTGACGCACATTCGAGGTTTATATCAAGGAGGAAGGCAAATCACCTTCTGGAGAATCCCGAATTCTACAAGGATTTATTGTCCAGGGTACATAGGAGATGCCTCTTAGAGGTCCTAAGAGAGCGTTCAGTAACGCTTGCCAAGGTTTGCCTGTAGGGTTAGCGTTCCTCTTTGGTCTCCATGCCAGCAAGTATACCGTTGCAGGCGACGGGTGCGTCTTCATGGTGGCGGACAAAAGCCGAAAATGTGAAGCATATACGAAGGGTGTCAAAGTTTCTCTTCTTTGGAGCTTTCGTTTTCACCTTCACACCTTGGAGGTATAGAAGGATGAAGAAGGCGAATTCATCCTTCGTCAGGAAGGCGGGGAGGAAGTGATAATCTTCATGGTTGAAGAGTGGGGCTACGAGAGGGTTAAGGGTGCATTCTGAGTTGAAATGCAAGCATTTTTACGGTTCAACTTTGGACGGGTTTAGGTTTCAAGTGGGGGAACCTACTGACGAGGTCGTTTACCTCCCTGATCGTTGGAAGCCCTTCTACAGCTCCGGGGGCGGTGCAGCTTAGAGCTGCGACGGCGTTGGCGAGCTTTAACGTGTCGCTTACGTGCAACCCCTTCACGAGCCCATATATGATCCCCGAGTTCCAAGCGTCCCCTGCCCCGACAGTATCGACTACTTTTACAGGGTAGGCGTCCATCACCCATAGGGTTGAGTCGTCGCTGAGGCATGCTCCTCTCCCTCCCATTTTCACACCCACCATTTTAGCTCCGAGACGGAGGCATTCTCTAACAGCGTCTTCGGCTTCTTCCACCCCCAACACCAGTCTGAACTCTTCAATTGTTGCTAGGATAACGTCTGAAGTGGACATGGCCTTGATCGTTGCCTCCCTTGCCTCCTCCTTGCTGACCCAGGAGTCAGGCCTGTATGTTGGGTCGAAGGAGACTATTACACTCCCTCTTAGCTTTCCGACGAATTCCATGATGGACTCCCTGAGAGGCTCATGGGAGAGGGGTAAGCCTGTGAAGTGGAAGACCTTAGCTTTCAATGCAAGCTTTAAGTCTTCTTCTCCGAGGTCTATCTCGGTGTCAGCCGATATGACCCATGGCCGCCTGTAGAAGAAGAACTCGTTTTCCCCTTTAACTCTAGAAACGAACGCCAGAGTCGTCCTTAAAGGTTTAACTCGAACCCTTCTCACGTCTACGCCGCTACCCCTTAGGGTGCCTAGGAGGAAGCTTCCGAAGGGGTCGTCGCCGACAGATGCTATAGTTGCGGTGCTCAACCCTAGACGGGAGCAGGCAATAGCCGTATTCATCGGCGCACCGCCAAAGCAAAGCTTGAACTCACGCTCCCCTACAGGTATAAAGTCCGCAATCACCTCCCCTAAGCATACCACATCAACCATAGCACACCACCACGCACACCCTTCCCACCACCATTCACCAGAATTTTCAATTATCGGTTTTGTGAAGGAAACATGAAAAATAATATTTTGGTTAAAATAAAGCGGTTCCTTGCCTGGGTGATTGTTTAGGTTATTGTAAAGCTTGCCGCTGTTACCGAACGTTTAAGGCGCGTGTTAAGCGTGGGCTTCGGAGGCTAACTTGCTAAGCGCTTCGAAGTGGTTCCATCCCAGTAGAGCACACACCCCACATTTTTTCATCTGCCATGTGTATGGTGGCTCACGGTCACGGAAGGGAAACGGCGGAAAACGCTGGAAGAATTCACCTATTTCAAGTAGGCGAAAGCTTACTTCAGCATTCAAAGCTTTCTAAAGGAGAAAAAGAGTTAATAGGCTGTTTGTTTCATAGGTGTAGAGCCCGAGGCTGCTAAAGCGACTACGTGGTGGTGGCGGTGAGCGCAGCGCACCTTACTGAGACGTCTTTCAGGAAGATCTTTCCGCAGTCTCTCTTCGCCGCTTCAACAAGCTTCTTAGACCTAACAGCCGGGTTTATAGTGGCCTTCATATCAGTATACGTTTTAGCGAAGCCTTGGATCCTAATTTTTTACCCACCCCTCTTAACGATAAGAGGAAACATAAACGGCGTTCTCTCCGGAAGGCTGAGCACCGGCCTTCACCTAGGTTTAATATCGCCAAGCTTGAAGGGTAACACCAAGTACTTTTACAGCCTCGTGGCGAGCGTCTTCTTCACGAGCTTCATCTGCTCCGTGGTTATAGGATTCTTCTCCTACGGGCTCAGCCTCCTCCTAACGCCGGGCAGTGACCTGACGCTCTCCCTCTCCCTAGACCTTTCGATCCTCTCCATGATGATCTGTACTCTAATATCCGTCTTCTTCCTATCCCCAACTATCGCGATCACAGCTTACAGGAAGGGAGCTGACCCAGACATAGTGCTGTATCCTGTGCTGTCAACGATGAATGACATTCTTATGAGTGGAATATACGTTTTCCTGGTTTTCACGTTGATCTTCTGGAGCTGGGCTTTCACCATAATGTCGCTGCTGCTGGTGCCATCCTTCACGGTGCTCGCGGCTTACCTCTTCGTTAAGTACCGGGGGGAGGACGAGTTTAAGGAGACCTTAACGGAAAGTCTACCTGTAGCCATCGTCTTAACGTTCGTAAGCAACGCTGCAGGGGGGTTCCTATCAGAGATGAAAGCCAGCATATCATCCCACCCACAGCTGCTAGCAGTGTACCCTTCCCTCATATGCAACATCGGAGAAGAGGGATCCATGATATCGTCATCCGTCTCCACGAGGCTGTCCCTAGGATACATAGAGCCGTCTATGAGGAGCTTTAAGGAGAAGGAGAGCAAAACGGTCGTGTCAGGGGTTGTGTCGGCTGGGCTAATTGCCGTCACAGGGTTCACCCTTGCGGCAACGTTAACCTACACTCGCTTCCCACTCACCATTCTTGAGTCGGTCCTAACGGTGGTTGCCACAAAACTCCTCCTTCTACCATTTATAGTTACGCTTTCATTCTGGATAGCCGTCGTAACGTTTAAGAGGGGGCTTAACCCAGACAACATAACAATCCCAGTAATAACATCCATCTCGGACATGACCACCACGGTAGTCTTATTCCTAGTTTCACGGTTAATCCTTGGGTAAAGTAAGCATGTAGCTTCCCAAAGCGGGTTGCTTTTAAGAAGAAATGGTAGGTAAGCGTCAACACAGAAATGGAAGTGAGAGAGTGATGGGGGATTGGAGGAGCTGGAGGCGAGGGAAGCGATAGGTTACGACCGCTGACGGTTTAAGGTTTCTTGGCGCATATCACTCCCAAAGCTGGCGGAGTCACCTCCTTAACGGCGACGACGTTAAATCCGGCAGACTCCAAAAATAACTTAATGGATGAAGCTGTTGAGGGATGCTCTGTTTCGGCGAGGCGTGATAGAAAGTCTTCAACGCTCTCGCCGGGCTCCCTGACCATAAGCTTCGAAGTCACGTAGTCTAGAACCTGCTTGAGCTTCCCAGGTTCCCGCTCAGGGTTGAAGAAGAACATGAAGTCTCCGATCACCACCCGTCCTCCATCCTTCAACATGTTAAACATCACGTTCATCGCCTTCCTTTTATCCTCATCCACCAGATGGTGGAGAGCCAAGTTTGTCACTATCTTATCCACCTTTTCGTCGACGCCGGGGTTGAGGAAGCTTCCAAGTCTAAACTCTACGTTTTCAACATTGTCCTTTAGAGCCCTCCTCCTCGCCTCTTCCAGCATACGCTCGGACACGTCCACCCCTATCGCCTTCTTGACGAATGGAGCCAGCAACAGGCACAGGACGCCTGGACCGGTCCCAATGTCAACCACGATATCGCTGCTCCTCGGCTCGGTAAGCCTGACGATTTCTTCCACGAGCCTCCTATATCCGGGGATACGCCTCGTATGGTCATCGTACCTCTTTGAAAGCCTGTTGAAGCGTTCAACCATCCTTGGGTCAGCCTCCCACACGCCAGCCATCATCCATCACCCTCCCTCTAGAGAAACAAGTGGAACCGTAAGGGACTGCCCGAGCAACTCGTACTCGAGCGATACCAACTCCAATCCGCCGGGATTCCTGCCAAAGTTTATCCTTTCACCCTCCAAAAAGGTTTCGTCCACGTCCATGAGGGAAGCCTCTCCTGTGGGGAAGCCGTTTAACCCCAAGGAGGCAGCTCCCCATAGCTTGAACCCATGTTAACAGGGTACTTCCCTACCAGAGGAGCCTTAGCTATGCCCACCTTAACTAGGGTTGAGCCATCCTCCTTCCTGCAACTCATCCTACTGCCCGTTACCACGCGGTAGCCGTCCTCCTCCGCCAGCTCGGCTGCTGAAACGTCAACCGTGAACTCCTCAGCCTCCCCGATTAACCCATGCAAGTAACAGGACTTCTGGGGATACTCGCCATGGGCAGCTCTGAACGCGCCAAACCATCCCAGGATAACACTGCAACATTAGGTTTTCTACGGTTACCCATCGTGAATGGAATCACAGGGTAAGTAGGGAAATGTGGAAACGTCAAGCACTTCTTTCATCATTCAAGCACCCTGAAAGAAAAATGAGAAAGTTAAAGTAAAAAATATTCTGACTCTTGAAAAGTATGTAAGGATGCGGGAAGGAGCTTTATAAGAGGAAGCTACGGAAAAGTAAAAAACATTTATTTAACAAAGAGAAAAACGGGAAGAAAAATGAATTTAATGATAAAGTTAGAATTTTAGATTGAATAACAATTGCAATATAAAAATAATAATTAAGTGATGGAGGGATCACTATGGCTCAAGTAGGTCTCGGAAGGAACCCTATCAGGGACATCTTGATTGTAGGAGAGAGCGGAGTGTGCCTGGCATCGGCGAGCAATGAGGTTGACCCGCAACTGGTTGGAGGGTTAATATCGGCTATAATGACCGTTGGGAGGGAGGTTCTCGGATCGGAGCTTGAGAGCTTAGACTTTAGAGGCGAACGGGTTTACTGCATGGTTAACGAGGCGGGCATATGTATTGTTGTGATCTCCTCTGAGGAGCTGCCAGAAGTATTAGTTAAGCTTCTCTTAGAAGAGGTGTCAGATAAGATAATGAGGGACTACGGTGAGATGCTTAAGAGATGGGATGGCAGGGTGGACGTCTTCGAGGAGCTGAGCTCATACCTGAAAGAGCTTATTTCTAGACCATTTATGGAGACAGCCTTTCAAACTTTTATTCTCCGGGTTGGATTGGAGGGGGTCGTACTCTATGACCTTGAGGAGGGGGACGTCCTCTTCTCCGTTCTCCCGTCATGGTTTGGGTCGAGGAGGAAGCTTGCAGCAGCATCCATGATTTCTAACTTTGCCAATAAGCTGTCGAACGAGATGGGGGGAGGCGGGGTTGACACGGTAATCTTCGGAGGAGAGAGGAGGTGGATTGTGACACTGATCAGAGACAGCTTCTGCCTCATGGCCCTCCTAGCTAGGAGAGGGGAATACAACATAGACCATGTAGTTGAGATAGCAGACATCCTCCTAGATTTTGCACTTAAAATGGTTAAGAGAGGTGAAAAAAGGTGAGTTTGAAAAAGAAGATGGTTGACGTTATGATGCCCCAAGAGTTCGGAGTCATATCAGGACTCTTCCACGTTGCAATATTTACCCTTCAGGAAGCCATAGTGGAGCTGGTGGGGCGTGAAGGATTCAGAGATTACATTTTCCCTGCAATACAGGAGGGGATAGCCAACGTGGAAAAGCTGGGGTTAAAACCGATAAGAGGAGAGAATGTTGAGGAGGTCCTCTCAGAGTTTATAAACCTCCTGAAGAAGGCTATGCTGGTTTCATCAGCTCAGTTCGAAAGGAAGGATGAGGATACGTACGTGTTCAAGCTTGACGGGTGCTTCATGGCTAAAAGCGCGCATATTATAGCAGCAACGAAGGGAATCTGCCCCATGGGGATGGTTGCGGCGTCAATAATACAGAAGTACTCTGGGAGAGAGGTGACAGTGGACTGGTCAAAGCTGACAAAGAGAGGCAGCGAGACAGAGATAAAACTTCTATAGGGCCACGGCATGATAAAACGGGAGAAAAGTTAAAAAAGTTAAAAAATCGCCAACGTTGCCCATCCGTCGAAACGGGAGAGATGAAGAGGGTAAGTGGGGGATCTGTGAAAGCATAAAGTCTCGACTCGGGATGCTAAGGGAACATAAATAAGAGATCATTTAAACGTCCCATAAAGTTTCAAAGTGACAGCTAAAAGTAAGTTTTGAGGGGGATTGACGGGAAAGCTGGCTACCCCTTTTACAGGAGTCTAGGAAGCCACAAAACAGTCCTTGAATGTTGATTTTAGGGGTTGGAGAATGCTTAATGACCTTGAAGGGGTTGTGGGTTAGAAAGGGAGATGTGCAGGGTCTTGAGCTTATGAGGAGGTTGAAAGGAGTTCATGGAGACGAGACCGTGTTGCTTACTAATGCCTGACGCCGCTGTTTTTAAGCGGATTTGCATCGTGGCCACGGCTTGAAGCTAGGAAAACTATAAATAGTTTTTAGATTATAAAGTTTCAGGTGGGCGTGGGAAAATGGGGAGATACGTGATCTTGTCCAGGCTGACCGACGAGGGAGCGAAGACCCTTAAGAAGAACCCGGGGAGAATTAAGGAGGTTAATGCCGAACTTGAAAAAATGGGGGTTAAAGTCCTCGAGCAGTACGTGGTTCTTGGGCAATACGACTTCGTTAACATAGTTGAGGCGCCGGACGAGCTCACGGTAGCAAAAGCCATGACCGAGCTCGCGTCAAGGGGGACTATAAGGACGATGAGTATGCCTGCAATCCCAATAGATGAGTATATAAAAAGCTTGGAGGGGTGAAAAGCAACCTCTAACCGTATTTAACAATGTTTTCTCCTTTTCTTTTACTAAGAAGGCATTAAATCCAAAGTTTTTTAACGTTACTTCATCAAATGCTAAATTCCCCATTTGATGAAGAGATAAAAACCGGTTTTAAAGGGTAAAATTAGAGCGAGTTTGGCTCAAACGGAGAATGAGAAATAAACTGGAGGGGAGCGAAAAATTATAAGTGGTAAGTTTGCAAGTCATAGTCGTAATGGAGTTCATTGAGTGGCTGGAGGGTTCTACTTTGGGAGTTGTTGAGGAAAGGGAGTTCCGATGTGTTCCGGACAGCTCGCTCACGTTTCTCACAGCAAAGGAGACTGTTGAGGAGGTTTCCCAGGTTTTTGGCCCAGTCTTCAAGAACATGGTTGCAAGGTATGCCTTAGAGTTTGAGGTTGAAAAGTTTGGATGCGAGAAGCCGGAGGGCGTTGAAACATTCGAGGAAGTATCGGATTTCATAGCTAAAAACCTTGACAAGTACCCGGATGGGTTTTGTGCACTTATATATGGAATGTTGAAGGCGGAACGCTTGCTTCAGGGGGGAACCGGTGCAGGTGCTAGAAGCGCTGCAATCGATGCAATAAGAAACGTGATAAAGAAGTCTGGGTTACTGGATGAGATCGTTGGTTCAACCAAGGATCCCTACGAGGCAATGCTTAAGGCGGGGGAGATATATGAGAAGTTGAACGTGGAGTCGCCCATAAAGGTCAGGAAGCTGGCAGATGGAAGCGTGGAGGTAGTAGCACTTGACTGCCCCTACGCTGACGCATGCAAGCGCGCCGTTAGAGAGGGAATAAGGAGGATGATTGGCAACGTTGAATGCATAGAGTTAATACTTGATTGGGCGACCATTGAAATAGTGACGGAGGAGAAATTCGACTACTCCCTTGAGCACTACGATCCACCCAGATGCTCCGGTAAGCTGTTCAGGGTTTAGGGCTATCTTCACGTCACACTCTACACATCCCCCATTTTCGTGGAAGACTATGCTAGCTTTCCACGGTAACATTCCCCTTATGGGAGGTCTTGAAGCAACTGGTTTTACTCCCATTAGGAAAACGCGTAACGGTTAATGGAGGTTAGCTGCCCGAATCTCTTATAAAAGATGGGAAGAGTAGTTCAATTAGGGAGGGCTCAGGGTTGAGTGGGGTAGGCTTTGAAAGGATCGTTGACCTCATAGTTAAGCAGGCGGGTGTTTCGAGGGAGGAGGTCTTCGAGAGGGTTAAGAGGAAGAGGGAGGAGCTGGGTGGACTTGTAACCGATGAGGGGGCGGCTGTGCTCGTCGCCATGGATCTGGGAGTGGAGGTGAGGGAGGAGGGAAGGGAGAATAAGGTGCCTATAGGGATGCTGCATGAGGACATGGACAATGTCCCCCTCCTAGAGGGGAGAGTTCTGGAGATTTTGAGGGTTAAGCGGTTTGAGAGAAGGAGAGGAACTACCGGGATGATGGCTAGCTTGTTCATAGCTGACAAGACAGGGAAGGTGAGGCTTGTCCTGTGGGATGAGCATAGCAGGGTTGTCGATAGAGGCCAGCTTCACAAGGGGGACATAGTGAGGGTTATCAAAGGCTACGTGAGGAGGGGGATCTTCGGGGACTTGGAGCTTCACGTTGGAAGGTTTGGCAGGGTGGTGGTTAACCCTCCTAACGTTGACCTTGACGAGTTCCCTGAGGTGGCTGAGGAACCCATACCTTTAGGTGAGCTGAAGGCTGGGATGCCGGACGTGATAGTTGAAGGAGAAGTTGTGGAGGTTAACCCCGTAACGTTCTTTGAAAGGCAGGATGGATCTAGGGGGCGTATGTCAACTGTCAGGATAGCTGACGACGATGTGATAGTTAGGGTTGTGTTCTGGGATGAGCAAGCCTCTAAAGGGGCGCAGCTCAAGGTGGGGGATAGGGTCAGAATAATCAGCGGGTATACTAGGGAGGGGCTTTCAGGGGACGTCGAGGTACACGTGGGGAAGGCTACACGGGTTGAAGTTGTTGAGAGGAGCTTAAAGCCCTCGGTGGAAAAGTATACGCCGATATCGAAGCTACGCCCCAACATGACCTCGGTTAACGTGATCGCTAGGGTTGCGGCTAAGACGCCTCTCAGAACGTTTGTTAGGCCGCAGGATGGGACTCTTGGAACCGTCGCAGACCTTTACGTGACGGATGGAGAGGGATGGACGCGCATAAGCCTGTGGGATAAACACGTGAACATACTGCCTAAAGTGAACGTAGGGGACCTGATAAGGGTTAGAAACGCCTACACCCGAGAGGACGCTTACGGGTTAAATCTTAACGCCGGGCGCCGGGCGACGATAGAAGTTAACCCACCGGACGTGCCCAGAGACGTGACCCCTCCACTAGAGGAAAAATTCGTAAAGCTTGAGAACGTCAAGCCGTACATGGCGAACATAGTCTTAGAAGTAACCGTGAGGTACGTTGGAGAAGTGAAGGAGTTTCAGCGCCAGGACGGGGTGACTTCTCAAATGGTAACATTGCTCGTAGAGGACGAGACGGGTGAAGCACCAGCGGTAGCGTGGGGTGAGAGCGCGGCCAAGTTAAAGGACGCCGGTTTAGGAGCAAAAATAAGGATTACAGGGGCGTACACGAGGATTAACGCGAGAGGAGAGACGGAAGTCCACATAGGAGAAGGAACAGACATTAAAGTGTTAGAAGAGGGCTTAAAATACTGAAAAATGGGGAGACGAAAGGAAAGGTTATATCCTGGCTACTCTATTTTTGGTCTTTGGTCTAGTATTCTTGTTGCTTTCAGTGATGATCTTGGGTCGAATATTTCGAACGGCGACGAGACGAACTCGATCTCAGGCCTCATCTCAACAGCCTTAATAACAGCGTCTGTTATCCTAGCTTTGAGCTCGTCTGTCGACAGTTCGCCGGTGGGGGCTATTCTCACTATGAGTTTGTCTAGTGAGTATGGGTCGTTTGGGTCTGTTTTTGCGAAGACCACCTGGTATTCTGCTATTCCTCCTATGTTTTCGATTGCGTCCTTGAGCAGGCCGGGGTTTATCAGGGTTC
>JAPDJY010000071.1:0-10454 GCA_029258835.1 Thermoproteota archaeon | reverse complement strand
GGTTGTTTTTTCTTCTTTTTTCCTTTTTAAGGTTTTCTTTTTCCTCCTTTTTCTGCTGGTTTCCTTCTCCTCTTTTTTCGTCTTTTGTCGAACCCGAAAAACATATATTTGATCGTTGATCTCGCAATGGTGGATTACCCATTAAAACCCTTGTTTTTTAATTTTAACTGTTTTAGTGTTTTGTTTTTTCTGTTTTGGTTTTATGAGCCTGTTTTTCCATGTTTCCATTTTTAACAGTTCTCCAATGCAGAGTTCGTGCACCACGCAATGGTTGCAGGATTGTGTTGTTGGTTTGGGGTTGTTTTAATGGGGGTTTGGGTTTTCTTTTGTTGGGGTGTTTGGTTGTGGGGTTTATGTTGGTGTCTTTTTGTTGGTGGTTGGGTTGTGGTGGGTTTATGTTTGTGGTTTTTGTTGTTTGGTGGTGTTTTTTGTTTGTTGGGTGGTTGGGGTGGCTTTGGTGTGGTTGGTGGTTTCCTTCGCTGTTTTTAGTGTTTTTGTTTTGTTTTTGTGTGGTTTGTGTTTGGTGGCTGGGGAGGGTTGGTTTTTGTTTTGGGTGTCTGGCTTTTCTGTTTTATTCTGCTTGGGTGGAGGGGTGAAGCCGTTAAACCGGTTTTGGCTGGTGTTCTGTTCTGTTTGCGTGTCTGGGTTGTTGGCGTCTTTTATGTTGGTGTTTTTCGGCTTCTTTTCGGTGGTGTGCGTGTTCGGCCGGTTGGCCCTGAATCAAAAGGTTTATTTTTGTTTTTGTTTAGGGTTTAGCTGGGTGGCTTTATGGGTTTGAGTGATGCTGCGAGGCTTGAGGTTCTAGAGCTCATCAGGAGGGAGCTTGAGAGGGCTCTCCCACTGAGAAACCTGGCAACCAAAGAAGACATAAAACTCCTGGTGGAGACGATGAACAAGCGCTTCGAAGACGTCAACAAGAGGTTCGAGGAGCTCATAAGCTACATGGACAGGAGGTTCGAGGACGTAAACAGGAGGTTTGAGGACGTGAACAAGCGGTTTGAGGATGTGAACAAGCGGTTCGAGGACGTGAACAGGAGATTCGAAGACGTGAACAGGAGGTTTGACGATGTTAACAAGCGGTTTGAGGCTGTGGATAGGAGGTTTGAGGAGCTTTATCGTTCTCTGCGTCTCTACTTCACTATTCTCGGGTTGTTGATGTCCGTCTTCACCATAGTGGTGAGCGTCCTGATAGCCTTAAAGTAACTGTTGTACTGGGGTTGGTGGCTGGGTTATGGCTTCCCTCTAGTTTGCCCTCCCGCTTTGCGCTTCCTCCGCTTCCTCCTTCTTCCCCTCTTCTCCCGGGTTACCTCTCTGAAGAAGAAGTACTGCCATTCAGGCGGCAACCTGTCCACTTCAAACCCCTTCTTCTCTACCTGTTCTAAGTGTTCTAAGTATTTAAGGAGTGCTTCGCGGCTTAAGTGTTTTATGAGTGTCCTCCGGTTCTCAATCGCAGGGTTTAGTGTCTGTAGCTCTTCAACTTTTGATGCTGGTTTTCATTGGTCTTGACGGGGTTCCTTGGTTGCTGTTTCACGCCGCTACCCGGCCGGCAGCGTCCTGCTGGCTGCTGGTTAATTCCAAGCTGACGGTACCTTGGTTTGCCGCCGGGAAACGCTTAAACCGTAAACGCTTACACTCCTCTAAACCCAGCAACATGGAAGCGAGGGAAGGCGACCCGTTAGGCAGCACCTCCTTGCAGTAAACTAACAGTCAAACAGGGCTTAAGCCGCCTTGTTGCCTCCTGCTGGCTTCAGTAGCCTTACAGGGCTTCTCCGATGCGGGAGGCTGCCCGGGGGGCTTCCCAGCTTCAGAAGCACCTTAGTGGACTGCTGGCCTTGGTGGTTGAAGGATGGTGAGGCGCTGAAGGGTTAGGGCGCTGAGGGTGGAAGAGGGTGCGGCTGACCCCAGGGTGGTGAAATCGTTTAATATGTCTTGGTGGGTGTTTTACTCTTGGAGGGGTGTGATGTGAATGGGAGCACGATGCTGCTCTTCGCCAGCATACTGCTAATAATGTATTACTTGATAGCGTGTAAGAAGAAAAGGGAAGCCGAAGAGTCTGGAAAGAAGGAAGGTGAGGGGTGCTAGCTTGCTGAGCTACCTCAAGAAGCCACCCCCCGGATAAGAGAAAAGAGAGTAAAGGAAGGGTTCAGCAGCTGGTGGAACGCTTAAACGTTCAACGCCCCCCACCCTCCACTTGAACGTTAACGCTGCAAACGTAAACGTAAATTAACCCGCCAAGGCGCTTGAAGCAGCCGGCCTCTAACCCAGCGCTCAACCCGGAAACCCTTGCCAAAGCAGAAACCTACCGTGAAGAAGCAACATTGGAACCCTCCAACAAAAAGTTTAATTTTCCCCTCTCCTAGTAGTATGTGGGTGGCTTTATGGGTTTGAGTGATGCTGCGAGGCTTGAGGTTCTAGAGCTCATCAGGAGAGAACTCGAGAAAACACTCCCACTGAGAAACCTGGCAACCAAAGAAGACATAAAACTCCTGGTGGAGACGATGAACAAGCGCTTCGAAGACGTTAACAAGAGGTTCGAAGACGTCAACAAGAGGTTCGAGGAACTGGTAAGCTACATGGACAAGAGGTTCGAGGACATTAACAAGAGGTTTGAGGACGTGAACAGGAGGTTCGAGGACATTAACAAGCGCTTCGAAGACGTTAACAAGCGGTTCGAGGACGTGAACAGGAGATTCGAAGACGTGAACAGGAGGTTTGACGATGTTAACAAGCGGTTTGAGGCTGTGGATAGGAGGTTTGAGGAGCTTTACCGCTCCCTCCGCCTCTACTTCATCGTCCTCGGCTTCCTGATCTCCGTGTTCACCATAGTGGTGAGCGTCCTGATATCCTTAAGCTAAAGGGTGAAACCCGCCCGTGAAGGCTTCACACGACCGCCCACGCCACCCAAGTTTAGCGTCCACAGCCACCAAGGAAAAGTTTAACGGCGTAAAACCCCGCCGACGAGCGATCAGAGTGAAGGATTGCAGCCACTCCCGGTTTAAGCCTCAACCCTCACGAACACCAGAACAGCTAGGCAAACCACCAAACCAGAAAGTAAACCCACCAGCAAGGCGAACGAGCCAACCGACAAAACACTAAACCCCATCCCAGCCAACCCAAAAGAAGCCAGCGCCAACTCCAACGCTAACCCAACACTCAACTTCTAAAAGAAGAGCACAAGGGGAGGAAGCCAGCAACAAGTTCACCTCCGCCCAAACACCATCCGAAGTACCCAACACTCAAAAACACATACCCCAGCCAAGAAGTACAGCAGGGAAAACACCCGGCAAACCGCGAAAGTGACGGGCTCGACACCCCCAAACACCTCGAAAACGAACCCTCCCAACACCACAACAGAAACCAATAAAAGCCGTAAAAGGGCATGTGGCCACACCTCGTCCACACAACTTGAAGATTTAACCGAAGACGCGTCAGTCAGAACCAGGAAACCACCAGTCATCTCTCATTCTAGTAGGGGAATTCAAGGGACTGTAACCCTGTTATGGCGCTGCAGGTTGCGACGCTACGGGATTTATTAGTGATGAAAAAATTCCGAGAAGAATTGTTTTATTCTCGCTAAGGTTGAAAAATATTAAACAATTAGAATAGAATAATGGATAATTTAATTTTAGGTCTAGTTGCAAAGCAGGAACTGATGATTTGATGGAGATTACTGGCTTAAAAATCTCATTCCGTGCCGAAAGAGAGAAAAGCCGTAGATGATTAAACGCGTCATCACAGGTGCTGTAGAATTAAGTTTATTGGTGAAGTGGAGGAGGATGGAGGAGACCTGCTAAAATTAGGCTGCATCGGAATCCTTGGCACAGCTCTTTGACGAAATCAGAATCCCTGTTCTTGTTGTTGCTTGTTTTTATTTTTCTTTTTTGTTTTTTGTGTGTTTGGGGGTTTCTATGTGCTTGTTCTTTTTAATCCTGCGTTGAGAAGCTTTTTTAGTTGTTTCGAGTACTTGTTGAAGTATTTTTCGCCGTGTGGGGGTTCCTTCGCGTATTGTGTTAGGGCTGTTGCGTTGCCTTGCTGGAGCATTTTTCGAGCTTGGAGGGTTGTAGCTGGGTGCTTCTATGTTTGGCTTTGGGGGTTCGTTGAGGCTCCAGCCTGTCGAGGAATTTTTCCTTGAAGTCTGCGATAACTATGAGGTTGTAGTCGCTGTGGGGCGTGTGGCCTCCTCTAGCCCTTGACCTCAAAGTATGATGCGCTCTGCTCCCGAACTTCTCAGCAACTTCATCCACGTACTTCATCACTGGGTGTGGCACGTCCGCCCTCAAGCCTCCTTCTCAACGGATTTTCTAGCAATGAGATTTCTAGCGAAGGATAATATTTCCTTTGCGTGGTTTATTGCCCTCTTGGAGGTTGCTTCGCCGTGTGCTTCGTGTGGCGTCCCTGACGGGTGTGCGTTCGGGTAGACGGAACGTGGCGTCTGTCGAGCTCTCTTGCACAGGTGAGGAGGCGGTCGACGCTCTTCCCCGTGGCTTCCGCATACCTGACGAGCAGCTTCCTCACAGGGTGCCCCAAGGAGACTCGTTTGCAGAGTGTAGCTGTGCTCTCGCCGCTTTCTCCGCGGACTGCTGAGCGTAGAAGCAAGCAGCATTAAACCTACCGTCTCTATGAAGATACTCTGCAGTCTCCAGGTCCCATTCAGCCTCTCCAACCATCTTCCCGCCTCCCCTCATCCCACCCCAACATTTTCATTAAACATTCCACCAATCTCTCTGGAGAGGTGATAGTGTCAGCGCTTAAATATTTTTTATTGGGCTCTGAGGATGACCGGGTTCTTCGTTCCTTGTCCATGCAGGGTGGCCGCCGCTACGTGGGCGTTGCTCCCACCTGTACTCAGCCCCTCTTAGGGTCTCGGCTGCCTTGAAGGGGAACGTCACCGTCAGGCTGACGGCGTTAAAGGGCTTCTTCCAGACCCTGAAGAAGGCTTCCTCTTCCCAGTTACCCGTGGAGTGAGGTGGAGGAGGCGGAGTTCTCCGGCTTCACATGCCATCTGAAGCCTGCCACTCGAGCATTTCAATGAGAATGCTTACGTCTAGGAGAACTACCTGCTCCCCCATCCTCGACGGGCTCCTCCGGCTTCACCTCCCCTCCACCCCCTTCTCCCTTCACCCTTCTCTCTCCTTTTCTCTCCACGAGCTCCTCGAGAGAACCCTTCTGATCCCTCCATCTTGACTGCTGATTGGCTTGTGGGGGAGCCTTCTTAATGGTGGCGGCACCCGTCCGATACCCAGTTTGCTTGCTCGCCTCCGCCCGCTGGCTTACGGCTTTAACCCTAGCACCTTGCTGATTGCCTTTAAATCGATTATTTTCCTGTGCTCGTCCACCTCGTATGGTGTCTCCGCGTCCACCACCTCCCTGGCGGCCAGAACGTAGCTGTTCTCCGGCGCCGTAACCCCTGTTTTCAGCGTCTTCTCCTCCAGCCTCCTGAGCTCCCTTTCAGCGTCTCTAACCTTGACTCTGCTCCACTTCGCCTCCATGAACACCGCAGCCCTCCCCGGCTCCCTGACGACGACGTCTATCTCCACGTCCTTATGCCACCATCTTCCAACCTCCACCGGCTTCGCGTCTATCAGCCCCCTGGCGTGCAGGGCGGGGGCCAGCTCCGCGAGCACTCCCTCGAAAACCCTCGAAAGGTACTCGTTGAACGTTTCGAGTATGTAGCTGACGGCTTCGTCCACATAGCCCGACTCAAGCATGCTCCTGAGCCTGTAGGGGTAGGTGAACCAGAACCGGAAGTAGTTGTCCTTGAACTCCAGCCTGACGGGCCTCCTGTAGCCTAGCGGCCTCACCCTCACCAGTATCTCAAGCTCCTCGAGCAAGTCCACGTACTTAACCAACGCACGTGGATCCACGTGGGCTGCGGATGCAACCTCCCCCTGAGAAGTCCTCCCCTCAGCCACAGACGAGAGAATGGAAAGGTAGGTGCGCGGCTCCCTAACCTCCTGCCTCAGCAGGTTTAAGGCTTCATCGTAAAGGTAGCTTCCGGGGGTCACAGCCTCCCTCAGGTTATCCTCGAAGCAAACCTCATCGCTCAGCCTTTCAAGGTACGCCGGCGTCCCACCTGCCACAGCGTAAACCCTGAGCAAGTCCTCCAGCCCATACCTTGGAAAGAAACCCCTCACCTGAAGGAAGCCCAAGGGTTTGAGCTTGATGGACGCGGTCCTCCTCCCAAACAGCGGGCTCCTATACCCAAGCAGCCTCTCCTCGAAGAACGAAACCGCCGACCCGCAAAGCACGAGCATGAGGTCCCTCTCGGAAAGGGACGAGTCTATGAGGCGCTGGAGGCGTGAAACAACGCCGCCGTCAGCCTCAACAACATACTGGAACTCGTCCACCACAACCAGAACCCTCTCCCCGCAAGCCCTAGACAAGGCGTCGATAACCTCCACAACGTCACCGGAAAAAGGCATGTTAAGGGAGCGCTTAACGCACTCGGAGAACTCCCTGCAAACCGCCTCGTACGGGGCCTCGACCGCAACGTAGTAGACGCCACGCTTACCCTTAAAGAACTCGGAGAGCATACGCGTCTTACCAACCCTCCTCCTCCCGTAGACGAACACTAGGGCGAAGCCGGGCTTCCCCCAAAGCTCCTCCAGCAGCCCAACCTCCCGCTCCCTGTCAACGAAAACTTTTCGCCTCAAAATATGACACCTCAAAATATGCTAAAATAAAAACGACAAAATAAACATTGCGATCTCACAGGGTGCCACCCGGCGAAGGAGGCAGCTAGCCTCTACCCTTCAGCGGCCGCCGCGACACCCGCTGCCCGTCTGGATGATAGCTTCCGAGATCCTGCCTCCACCGGTGCCTACTCCTCTCCACCCATTTCCTGAAGGCCTCCTCCTCGTGCCTCTCAAAGTCCTCCCTCGTACAGTTGTTAACCCTGCAAAAGTGCTCGATCAGGTCCTCCCTCGTCAGCCCCTCCCTCGCCAGCCTCTCCCTCCCCTCCCTCGTGTAGCACCAAAACCCTATGTGCTTCACCTTATGACACATGCTGCAAAGATGATGTACAGCCACCAGCCTCTGAACGTGGTTTTCATCATCGTACTCCCAGAACTCGTGAGCCTCCAAGCGCCCGCCCCTCCTCCCACATATCCAGCACCTCCTACCCTCCCTCTCGAAGAGCTCCTCCTTAAGCCTCCTCCACTCGTCCAGCCTACCCGCCTCCCTGTAAACATGGTAAAGGGAGGAAAACCACGCCGTGGACGGAACAAGCTCAATGGTCAGCTTAAACCCACGCTTCCCCCGCCCCAACACCACCACGGTAAAACCCGGGAAAACCACCCTATAACGTTAACGCAAAATAGCAGCAAAGCGGCACGCCGCTAACCATGAAGAAACTTAACCCTACACCTCCACCAACCCAGCACTCGCAACAAAACGCCAGCCACCAGCTAAACACCATCCACCACACAAACCCTGCAGCAAAGGAACAAATAAAGCCGAAAACAGGGTTCTGTTAGCTTATTGTTGGTAATGACGTTCCGGGGATATGTGAAGTTTGCCGTAGGCAAATTTTGGCGAGCATGAGCGAGCCACATATCCACCTGTTAAGTGACCCGAAGGGCAAGGTGCGAAGTACCGCAGAGTGCCCGCCGTCGCGGAAGACTCCTGCTATCACTCTTTTACCTCCTCTCTCAATATCTTCTCAAATTTAGGCTTAAGGTTAAGGTATATCTCTTTTTACAACTTCCCAAACTCTTTCAAGCTTAACACCGAAATACGCATGTATGACTTTATCTCTCATTCCAGCCATACTTCTCCAAGGAATATCTGGATATTTCTTTCTCGTGTCTTCTGGTATATTTTTGACAGCCTCTCCAACAATTTCTATGGCTCTGATAACCGCATATACAGTTTTAGCATCTTTAACGAACTCATCATATGAACATATCTTTTGTGAATTCCATAGCGTTAGTCATAGCTTCCAAAATGTCCTCTACATAGTCGCCAATTTCCCTTTTCATACGTATACAACCTCATCTAGAATACGTTTGCCGATCCCTGGTTTTAACGCAGATTTTTCAACCAAATCAACTTTTACCCCAAGCAAATCGCTGAGATAATTTTCCAGTTCAACAAAATCTAAAAGACTAATCTTCGCATCATGCTCAAATTCCACTAAAATATCAAGATCGCTTTCTTCTCCAGCTTCTCCTCTTAAATAAGAACCAAAAATACCGATCTCCTTAACTCCATATTTTTCCTTCAGCTCTTCCCATGCTCTTTAAGAATCTCCTTTATCCTATCAAGCGATTTTCTCATTTTGCCACCTATTACCTTATTTCACTCTCGGCTTAAATCTTTTTCAAGCGATACGCGCATTTCACTTAACGCGTATTTCACGCAATTTTTATTCACATAACTTCTCAAATAGGGGTTAAAGCGAAATTTTATTCATAAAGTTGAATTTCATACAATTTTTATGGACTTAGAATATTAAAACGCTTACGCCACAGGAACGATTCGTAATCGTGCAAGCACCCACCCGGCCAACACCACCAACCAATAAAATTTAAGCGTTTATCCTCCCTTATTTTTTAGAAACGAAGCGAATGAAGGGACATTTTTAGAGGAAGCGATTTCAGATTTTTCAGCACTTAATCCCTCCTTTTCCAGAAAGCTTGGTTTGAACGGTTAACCTCTCTAGATAAGAAGGACATCAGTAAGCTCCCTGCTCGAACTTCTTAAAAAATTTCTTAAAAAAGAAGAGACTTCAAATGTTAAAATCTAAAATTTTTTATAAGAAAATTTAAGTATACTTTGTATGAATGGTTAAGGAGAAGGTCGTATGACTTGTAGAAATTTATTATTAGCAGTGCTGTTATTCGCATTTCTTCTCTTACTACCACTAGCCTCTACACCTTTAGCTGTCGCCATAAGTGGGAGCCCCGTAGGCCAACCAGTGGAAGGCGACACATGGATATACAATGTTACCGAAGTGGAGGACTTCTACCCGGGTGACAACGTTACTGTGTGTTGTGAGGGTGTTGCGGTGCTCAACGCGGAGGACTGGAACCTTACAGAGGACTTGGAAACGTATAATTACACTATAATATCTGAATCCAGAAGTGATACGCTGATTAACCGGCTTGTGATGATGCAGTACTACTCGAAAGAAAACATGTACATAGTACGCGCAGAAATGTACTTAATTTTGAATAATACTGCTGAATCAAGCTATACTGAAACATACATTAAATCTATTTTAAACACTAGCTATCCTATCTTCCAGTTTCCGCTAGAAAGGGGGAAAACGTGGAATACCTCTGTGAAAGAGCACCGAGTAGGATACATTGCGCACTATTCGGGAGGTGGATGGAGCAACGAGACATATACTTGGGAGAACTATACGGCTTCGCCATACTACTATTTTGGTGCTTATGATTACTGGGTTAGCGGCAAGGTGATCAACGAGACCACCGTGAGCACTGGGGCAGGAGAATTTGACACGTGGCTGGTGGCCGTGTCAAGGATGGATGCTGAAGATGCGACCGTCCTAGTGTTCCCGGGATTATACTGGTATTCTCCGGAAGTAAAAAACTTCGTCTACTATGATGCGCCAGGACACATGACGATGAACTTAGTTGACTTTAACGTATCCTACTTTGCACACGACACGACGACCATGCTAATGCTAGGCTTCCTCTTCTACTACCAGCAGTCCAGCCAGACCAACTTCCTGATCGTGGTCGGTGGCGCAGGAGTAGCAGTCATCGCCGCCATAGCAGTAATAGCATGGTATATGAGGCGGCGCTAACCCCTCCCTTCTCCTTTTTTAGAAAAGAGAAGGACTAAGTTCGAAAAAGGATGTTTAACTTTGTTTTTTCTTTCTCGTAGAGTTCTGGGAGAGATTTCAGCAAGTTCCCCATTTTCTTCCTTCCCATTTTTCTCCTCAACATGGGAAAACAGCTCATGGAGACATCAGCGAACGCTTCTGAGAGTATTGATGGTAGGCCGGAGGCTTTTTCACTCTTTCAGCGGCGCTGGTCGGAATAGGATTCGCATACGCGTATGCTTTTCATCAGAACTCCTTAAGCGGAAAGACGATTGGGGCGCCGCTATTGCTGTGGCTAATGGCCTTCTCATGCTTCACATGCGTCACGCTTAACGTGGCTGATCCTGCTGTGGTGAAGCCCTCTTCGCATGGAAGAGACGGAAGACTATAGGAGTTTATAATGCAGCTGTCTTTCTGTCTCCGTTTGCCTGCTCTGAAAGGCGCTATTTCCGAAAAGCTTTGGCTCCCAGCTCGCTCATGCCCACCGCATTCCTGACCTTTGCAAGCATCCTTTACTCGAAAAAGGTTGGAGGTGCCGGGTTTTGGGGTAGATGGGGTTTTGTGGGTGTCTACTCCTTTCCACGCATTGGCCCGGGTGGGTTTCGTGGGTTATTGGGGGAGCTCGGGAGCCCCTCATCTGAGGGTTCTGTCCTCTGGGGCTGCT
>JAPDJY010000086.1:0-11558 GCA_029258835.1 Thermoproteota archaeon | reverse complement strand
CAACTCAACCATTGTGCCGTCTTTGTCCTCCTAGTTTTCTTCTCAAGAAAACAAACAAAACCCGATGAAAAGGGAACGGCAACCGTCGGCGGAGAACCCTTGCTTAATCAACATCAAGACCTTGAAAACAAACAAAACCCGATGAAAAGGGAACGGCAACTCAACCATTGTGCCGTCTTTGTCCTCCTAGTTTTCTTCTCAAGAAAACAAACAAAACCCGATGAAAAGGGAACGGCAACAACGCCAGGCTTCAACCTGAAAACACCATCCACAGGTTCAGAAAACAAACAAAACCCGATGAAAAGGGAACGGCAACGTCCTGGTGCACTCAATGACCATTACCGGCTCTACTTGCGAAAACAAACAAAACCCGATGAAAAGGGAACGGCAACATCCGTACCCTGTCCCCCTGTCCCCCCTCACCCTGACATTCCTGAAAACAAACAAAACCCGATGAAAAGGGAACGGCAACTTCTTATGGCGTCATGGAGAAGCGAAACATTCCTGTGAAAACAAACAAAACCCGATGAAAAGGGAACGGCAACATCGGTTTTGGATTTCTTGGAGCGGGTTGGTAGACCCAGAAAACAAACAAAACCCGATGAAAAGGGAACGGCAACGCCGCCCATCCTCAACAGCCAAATCACCCTTAGCTAGGAAAACAAACAAAACCCGATGAAAAGGGAACGGCAACATGACGTCAAAGTGACTTCTAAGTTCCTTCGGGATATCGAAAACAAACAAAACCCGATGAAAAGGGAACGGCAACTTAATTTTGCTTCATTTCCTTCAAGAATTTCTGTTAATTTCTGAAAACAAACAAAACCCGATGAAAAGGGAACGGCAACCCCTGCACACCGCAACGTAGAACCCCGACATTACTGGTGCAAGAAAACAAACAAAACCCGATGAAAAGGGAACGGCAACAACCATCGGCTTCCCCTTCAGCTCCTCCATCACCCTCTCGAAAACAAACAAAACCCGATGAAAAGGGAACGGCAACTAAGCAATGCTCCTCACCACCTCCTGCTTTAACGCCTTCTTCGAAAACAAACAAAACCCGATGAAAAGGGAACGGCAACATGGCTTGAGGGTTGGGGTTCTGCGTTGCCCTATTTCCCCGTGAAAACAAACAAAACCCGATGAAAAGGGAACGGCAACTACCTGTAACGTAACCTTGATATCTCTGCCACCATTGTTCGAAAACAAACAAAACCCGATGAAAAGGGAACGGCAACATCAAGACAGTCGTTTTTTTGAAGTTGCCGTGAAGATAAGAAAACAAACAAAACCCGATGAAAAGGGAACGGCAACGGCATATCACAGGAGCCCATCTAAAAACGTCTCCCTTCTTGAAAACAAACAAAACCCGATGAAAAGGGAACGGCAACTGAATCGTAAACTCTAACCCGCCAAGCAGTCGGAGGAACTAGAAAACAAACAAAACCCGATGAAAAGGGAACGGCAACTGCTCGAGTTTGCCGCCGAACGCGGCAAGCTCCTCCTGAAAACAAACAAAACCCGATGAAAAGGGAACGGCAACAGCTGCTCGAGAAACTCCTCGCTGCTCAAGGCGAACATAAGAAAACAAACAAAACCCGATGAAAAGGGAACGGCAACCTTTTACCCTTGATTGCGGTGCTGACTATCTCTTCAGCCCTGAGAAAACAAACAAAACCCGATGAAAAGGGAACGGCAACACATAAAGCCAAATTGGCCCCCGTCCAGTAAGTACGTAGGGGAAAACAAACAAAACCCGATGAAAAGGGAACGGCAACAAAATAGCCTTGCTCCTTCTCAACTCCTCGATGATCACGCTGAAAACAAACAAAACCCGATGAAAAGGGAACGGCAACGAAATGTCAGGTCTAGCAACAATGTCCTCTACTTCAGCTGGAAAACAAACAAAACCCGATGAAAAGGGAACGGCAACTGGATAACGAGCTCCATGGGGTCAGCGAAGAAAAGTGAAAACAAATAAACCTGATGAAAAGGGGATGGTAGTTGTGGCTTGTGGGCGGGTGTGGGGTTTGTCTTGGATGCAAGCAAGACTTGATGAGGGAGATTAACTCTACTATTTTTTGCTTCTGCTTTCAGGGATTTTTTTGGTGTTGTTGGGGGTTTGCTTCCTAGGTCGGTAACTCTTCTGGGGGGTTGATGGCTTCTGAGCGCTTAAGGCTGGTTTGGTGGCTTGGCTCCTTACTGGGTGGCTGGGTTGTTCGGCGGTTTCTGTCTTGAGTGTTTGCTGTGTCCGCCTTCGGCTTCACGCTTTGTTGCCTGCCGTGGTGTTTCCGTGGCTTAAGGGTGGTGTTTCTGTTCGGCTGTCTGTTCACGTTAAGCCTACGTGGGTTGGGCTTCACGTCTTCGTCCTTCGCCTGCTACGCCTCCCACCGTGATAGGTCTCTTTTCCTCGTCGATATGTGCCTTATCTTCTGGTAGCACTGGCTGCACGGCTTCAGTATCCTCACGTCCCCCGTAGCCCTGCGCAGTATCCTCCTCACCTCCCTCTCAAGCCTCTCGAGCTGCTGAGGGTTCAGGTCTAGCTCGAAGACGCTGTACTGAAGCCACCTGCCTCCGAGATCCTTGAGGTACTCTCTCAGCCGGGTTCTGGCGTCATCCTCCGTTATGTCGTACACGACTATCACCTTCACGCTTCCACCTCACACGGGCTCCTCGTAGGGCTGGTACCCTGGAGCCCTGCCGGCGAAGTAGGCTGCGAGGGTTTTCACCTGCCTCCTCATGGTCTCCCTGTAGGTTGCCTCAACTCCAAGCCTCGGATGGGTGAACTTCTCCTCCATCCTCCTCTCAAGGGAGAGCAGAACCCCTCTCCTGGAGCACTCAGGGGACTGGAGAACCGCCACGTCAGCCGTCTGATGGATGAACTCCAGGGACAGGTCTCGGGAGAGGGATGGCGGCACGTGGTCGGGGTGGAGGAAGCCTATCGTCGGCTCCAGCCCCTCAGCCAGGAGGATCAGCGTCGCCTCCGCCACCACGTGCATCCTAGCGTACTCTAGGAGGCGCATGGGAACCCCGGCCCCCTCCAGAACCGTGTCCACGGCTTCAGCCGCCCTCTCCTCAACCCTCCAAGCCTCCTCCACCCCAACCCCTCCCCTCCCAGCCTCCAGCTCAAGCCTCCTCACCGTTTCCTCCGCTGCAACCGCCGCCTCCTCAACCCTCTCCCTCACCCTCCCTCAAAAGCCACACCTTGTTCCTCAGCGACGCCTGGAGGATCCTCAAAGCCACCTCCTCCCTCCTCTCCAGGTGGGCTTCAACCTGACCTATGAGGGGCGTTGCATCCCTTTCAACCCTCAACAACTTTGAAACCCGCCACCTTCAAGCAAAGGGGCATATGTCCACCTGTCCAGCCTCCAACGCCGTTGACACGTTACAGACAATAAAACCACCCTCACCTCGTCCTCTTCCCTAGGACAAATAACAAACCAGGCTAAACACCACCCTAACCACCCAACACCTCTCTCACCAAGCTCTTACTTACTTCCAACCGCTCTATCCACTTAAAGAAGAATCCGTCTCAAATGCCGCTTCCTTCACTCGGTTTACTTTCTCTCTTACATCACATTTTCCGAGCCACGGTACCCTCACCTTTTATTAAAGGGTTTCTGGCTTTATTGCTTTGAAGAATTACCAGAATATCATAAGAGCTTTATAAATGGTAATTGAAAAAGGTGCATTGATATGTTTTAGGTGATGGGGGTGGAAGGGGTGGTTGGCGTTCCGGATGGAGTTTGGGGGATGATTGAGAAAGGAGCTTGAAGGGAGGATCGGGGGTATGGATGGAGATAGGAACATGGTTTTGGCTTACCTGTCTGAAAAAGGTTATTTGGAAGGGGAAGGGGGTAATGTGAGATGGGGGTAAAAATAGTTAGGATTAGGGCTAAGAGAGCTTTCACTCTAACTAAAATTCCGGGAGCAGCTTATGTCATGAATCAGTACGTTGGCTGCCAGCACGCGTGTAAGTATTGTTACGCTAAATTCATGTGTAAATGGTATAATTACGGGAGGTGGGGGACTTGGATTGTTGTTAAAGAAAACCTTCCAGAACTTGTAAAAAAAGAAAGCGTGGAGGGGAAAGTTTACATGAGCAGTGTTAGTGATCCCTATCAGCCGGTTGAAAAGGAGCTGGAACTTACGAGAAATGTTTTGGAAAGTATGGATAAAAACATTAAATTAGGGATTTTAACCAAATCCGATTTGGTTTTAAGAGATATCGATGTTTTTAAGGAGTTTAAAGATGTAGAAGTGGGTTTAACGGTTAACGGTTTTGACGGCTCTGTGAAAAGGGAAGTAGAACCGTTTTCTTCAAGCAACGAAAGAAGAATAGAAGCACTGAAGGTGCTTCACGAAAATGGCATCAAAAACTACGCCTTCATTTCCCCCATAATTCCAGGTCTAATCGATATAGAACAGTTAATCAGAGAAACAAAATACTTTGTGGATTTCTATTGGTTTGAGTTTTTGAACCTAAAAGCAAGTGGAAAGGAGTTTGTGGAGTGGCTGAAGCAGAACCATCCTGAGAGCTATGACACTATTTCTGATAAAGCTAAAGCTGAAAGGTACACGAATGAACTCATAGATATTATGAAAAGTAGTAATGTTCCCATCAGAGGCATCTGCGTCCATCATCCGAAACTCGTAGTGATAAAATGAAAATGGCAAATGAAAAGAAGTTAAGGAGTTAAAAGAAGAAACCGAACTCAGATGATATGCTTCCCGCATTGTGAAACCGCAGAGAGAAAAGAGTTTTGAAGATGAAAGGGCGGGAGAAGAAGATTAAGGTGAAGATGAAAGAAGTGGAGGTAGAAGAAAATCTGAGGCAAAGTAGATTGGCAGCCCACCTTCTACCCCCCGTCTTTACCGGCAGCATGCGTATAGATCTGCCCTAAGCGTTATGCCCGAGTCTGCCATATCTAAGTTTGCTATGACTTGGTATCTGACCCTGCCTCCAGCAAATCTGTTGCAAGCTGCGTCTCAGAGTATGGAGGTTACCTTCTTATCTCTGCTCTTCCCGCCGCATTCTTCACTATTTGCTGATCATCCTTTTGTCGTATTTCCCTACCCTTGCAATGTGAAAACTAAACCCCGCCCACCAACACCACAAAATTCCAGCATTTTTAATTTGGAATGTGGGGGCGCAACCCCCCTTTAACTGTTTTAACACGAATAATACCTCCACCAAAGTCCATGCCTTCCCCTAGATTTCCAACTTCAAGCAACAGCATAGTAAAACATCAACAAGTTTGTGCATCGTTTATGGCTACTTCCATCATCCTGCCTTCCCGCTTAATACCGAAGGTAGCTTTAAACCCTTCCTAGCTAACGGTTACCCTCCCGTCAAATCTCTCATTAAACACGTTTTCGTAGAAGAACAAAGCAAAACAAGCACCCTCACGGTCAATCCGCTTTTATCGAAGTAAGCAGGAATTCTCTCGCCCCCCAGATTTTAGAAACATTTTCACAGCAGATGTAAGACTTAACTAGGTAAGCTCGTTAGGCGTTGTCAGGTGAAATAAATGATAGAAACGATGTTTGGGGCGGGTTCGCTGGTCTTAATAGGCTTGGGTGTATATTATGGTTGGGGTTGAGGAAAGCTTATGGTAAAGGAAAGACTTTACCGCTCCGAGTGGCTGTTCCTATTTGGTTTTCCACTTAGTCCATCATTCATTGGTGATTCTGTCAGCTTCATATGGTGTTTGATGGTGTTTGGCTGCTGCCTGTTAATGGGGTGGCGGCATTGACTGTGGGATCGGTCTTATTTGTGGTTGGGGTAATTGTAGTGTCTCTCGGCTTGATTGAATTTCGCTCTTTCCACAGGGCAACGGGTTTAGATTCCTCAAAGCCCGTCACCACAGGAATATATCAACATAGCAGGAATCCTCAACGCTGGCTTGTTCCTCTTTCTCTTAGGTATATCGCTTATGGGTCGTTCGGGGCTTGCCTTTTCACTTACGTTAGCTTTTATTATCTACATGCATCTGTACACTGTTCGGTTGGAGGAGCCTTATCTAGAGCGTGTTTTCGGGAAAGAACACTACCTGTACAAATCGAGGGTGGAGAAGTATACAAGGGGGGAAGAGGAGACGCATACGACGCCTAACGGCTGGCGTGCTATTCGCTTACGCTCATCCAAATTCCCCTCATCGGGCGACTTCGCACAACCACCGAACGCTAGGTGCCATCGCTAAAATTTTATTTAAGTTCAATTAGTTCAGGTGCAGGAAGAAATTCGAAGGGAAGTGGGGAAATGAGTGGAGGAAAAACAGGATTAGACCCAAGGTTTGCCTCATGGAAGGGTATACCGAGAGAGGAAATAGCCTGGCATCCTACGGTTGACGAGAGCAAGTGCACTGGGTGCGGTATGTGCGTCACCAGTTGCGGGAGGAATGTTTTCGACTACGACTGGGAGAGGAAAAAGGCGGTTGTAGCGAGACCCCTCCAGTGCATGGTGGGGTGCACCTCATGCCAAGTGTGGTGTATATTTGACGCCATAAGCTTTCCCGACCCCCAGTATGTAAGGGATCTGATAAAGAAGAGAAAAATATTAAGTGTAGTGAAAAAACAGCTCGAGGAGATGAAAAAGTGAACGTTTCAACGCCGCCTAACATGCAAACTGGCCCGGAACCCAGCCACCATCCAAACCGCCCCCTACAGTCACAACCCGCACACCCACCAGCCGTTATACCAACAATAAGTCAACAAAACCCCCCCTTCTTCTCCTCAGGTTTTCTTTTCTTTCTCGTTTTCGTCTCCTGTCGACCTCCGAAGTACATGCGATCGCAGTCTCCGCAAGGTTTGCCCTCCATTTGGAGGATCCTTTTCCTTTGTGGGGTTTTAACCCTTGCTTTTAGGCATTTTTACGCGTTCCTTCCCGTGTTTTCGGTTTTCTTGTTCTTCGTCGAGAGTTGATGTATTGTGTGAATGAGAATGCCTTGTTTTTGGCGGTGTCGCGGGTTGCTGGGTTCTCTCTGCTTTGTTGCCGGCGGCCGGGACGCTCTCCCGGACGCTCCCCCCTTAGCAGAAAGTTTAATTTTCCCCTCTCCTAGTAGTATGTGGGTGGCTTTATGGGTTTGAGTGATGCTGCGAGGCTTGAGGTCCTAGAGCTCATCAGGAGAGAACTCGAGAAAACACTCCCACTGAGAAACCTGGCAACCAAAGAAGACATAAAACTCCTGGTGGAGACGATGAACAAGTGCTTCGAAGATGTGAATAGGAGGTTCGAAGACGTCAACAAGCGCTTCGAGGACATTAACAAGCGGTTCGAAGACGTGAACAGGAGGTTTGAGGACGTGAACAGGCGGTTCGAAGACGTGAATAAGCGTTTTGAGGACGTGAACAGGAGGTTCGAGGAGCTGGTGAGCTACATGGATAAGAGGTTTGAGGCTGTGGATAGGAGGTTTGAGGAGCTTTACCGCTCCCTCCGCCTCTACTTCACTATTCTCGGGTTGCTGATGTCCGTCTTCACCGTGCTCGTAAGCGTCCTGATAGCCTTAAAGTAGGGTTCGTTTTTAGGTTTGTTTTTGGGTTCGTGTATTTGGTCTGCTTTATGTTGGTGTCTGCTTTTTCTTGGTGGCGTCGCGTGGTGGGTTGAGCTTCGACGGCTTCGTTTTGGCGGTTGAAGCAGTCCCCACTTAAAAGTTTAACTTTAAGGAGATTCTGTGGGTGCTGGTTTGCTGGTGAAGGATGTTTGCGGTGTTGCCGGTGCGTGCAACGCTGCGCCGCTCCGGGCGTGCGGCTTCGATGCCTTCAGACTTTTCGGCCTCTCTTTAGAGTGCCGCGGTCGGGAGCGGCAGGCCAGCTTTCAGCAGTCGGCTTCTTCGCACCCTCATGGGTGTTGCCGGGTGGTGCGGGTTAGTTGCTTCTTTGGAAGGGTTGGAGGAGAATATTAAAATAAGGTTTAAGGGTTAAATGTGGAGGGAGGGCTTCCGTGTCCCGGGTGGTGAAGGATGATTGCGGCTCACCTGGTTTTGGTGGGGGCTTCGATTCTTACGAACGCTCAGAGAGCTGGAATTGTTGAGGGTAGCCTACCCGACCTGGAGGCTGGGCTTAAAGGTGGAAGGGTGGATGAGGGCGAGCTAACCGGCAGGTTGGTGGAGTTCGTTTCAGGGGATCCTAAGGGTGCTAGCGCCGAGCTAAGCACCCTCCTCGACCTGCTAGAGGAATGGTACGAGAGGGGGCTGCAGCAGTGGGTGTACCTTCTTTTCTCGGACACGAGGATTGGCAGGGTTTGCGCAGAAACCCTCAGAAACTATCTAATGAACGTTTCAGGGGAAAGGTATGGTGGGAGGGTGGCTGTGGAAATGGTGAGGGTTGAGGGGCTCGGCGACCCTGAACGCTTCGAGGACGGGCTGGCGAGGCTCTTCAGCACCATAACGGAGATCATAAGGGCCCGTAAGGGTGAGGGGGACAGGGTGTTCGTCCACGCAACGGGGGGCTTCAAGCCTGAAACCGCCATGGCGATCCTCGCCGCGAACTCCCCGGGGACGGGTGCCCCCGTGTTCTACGTCCACGAACACTTCAAAAGAGTGGTGCGCATACCGGCAATGCCCGTAAAGTTCAGGAAGTGGGGGAAGCTGACGGAGCTCATAGGAAGCCTCGTCGACATAGGTCCAGCGGCGAGGGACGCCCTTGAAGGAAGGTATGGTAAGGACGCTGTAAGGCAGGCTGTAAGGCTCGGATGGGCTGAGGAGAAAGAGGAAAGAGTGTACCCGACGGAAACAGCTAAAGTTCTCTGGAGGCAGACAGAGGAGGTGTGGCGCCAGAAAAAGCAGGAGAGCAAGAAGCCCGACGCCAGCTGAAAAAGCGCCCCTTTCAGCAAAACGTTCACGTGTTCTGTGAGCCACACCCCTCAGCCGGCAGGAGGTGCTGCCACCCTCCGGAGGGCGGCGCCGGGCGAAAAAATGGAGGAAGGCGTGAACCCACCCGGGTGGAAACGAAGGCCAAGCATTCAACGGCACCTAAAAGTTAGGCTTTAAACTGGCGCACCCCACCAGGGGAGACGGACACTTCTACGGCGACATCCACACCACCGCGGAGGACGGCGGAAGCAAAACCAGCACCAGAGCAGCTACCAGTAAACCCATCAAGCAGAATCCTAGCGAAACACGCGCTCGAACCCCCTCAACCCCAGACGGGCCGCAAGGTTGCCAGGGCAGACGCAACCCGTCACCGGGCCACACCAAGCAACCAAACACCGCGAAAACAGCCACCACACCGTGCATTCCACCCACAAGTGAAACCCGTAACATGCAAAAGGGCGCCATGCAAAACAGCAACATAACTAATCACCGAGATCGCCCCGGCAAACACTAAGAGGACAGGAGCGGCAATAAGCGGCAAATGAGCCACATGAAGCAGCCAGACAACCCGACCCACACACCCACCCACCCACAACCCCCCATCAAAGCTGAAACCAAAAACCGCACACCAGCTGAAACCACACCCTCCAAGGGTTCCATCCATCCAGCAGACCCACCATCCCCGAACAACTAACACCCGGCAAAGGCAGAAAACATCTTCCCGCCGTCAAACACCAATAAGAAAACACCCACCCAGCAAAACCCACCGCCAAAAGGCTTAACCACCCCGATAACCCGCGACCGTAAGACCACGTAAGACCACCCGGCACCGTCAAACCCACATAAACACCATCAACCAAAGCCGCGCTCAACAAGCGCCACCCAACCAGCCACTCAAAAACACTGCACAACACCCCAACACCAAGCCGCCACCCCACCAGCCCCATCCACCTTCCAACATAAATCAAAACAATAAAAACCACCATCCACCTCATTCCAACATCCTCCCTCCACCGAACTCACCCGCCTTCCAGGAACAGCTTCAAAAAGAGTTAGAACCCTCCAGAGCAACGCCGCCACCCTCCTCCACCATGTTTTACCCGCCCCCTACAGTGAACTGAAGCCCAACCCAGCCAACCAGCCATAGACAAAAATAGTGTACTCAAAGGCTCCCAAACCCTTCCTCAAACCCCACCCACGCCTCCACCCCGAAAAAAGAAGGAGAAAGAATGCGAACCCGCCTCTGCCCCCCACCAGCCTCCGTCAATCCTTGCCGCCACGCTCCCCCAGGTCAACGTAGCCTCCACTCGCCTCAACAACAGGCTTAAACCACACAACAAACATCCTGCAACACACCGTGCAGTCGTGCACAGTATAGAAGTCCCCCATAGGAACCTCTTCACGGCTCCCACAGAAGGGGCAAATATACTCCACGATGACACATCCCTCAACACCGACCACACGCCCACCAAAAATAATCAACCTTCCACCCCAAACAAAACTAAACCCGCTAAACCTAAAAGAAAAGGCTAAAAGCCAGCTTCACAACCAAAAAGAAAAACACACCCATCCCACCAAGAGAAAAACCCAACCCACACACTCCACCACCCCTTCCATCCAGTTACCTACCCTCACCCAAAGCCAGGAATCATCAACCCTAAGAACAACCACCCACACACCTTACCCGCCACCCTAAAAACAGAAACCACAAAATTCAAACTTTTCGAACTGCAACACAACCACCCCCCCACCAAACCCACCCTCCCCCAAGAAAAAACAAAAAAGGGTTAAACAACCAACAACCCCCTCCATCAGATCCCACTCATCACCTTCAACAAAAAACAACAACAAACTATTCGAAACCTTCAGCCCTCCCCCCTCCATCAGTCTTACCCTGTTTTCTGAACTCCAGAGACACAGCAGCACTCAGGATTTTAACAAAATGATTGCCGTTCCCTTTTCATCGGGTTTTGCTTGTTTTCTCTCGGAGGCGCTCAGGGGGAAGGCGGCCGATGACCTCCTTGTTGCCGTTCCCTTTTCATCGGGTTTTGCTTGTTTTCGGATAGACATAATCCCAGTCGACTACAAAAACTACCTCGTGTTGCCGTTCCCTTTTCATCGGGTTTTGCTTGTTTTCGCGTTAATATACCCACAATTACAACAAAAACTAGTAACTAGTTGCCGTTCCCTTTTCATCGGGTTTTGTTTGTTTTCGCTGAAAAATACGGGTGGGAACCCGAGACCGTGCAGTTGCTGTTGCCGTTCCCTTTTCATCGGGTTTTGTTTGTTTTCCAGGGAAAAGAGGTGCCGCTGTGTAAGTTCTGCAATGCAGGTTGCCGTTCCCTTTTCATCGGGTTTTGTTTGTTTTCATCCACCAGCGTTGTTCGAGGTGACGGAGGTTGTCCTGTGGTTGCCGTTCCCTTTTCATCGGGTTTTGTTTGTTTTCCGTTTATTAGTTGTGGCGGTGAGTTTGCACTAGTTCACAAGTTGCCGTTCCCTTTTCATCGGGTTTTGTTTGTTTTCAATATGACTACCCTAACGCCAAATGGGTGGTGAAGTGTGCGTTGCCGTTCCCTTTTCATCGGGTTTTGTTTGTTTTCTAAAAATGGGCGAGCTCCTTTGGGAGCTCGAACAGGGAATGTTGCCGTTCCCTTTTCATCGGGTTTTGTTTGTTTTCTTTTTGAGGGGAAGGAACACTACGTTGAGGTAGTTCCGTTGCCGTTCCCTTTTCATCGGGTTTTGTTT
>JAPDJY010000041.1:0-12034 GCA_029258835.1 Thermoproteota archaeon | reverse complement strand
CTCCCGGCTTAACCTCCAGCTCCTCCACCAGGAAGTTGGCTGCCTTCTGAACCCTCTCCCAAGCGTCCTTGTACGTGTAGCGGAAAATGCCCCCATCACTAATCCTCCTAGAAACGACCTCTTTCCTTCCAAAGTACGTTACAGCCCTTTCCAGGATTTTTATCAGGTTTAGCTGGTAGTCGTCCATCATGGTGCTTGGGAAACCCTTTAAAACGCTCATAGACACCCTCCCATCCAAACCACGCACTGCAACCTTACTAGTAGATATGTTACTATATAAATTTTCTTTTCTATATAGTATTTCGAAAATCCTAATTTGCGGGTTCTGACCCTTAACTGGAAGCATGAAGGGCATTATGAGCTTTCTTCAGCGTATATTCAGCGTGTACGAGAACTGGGGCACCGGGGAAAACCTGTGAACAACGCTTCCGATCCTAGGAAGGGGGAGAAGCGAAAATTTGATGCGGCCTTAACCTAGGTGCTTGCGGGGAGAAAGGTGTGGGGGTTTGGCCCGCTTTAAGTTTAGGGGTTCACTCCACTTTTTGCGTGGCTGAGGCTGCTTTCTCGGACATTAACTTCATTATCTGTCCTTTCTTGTATAGTGCCTTGACCATCTGCACGACGTCTTCTATTGTGTGGGCGACTGGGACGCCGTTGTACTCGAAGCCTTCAACTATCATTTGGTACTTTGGCAGCCAAGGGGTGTGGGCGACAACCGGCTTATCGTACATGGCTGCTATGTTTGAGAGGCGCCTCCCGATCTGCATCGAGATTGCTGGAGGATACGGGAAGGTTAGAATTATGACTGCGTCCACGTCTTCCCTCTCGAGTAGGTATATTAGGGTGTTTTCCATGTCCACGTCTGTCGCGCTCCCCGTTAGGTCTATTGGGTTTTTAAGGGAGGCTACGAGGGCTGCAGAGGGCTGCAGCCTTGACCTGAGCTCCTCCTGTTCCTCCTCGGTCATCTCGACGAGCCTTAGTCCTGCTTCGATGCACAGGTCGGCGCATATGACGCCGTGGCCGCCGGAGATCGTCATTATCGCCACGTTGCCCCTCTCTATGGGTTTCAGGTCGAACGAGAAAACCTTGGCGAAGTTTATTATTTCGTCTTCGTTCTCCGCTTCAACTATCCCGTTTTGCCTGAGGGCTGCCGAGAAGAGCCTTGACGAGGTCGCCATCAGCCCGGTGTGCGAGGAGACGGCGCGTTTAGCCGTCTCGGTTCTGCCAGCCTTGTAGACAAGGACCGTTTTCTTCTCAGCGCACTCTCTCGCCGCCTCAAGGAACCTTGATCCTTCTCCCTCCCTGAAGCCTTCAACGTAAAGTGAGATGGTTTTTGTCCTCGGGTCGTTTTCGAGGTATTTTAGTATCATTGCTTCGTCCACTACAGCCTTGTTTCCCACGCCGACGGCCACGGATACTCCGAGGTTCCTCTCGTAGAACCTTGAGAAGAAGTGGTCGACCATGAAGCCGCCGCTCTGGCTGACTATCGCTATGTTCCCCGGCGGCAGCTTAACCATTCTTTCGCTTGGAAGGAAGAACGTGTCAACGTAGGGTGGACTGTATATTCCGAAGCAGTTGGGGCCTATAACCGGCATGTCGTACTTGCATGCTATTTCAGTCAGTCTCCTCTGCCTTTCAACGCCTTCCCCTCCTGCCTCAGCGAAGCCCCCTGACACCACGACCACCCCGCCTACGCCGATCTCACCGCACTCCTCAACCACCTGGTTAACGTATTCCGCCCTGATCGCTATTATGGCGAGGTCTAAGTCGACTGGTATATCGCTCACCCTCTTGTATATTTCCCGGCCTTCTATCACGCCGCCTTTGGGGTTCACACCGTACGTGTTTGCCTCCATTTCGTGAAGGTTCTTGTTGAATATGACTGTTCCCGGATTCGTAAACCTGCTGGAAACCCCCACTACTGCGATGTTCTTAGGCTCGAAGATCCTCTTAAGGTCCACGGGCACACCTCCATTTCCAAGGTCAAAGTGAACTACAGGCAAATAAAAGGTTTTTAACGCGGATGCGCCCGTGAGAGAGTGCTCCGTCACCGGGCACCATTAAAAAAGTGGACGGGGTAGAAATGAATTTCTGGAAATTTACTATAAATTGTTTTGCAGCCTTAAAAATTTGCGTAAGGGTACTTTTCATTTGACGGTTTGGTTTCTCAAAAGGGAGTAAACGATATGACCGTGTGTGTTTTCTCTGTGAGTGTGGAGGTGGAGCATGATGCATTACGGTGATGGTCTGAGCGTTGAGGGAGGAAGGCTGCATTTTTACGGTGTGGATTTGATTGGGTTAGCTGATGGGTATGGGACGCCTCTCTTCGTTTTCTCGGAGGAGAGGATAAGGAGGAACGTTGAGGAGGTCGCCGACGCTTTCGGTAGGGAGAATGTTTTCTACGCGTGTAAGGCCAACTCTAACCTGGCTATACTGAGGATTATAAGAGGGTTGGGGGTTAACGTTGAGGTTACTAGTGACGGGGAGCTGTTTAAGGCCCTTAAGGCGGGGTTCAGACCAGAGCAAGTTGTTTTTAACGGTGTTGCTAAAACGGTTGGAGAGCTTCGGATGGCTGTGGAGTATGGGGTGCACTGCGTCAATTTGGACTCCTTGTACGAGTTGAGAAGGCTGAGGGACGTCGTCAGGGATTTCGGGGGGGAGGTTAACGTCGCTTTCAGGGTTGCCTCCGGCGTTCTGGCCGGAACCCACGTTGGCTTTGAGACGGCCACCCCCTCTTCGAAGTTTGGCATTACCTTGGATGAGATGGAGGAAGCTTACAGGGAGGCGTTTAAAGGCGACGGGGTGAACCCCATAGGAGTGCATTGCCACGTGGCATCGCAGGTTCCACGCGTTGAGGTCTTTGAGGAGGGGGTGAGAAGGGTTAGCAGGGAGGCGCGAAGGGTGGAGAGAAAGGTTGGATTTGAAATGTTAGAGTTCAACATGGGTGGTGGTTTCCCGATCCCCTACGCTAAGATGCCGGTTAAGGAGCTGCCAGAGTACTTCTACGCCCAGCTCGACGTCCACGAGGTGGCGTTAAGGGTTAAAAGGGTTGTTAGGGAGAACCTTGAGAATGCACGCTTAATCGTCGAGCCCGGACGCAGAATAGTAGGTGACTCAGCGGTGCTACTAACCCAGGTCCAGAACGTTAAGGAGAGAAATGGTGAAAAATGGCTGCTTATAGATTCAGGGTTCAACGTACTACTGGACGCTTTCAGCTATAAATGGTACTTCCACGTAGTATCCGCCAGCAGGGCGGGAGAGGAGCACAGGGAGCCATACGTGATAGGAGGACCTCTATGCGACGGTGGAGACGCCCTCCTCGACCCCCGGGGAGCGCTTCCACGTTACAGGTTCCTCCCACATGGCGTCAAACCCGGAGAATACCTCGCAATACTGGACGTGGGAGCATACACGTTAGAGCAAATGTCGCAGTACAATGGGCGGCCACGCCCGGCAGCGGTGCTACTATCAGGAAGCAGTGTTAAATTGATTAGAAGAAGGGAAAACTTCGACGACCTAATAAGAAACGACATGGTGTAATGGGCACTAAAAAGGAACGTTAAATAAAAAATTGGGAAGTAAAAATGGTAATGATTGATGTGTTTCTGGCGTCGGTAGGTTTACTCGAATACGCTGGCGATTTCTGGCTTGAAGAGGTACCATAGTATGATGATGCTTAGGATGATCTCGATGATGCCGATTATCGTCCCTATCGGGAATGCTATTAGTGATGCTAGTCCTCCGAGTAGTCCTAGGATGGCGAAGACTATGGCTAGTATCCTAGCCCAGCCCTTAAGGGAGAGCAGACCCCAGCCGATCACCAAGTCGATAATGCCGATGACTATTGGCACTATTGCCATGGCCCCACTGAAGATTGGCGTTGGACCGAATAGGCCGCCGAGCGGAGAAGTCAGTAGGAAGCCTACGAGGCCGCCGATGATGTAGATGATTGCCATGATGATGTATAGGACGCCTAGCAGGGTTACTCCAGCTGGTCTCGACATTTTTCTATTCTCCTCCTTTACCGACTTGTTTGGTGAAGGATTTAGAGAGCATTTAAAAACCTTTTGGTAGGGGTGCTGATGGGTTTACGCTAAATGACGAAGTTAGGGAGTGTGTGGGCTTGCAGAACTGCACGAATGGCCTCCCATCTTGGGAAGAGAAAGAGTTGATAATGTTTTATGTTTGCTGAGGGAGCTTAAGAGGTGCTATAGTGATGGCTGGGTCGTTTTAAGGTGTATTTCTCGGATGGAAACGTGGAAGAAAGGGGATTTTTTAGCGTTCACGTGGAGGGAGAGGGAAGTGCTGCCTTTTTACACTAGCTTTTCTTTCAACTTTCTTATGGCTTCTCTTAGATGTTTACCAGCGCCTTCCCTATCCTCAGCTTTCATCGAAGCTATGATTCTCATTTTCACTTTCCCCCCGAAGCCTGACGGGTAGGATTTAATGGATACTTCGGGGAACTCGGCCATAACCTCTCTTAGGGCGCGGGCGATGACTGATTCATCCCCTACGTCTACGGTGTCCTCCACGCTTACAAAGACCGGCCCACTCATCCTTTCAAGGCTGGGAAGCGCCTTCTCGAGAAGGTACATCATTTCGGATGGCACTCCTGGAAGGGCGAGAACCACCTTGCCTTGGTGCTCCACCATGACGCCGGGTGCTATTCCAACGGCGTTGAATATTGGGGTTCCGCCTTCGGGTATGCGTGCCATCTTCTCCCTCTCAGGGGTCATTTCCAAGGTTTTAATATGCCCTACTTCGTACAGCTCCCTATATCGATCCTTAACCATTTCCAAGGCATCATCGTTGAGGGAAAGGTTACGGTTTAGCGCTTCAGCTAACGCTTCAAGCGTTATGTCTCCTGGGGTGGGGCCCAGCCCCCCAGTTATAACGGTTAAATCGGCTTTGGACAGGGCCCTTCTAACAGCTTCAACTATCTCCTCCTTATCGTCTGGGACGATGGACGCGCCTGCAATGTTGAAGCCCACCCCTGACAGGCGCTTAGCAATCCAGTGGGTGTTGTAGTCTAGTACCCGACCGGAGAGGAGCTCGTCCCCAACAGCCACGATGTAAACTTTCAACGTGGACACCCAAAAATTCTACGTTAACAGGGGAGAAAAGGGTTTCTCATTCAAAGGATTGTAAACGGGGGACATTTAAAAGTTAAAAAATGGGGGGTGGTTATTTCTGGTCTACGAGGTTTACGAACTCGAGTATTACTTCTAGTGCCTCCCTGATTCTCTTCGGGTCTACATTTTCAAGAGTGTCCCTCGGAGTGTGCCATAGGGATGCTGTCTCCCTTCCGAGCCGGACTAGCTGTGATGCCAGCAGCTTTTTACGTGAGAAGTTAGCCGAGTCCGAGCCTCCGAAAGGTACCACCTCGCTTTTAACAGGGATCCCCGCTTTCTCCCCTGCTTCGACCAGCAGGTTGTAGACTTCTGGCGCGTGCTTGGTTAGGAACATCGGCTCAGCCTTCGCGGCGATTAAGGGGCTGCTGCACCCCACCATTTCAATGTTCACCGTGTATGCCCGCCTTCTAGCTAGCTCTTCACGGTGCTTCTCCACGAACCTCTTAGATCCTCTCATGGACTCCTCGTTGCCGAAGACGACTATCCAAACCTCTGTTCTCTTTGGCCTGTTCTGGGAGAGATATTTTGCGGCGCCTATTAGAGCCGCTACTCCGGCAAGGTCATCATTCGCCCCTAAGACCACTTTTCTCATGTTGACAAAGAAGTACGAGACGAGAAACACGAAGAATCCGCCGATAATCCAGACTACGAGCATCGGGTCAATCGTCATGAAAGCCGGCTTCAACGTAAAGGTTAGCCAGTAAAGCGCAAAGTTAAAACTTCTTATCGGCGTCGGCGGGGAGAGTGTTGGATAGCCGAAAAAGAGCGTGCAGGCGCATTTTAAAGCCGAGGCCGTCATGAGCGCTACTGATGACAGTATGGCTAAAACCATCATTACGTATGCTCCGAAGCCGAGCACGCTTGAAAGGGTGAACTCGTAGGCCGAGTCTATGTGCGCCCCTAGGAGAACTAGGCGTTCAGCTCTACCTTTAGGCTTCAGTTTACATATCAAGTTTTGAGAGAGACCCTTCGGAAAAACGGGATCAACGAACTCTGCAAGGTACATCAACTGAAGAAACAAAACTAGGAAGGCGAAGGCTATGAGGGCGGCTCCTACCCCCGAGAGAGGCCAGAGGTCTGCAGGGTTTAGGCCGATCCACCAGGCCCAGTCACTCCAGTAGAAAAGCAATGCGACGGCGTAAAACCATATGAACCACCGTATGTATCCTAGGAATCCCTTAGGGTGACAATAGTACTCTTCAACTTCGACCGAGTCGCAGTAATTTTCCAGTATCTCCTTGGTTCTATTCGACGCATTTATCTCTGCGGGAGAGCATGGCTCCCGAGGGCCGAACCTTCCACAAATCTCCCTCACATAACTGAACATTAGTTCTTCGTAGCTTTCATCCGTTCGAGGCATTACGCGTCCTCCTTCAAGTATGGTTAGAATTTTCGTGGATTAAAGTTAATATACTCATCGGAGGGAAGCCTCAACGCGTTATCTAAAAGTTACTCCCCTACCTCATCTCCATTAAAAAATTTTAATAGTTTAAGTTATTACTGAAAAATGATGAAGTATGATTAATGTTTGGTGGTATAATGCTCAGTCGCTTGGTAAGAGTCCCGGAAGAGTTGATGGATGTCCTTAGAGAAGGAGCTTCGCTGCTGGTGAAGGGGGTTCCGGGGGGTGGAAAGACTGCTTTTACGCTTTCCATTATTGAAGAGTTTAAAGAGGGGACTTGCGTGTACGTTTCAACGAGGACTTCACGTGAATTATTCTATAAGTATTTTCCATGGGTTAGGGATGTGCTGTCTGATGAGATGTTCATAGACGCCAGAGCGCCTCAAGTAGTTCCAGAGAAGGGGGAGCGCCCTCCACTTAAGTATGCTAGTGCACCAGAGTTCATGGAGGTGCTTTACGTTAAGTTGAAGAGGAAAGGGGAGCCTAAAGTGGCTGTAATAGACAGTTTGGACGCGTTAAAGTTTAACTTGAAGACCCGGCCAGAAGACCTTCAAATCGAGAAGTTACTGCTTGAAATGGCTGAGGCAACGTCTTCAAGCATAGTTTTAGTATTAGAGGGGACGCGTGAAAGCAACTTGGAATACATAGTGGATGGGATCGTCACGTTAAACAGGAGGCTGATCGACGGGTTCTTCATTAGAGAGATCCTTCTCGAGAAAATTAGGGGTAAAAGGATAAAGTTCCCGTCACGCTTGTTCACTCTGAAGGATGGACGGTTCACCGTACTAGAGCCAAGCCAGTATGTAATGCCGGAAAGAGCGGAGCCACCTCCCATTAGGGGAGTGAAGGGTGAAGTTATACCCACAACCGTAGACGAGCTGGATAGAGCTCTTGGAGGGGGAGTTAGGAAGGGATGGGTGGTTGCCTTAGAAGTAGGGGAGGACGTTAGAGTAGACTATAGATGGGTGTTAATCCCGTTTTTCCTAAACGCTGTAAGGCAAGGACATCCTGTTTTCATGATACCCTCTGGAGGCTTTTCGTGGATTGACGTTAGGAATTCCTTCCAGCCATTCGAAGAACGTGTCCATGAATTAAAAAGCTATGTTCACATTATACAGTTCGCGGAGCATAAGGTGGGAAAAGGAAGGAACATCTACGTTCTTGAGGGGGACGATCCAAGTAAAGACTTAGAACAGATAAGGAACATCATATCTACGGAGGCAGCCTCAAAAGGAGGTATAATGTTCATATCTACTGACACCTTAGAGCACGTTTATGGATCCGAGGACATGCTGGACATGGTCGCTAGGCTCATTATAACTTTACGGGCAGTTAAGCACAGCGTAATACTCGTCATAAAGCAAGGACAAAGAAACGTTGGCACACTTCTCCATACAGCTGACGTACACTTTGAGATGAAAAACGTTAACGGTGTAACGTTGATCCAGGGGAAGGAGCCCTCAACCATGTTCTATGCGATAACAGTAGACGATTCAAGGGAACATATTAGGACAGAGCTCGTACCAGTGGAGTAACCCTAAGGAGAGAAGCATCACTTGATCTGAGCAGCCGACCAGAAGGTTAAATAGACAACGTTAAAAGATAACGATCCTCTTGCATTGTACTCAAACCGAACCTTTGTTGGAAGCCCTCAAGGAGCATAGGGTTGTTTAAAAAACATTAAAAAACATTTATGTTTTTATTTCTTGTTTTTTAACAGAGAGAAAGGTTGCATGGTTTTGTTGGGGGGAAACTTGAAACGTTTAATAGGTTTGCTTGATGATAGGAACCCTTGGGTTAGGAAGAGTTCGATCGAGGCAATAGCGAAGAAGGCGTCTGAGGGTGTGACAGCCCCTGAAGCATTCGAGAGGCTGGTGGGGCTTTTAAAGGATCCCGACGGGAGGGTTAGGAGGAGTGCTCTAAGGGCTGTGAGGGCCTACGTTGAACGGGGGTTTATGAGCGAGGGGGCGGTTCCCCTGTTGGAAGGGTTTCTCGTGGAGGAGGACCCTGATGTTAAGTGTGATGCCATCGCAGCTATTAGGAACCACCTTGTAGAAGGGGTTCACTCGGAGAAGCTGCTGGAAAAGCTAGAGGACTTCCTGAGGGATTCAAACTCTAACGTTAGGAGAAACGCGGCGCTGGCTGCTATGGTCTACGCCCTGAATGGCTATGTTTCGCGGGAAGCGTTCAGGCAGCTTCTTAGGCTGTTAAGAGATGATAGGAGCCTTGAGGTTAGAGGCGGGGTGGCGTTGGCCCTGGCAGCCTACGCCGATAGGGGTCTCCTAGATGTAGGCGTCCTTAGGGATGTAGAGTTGCTACTGCGTGCAAGTAGCTCAACCGTTAGGAGTAGCGCTGCAAGCATGCTTATGGCTTACGCCGAGAAGGGGCATGTTTCACGTTCTGCCTTTGAGCTGATGAAGGACGCTCTTAGAGAGGAAGAGGATAGCCAGGCTAGGAGAAGCATTGTGATGGCGTTAGCCGCCTACGCGGATAAAAACGTGGTTTCAGAGGAGGTTTTCAGGATGCTGATAGAGGCGTTAAACGATCCAAGCGTTGAGGTTAAGAGGGCTGCAGCCCTAGCCCTAATGGAGTACTCGTTCAGAGGGTTCGTTTCAAGGGAAGCTTTAAAGGCTATCGCTCCTCTCCTCAGGACCCCTGACAGGAAGTTATTGAGGGATGTGCTGGAAGTAGTGAAGGTACATGCCCTAAAAGGAATCGTTTCAGCTGTCGTACTGAGAGAACTCAAAAAAATGTCTAGGGAGAAGGGGCTTAAGGAGGCTGTGGACGAGGTTCTTGAACTCTACGCTAAGGAAGGCTTAACGTAACATTCCCTTTAAGAAATGTTCACATCCGGGATTAATGGGTGGAGGAAGGGGAAGGGTGGAGGGGCGGCTTTCAACCCGGCTTTTAAACCGGCAAAAGTTAAAAAAAGTTAAATAAACCTTGCTCCGATTTTGAAGATATAGCTTGGAAAAGCTGCATAGTTTCCCGTTTTGGTGGTGGTTTGCTTGAACTGTGCGAGCTGCAGGAAGATTTCGTGCGTTACAGGTAGCCCCGACCGCCCCCGTGACTGCCCAATGGTGACCAGTAAGGCTGTCTATGAGGAGGCTAGGAGGATCTATGAGGAAGATGAGGAGGCTAGGAGGATCGCCGTTAACGCCGCCATCATCGAGGCTTCGGGGTACATGCAGTGGCCCCGCCTCAAGGACACCATAGAGTTCGCTAGGCTGATGGGATACAAGAGGCTTGGAGTGGCGTTCTGCATAGGCTTACAGAGCGAGGCTGAGGCCGTTTCGAGGATTCTAAGGGAGCACGGGTTCGAAGTCGTTACGATAATGTGCAAAACAGGGGGGTTCCTCAAAAAGGACATTGGGGTTCCAGAGGAGTATAGTGGCTCGTCGAAGACAGGATACTTCATAGGCGATGTCGCGTGCAACCCAGTCGCCCAAGCGCTCTACCTCAACGAGCAAAAGACGGATTTAAACATAATCGTAGGGCTATGCGTAGGCCACGACGCAGTGTTCACAAAGTTCTCCGACGCGCCCGTTACGACCCTCATAGCGAAGGATAGGGTGCTCTCGCACAACCCCGCCGGCGCACTCTACACGGCCTACTGGAACGCCTACTGGGCTAAAAGCTGCTGGGAGAAGTAGTGGAGGCTCACTTGACACGAGTACAGAAGATGGGTGGCATAGCGGGGTAAGCTATGCTTGCATCCCTCCCAACGTAACCGTATGCTTTCTCCAGTGCCTCGTCCAAGCTCCTTGCCCATTCGAAGCCGAGCTTCTCCGGAACCCTAGGGTTCACGGGGCTGACGTTTATTACAGCTGAAGCTTGCTCTAAGGCTGGCCTGATAGCGTACCACACGAAGAAGGGGTGCGCTCCGTGATACGCGTATCCATACCTGTACAGCTTGACGTAACGCTCGTCCTCGGCGAACCTCCTTTCATACCTTTCGCGTAGCTCCCATGGGTCACGTGTTTCACCCAGAAGCTTGTAGAACTCTAAGTATGATGGGTGGTGGCCCTCATGGAAGACCTCGTCCATCGGGCTGAAGAAAACCACCACCCCGCTTTTTCTAAGGAGTGGCTTCCCAACGCTGAGGAACCCGTAGGCGTACCCTAGGGCCAAGTTGGCCGAGAGGATAGGGTTTTGGATGGAGAACGCGCTGTATGGGCTCATGTTAGGGACGCCTAAGACCACCACGTCAAACTGTTCTCTAACCTCTAGTTCAAGTGCCTCCTCAGGGTTTTCAGGGTTTCCCCGTGAACCCCCCGACGCTTCCAGCCTTAACGTATGCCATCCTGTAGGCTGCCCTCACCCTACCCCTAGCCCAGTTTCTCAGGCCTCCGGGTAGGAGGGAGAAAGCCTTCAAGGTTAAGGGCGACCGGAGACGGCCGCCGCCAACTATTGATAGGCTTGGCTAGAGAACGTTCGCCACGACCGTTTCAACCTGGAAAATCCTAAGGTTCTTCTCCACCACGCCGCCCATCCTCCACAGGATCCTGTGCATTTCAGACTTTTCAGGTTCCATAATGTTCCAGCCGAAGACTTCTGGGTTATGATGGCAGCTTATCGACTCGTAGGAGGCGAGGCCCACACGACCGACTTCCAACCCCCGTTCATAGGGGTGAACGTTACGTTAACGTAAACTAGCAGGTCGCTCTCGGGGTTCACGCTTGATAGGCTTTTATGGGTAGATGTGTGTTTTGGTCTATCAGGCGTTTCCCCATCATCGAGGCGTACACCTCTATTAGGGCTTTCGGGGGAACCCCAGAGCCCTACATCCGAAGGTTCAGGACAGCAGCAACATCCCTATCAAGAACCAAACAGCATTCTTTGCATCGCATTAGTCTGCCCTCATAGGCCGCCATGCGGCCAGAACAGAGGGGGCACGTCCTGGAAGAGTAGGACGGGTTAACGTACTTTACAGGTAATCCAGCCCACTTCAGCTTGTGTTCGAGCATGAGCTGGAATGTTCTTGCGTTCCACTCTGAAAGCCTGCGGCTGATTCCTTTGCCCCCGTTGAGGACCCTGCCCTTGATGCCCCTCAGGTCCTCGAGTAGCGCGCCGCTACGTAGCTCCTTGAGCTCCTTGGCTACTGGCTGTTAGCTTGTGCATGAGGTCTTTGGCCCTGTTCCTCTCCCTCCTGGAGTATTTTTGCATGAGCCTCTCAGCTACTTTAGGCTTGCGCTTGGATAGCTTCTGTATTCTTCTCCTCTTTTCCTCGTAGGCCCTGTGGATGTGGTGTGGCTGCCTGAGGTCGTACTTGACCACCTTCCCGTTGGTCGGGGCTGTCACGTTGGCCAGGTTTACGTCGAATGAGGCCCGGCCCCTCGGTTCGGCGCCTTCCACTTCTCTCTTGAAGTTGACTATGAGCCTGTTTTCTGTCAGTAGTCCTCCGGTGGTGTTGAAGTCCTTTGGCAGGTAGCCGTACCTTGCTAGGTTTACTTCCAGGTATTGTTTGTTTGGTTTGATGCTGATTTTAGTTTGCCATCCC
>JAPDJY010000063.1:0-12661 GCA_029258835.1 Thermoproteota archaeon | reverse complement strand
GCCTGAATCTCAGTGAGACCATACTAGAACCCGGAACCTACCTCATAACCTTCTACGTGGTAAAGCAGAACTACCAGCATCAAAACGTGAAAATGGCCTTGTCCGTCTTGTCTATACCCACCACTATAACCACGGTAATACTGCCACTATCCAACAAATTCATAGTGGGACCTTACACTATGGTGGAGAACAATGTTCCATTTGTACCACTGTTATTTACCATTAAAGACGACTATGGAAGACCTGTAACGGGGGCAAACTTAACCATGCTCGGCTTACCAGTATGGGAGTTAGGATCTGGACTCTACTTTACAATAATCCCGGTTTCGGGCATGCCAGACTCAGCGCTACCACTAACAGTCCAAGCGCAGAAAACATACTACCAGACGGCTTCGACGGTCGTCCTCCTTAAGGTAAACGAGTGGACCATACCCTTGGTGAACGTTCCCTACAGAGTGTTCGCTGCAATTCTCGTGAGCGTACTGGTACCTGCCTCAGCATTCGCCTCTTACGTTTACGTGCAGAGGGCTAGGATTCCTCCGATAATCAGGAGGATAGACTACCTGATTGAGAGGATAAGTAAGGGGATGCCGGTCGAGGCGGGCAAGCCCCTCACCAGGGACTCGGTCATAGAGCAGCTCCTGAGGGAGGAGCTCGCGCTGGTTGGGGTTGAGCCCAGGGCTGTGAGGTACGTGCCCCCGGAGGTTGCTGACAGGCTCGTCCCACTCCTCGTCGAGATAGGTAAGAGCGAGGGCGAGGCTCACGCCATCCTGGCGGAGCTCAGAGCCTCAACCCCAGCAGAAAGAGAAAAACTACTAGAAACAGTAGGAGTCCCACCAGACATATCAGCAACAATACTCCAAGAACTAGAAAAAGAAGAAGAGGAGCGGCTGCTGAAGGAGAAAGTAGAAGAGAAGGAGGAGGAAAAGGAAGAGGGGAGTGAAGCGGGGAGAGAGGCTGAAGAGAAGCCGGAGGGTGGCTCAGAGGAGGAGCAGGACCGGGAAGCAGATGAACAGTGAAAGCTAATCTTAATTTTTCTTTTTTGTTATTGTAGCATTGTTTCTTGAGGGTACTGTAAAAGAATTTATTTTTAGGTGTGTGGGCTGATGGTGCCTTGGTTCCCGTTCCTTTAGTGGCTTTCGCTGTTTTCGTGTGGGTTTTTCCGTCTTAGGGTTCATTGATGGTTTTTCAGGTGAACGGGTGAAGTTCCACCTACCTTCTTCCCTATTCGGGTTTAACCTTCCATTGTCTTCCCAAGTGTGGGCTCCGCCAAATAACATCCTCCTTAATGCTTTTTTAAGCAAGATTGCCGGTGGTGGAGCGGGGTTTCAGAGGGGGAACTTTAAACGTTTTCATGGGTTGAACCGGGGAGACCTCGTTTAGAACCGTTAAAAAGTCGTGGGGAAAATTTTTGAATATGTGGGTTTGGTGGTGGCTGGTGGTAGGTGGTTGCCGGTTTTTTAGACGTGTTTTCCTGGTTTATACCCCTCTAGGTCTAGTGTCGCAAACCTGTATCCTAGTTTCCTTATTTTCACGGCGGCTTCCCTTAGCTTCTGCTTGTTTAGCGCCTTCTCCAGCTCGTCTTCTCCTACTTCTATCCTGGCTAGCTGGCCATGGACTCTAACTCTTACCAGCCTGACGCTGAGCGTCTCCCTCACCACTCTTTCCGCCTCCGCCACTTTGCTTAGCTTCTGAGGGGTGAGCTTTTCTCCGTGAGGGAACCTTGTGGCTAGGCAGCTGTTCGGAGGTGCATCGCTGTTTGGCAGTCCAAGCTCTTCCGCTATCATCCTGACTTCCTTCTTAGTGAGTTTTGCCTCTAAGAGTGGACTCCAAACCCCCTCTTCCTTTAGGGCCCTTATTCCTGGCCTGTAATCCTTTAGGTCGTCGGCCGTTGTCCCGTCGGCTATCACGTACCCCCCCACCTCCTTTTTGAGGAGTTGGCTGCGCCTCTTCTTGCAGAGGTAGCATCTTTCAGGCGGGTTCTCGTCGAACCCGGGTATCTCTAATTCGTTAAAAGGAATAACTATGTGCTTCACCCCTATCAGCTTAGCCACCTTCCTCGCCATGGCGGCTTCCTCTGGAATGGTGAGGGGGGACTTTATGGTTACGGCTATGGCGTTCTCTCCAAGGGCTTTAAACGCTAGGGCTGTGAGCGTTGAGCTGTCAACCCCTCCCGAAAGGGCGACTGCCACCCTTCCCCTCCCCCTCAGCTCTCTCAGAACCATGTCAACCTTACTTTCAGTCCTCTTATCAATCATCCCCTCTTTAAACCTCCACCTTCTCCATTCCGCTTAAGGCTTCCTCTACCAGCTTCCCTACTCCCACCTGCTCCTCGAGCTCTAAGACGACGTCCATCTTCGCTTTGAGAACAGGGTGTTTCGGGGAAGCCGTACACCCTCTACTCTTCCTAATCGAGATGTCGTATGTGCCTATCTTCCTCGCTAGGGCTTCTGTTTCGACCTTGTCGAAGCCGAGGAGTGGCCTATGAACCGGATACTTCCTGGCGGCTTCGCTTAGAACCCTCAGGTTTCTGAGGGTTTGGCTCGCCTGCTCCCCCACCGCCTCCCCAGTTACTATTCCCTCCGCCCCCTCCAAGTCGGCTATCCTCTCCGCCACCTGGTACATGAACCTCTTGCAGAGGATGCAGGTGTACTTTTCAGGGGCTCCTTCCCTTATGGCTGCCAGTGCTTCCTCGTGGGGGACAATGTACATTTTCCCCTTCCTCCCTGCCCAGTCGAAGAGGACTCGTGCACAGTCCAGTGCTTTCGTCCTGTCGGCTTCGTCGGAGAATGTTGGGCTCGAGTCGAAGTATACTGGTGTTATGAGTGCCCCCCTTCTCATCATGAGCCAGCATGCTACTGGGGAGTCGATCCCGCCGCTCAGCAGGCACACAACCTTCCCTTGGGTTCCGATGGGGAAGCCCCCTGGCCCCTCAAACTCTCTCGTGTAGATGTATGCATACCCGTCTCTTACTTCAATGTTTAAGGTTACCTCAGGATCCTTCAAGTCTACCTTTAACTTTTCCCCCCTGAGGTGCTGGAGGACTGCTCTTCCAACCTCTCTGCAGACGTCCATACTCGTGTAGGGGTGGCTTCCGGCTCTTCTGCACCTGACGGCGAACGACCTCTTCCCCTTTAAGGCTTCACCCGCAACCTTTAGAGCCGAGTTTATTATGTCCTCCATCTTCGAGCTTGTTTTAACGGCTGGGGACGTTGAAGAGACGCCGAAAACACGTGACGCTAGCTTCGCCGCTTCAACGGCTGCGTCGGTTTTTATGTATGCTCTCCCGAACACGTGCTCTATTTCGTGTTTTATCTCTGCCTCTTTTAGAGTCTCCCCTACCTGCCTGCAAACCTCTCTCTCGTAGCGTACCCGCGTTCTAGGGCTTTTAACGCCTACCTCGCACCCAAACCTAACGATGACCGCGTCATAGTTTCCTTCGTATCCTCGCATCTTTTCCCCTGCAATTAACGATCACAAATAAGGTGGTGTGCGGAGATATTTAAATTCTGCCTTGTCTAAAAGTAGTTTTTCTCCGGTAGGGTGGTGTCGGTTAAGCCGGCAGTCTTGAGGGCCTCCTCCAAACAGCTTATCTTCCTTCCCTATTATTTGATGAGCTGGTCTAGCTTGTAGAGTTCGTTGAGAGCGTTTATTCTTCCTTTAAGGTTTGCCGCGGCTATGAGCGAGTAGTATGGTTCCGGTGTGACCACTATTACTCCCGTCTTCTCGGTTACTTTTAGGAGGAAGCTGTTTCTATTGTGGATCACATCTCCCACTTCTAATTCTGCTATGGGAAACTTCCTGTAATAGTTTAGGACTTCCCCTTTTATAGGTCCCTTGGACGCCCAGATCTTAAAGTTGTTGTCGATGATGTATACTGCCTCAACCCTCCAGTTTCCCACGTTTACCTCGACTAGTTCCGGGAGCTTCTCGATGTTCAACCAGCAATCCTCCTTTAAACCCTACCAACCACTTTAAAGGCTTAATCTCCTTCGGATTCGATCAGGTTAATAAAATTTTTCAATAAACTCTTCATGGCTCAATGTTTTTTCCAAGAACTACGTGTTTTCCACGTGTCATCTACAAAAGGCATTGTGCATTCTCCTCCTAATCCTACTATACTTCCCGAGCCCTTTTCAAGTAGTTAAAAAGCCGGGGAGAGCATCAGAGGGCAGCCTACTGCAATGTTGGGTATAAATTGCTTCGTGAAGCTATTGTGTTTAGGTGCTTTCCTTGAGGCTCTGGAAGTTTTCCCTCATAGCACTTATCATAGCACTTATACTGGTGGTTTCTCTGGTAACCGTAGAAGCTAGCTTCAGCAACCGCTCAAACTCGAATCTGCTAGCACTGTACGCTTCAAAGTCAAGGTTGGGTGTGGCTGAGCCGCACGGGGAAGTGATCGTTGCCAGCAGGGGCTCCGAGCTGACCTTGGTCACCCAAGTCATCGACGGGCAAGGTGCTCCGGCTTCCGGCAAGCTCGTTTGCTTTTACGATGAAAAGCTTAATCAGCCTATCACCGTGCTCGTCTCCAATGATTCAGGCTACGCTAATTTCAGGTGGCTCGTCCCAGACGACTACGACTTGGGGGAGCGCGTGATAAATGCGACACCGGTCAAGGACGACCTAACACCTGACCCGGACTACACAGCCAACCCAGCCTTCTTCGACGTTAGAATAGTTTCCGAGACGAGGCTGGAGGTGGTTTCCCACCCGGAGAACGTAACCCCCTCAGCCATGTACAATGCAACATTCCACTTAGAGGACAACTTGGGAAATGGAATGGCAGGAGTTACTCTAAGCCTTTACGACGACTCCGGCACCCTCCTCTCCAGCGGCCCGACAGACGAGAGCGGGACTGCAACCCTCAGCTTCATAATCCCGGGCAGCACCCAGCTTGGATACCATAACTTGACGGCTAAATACTCTGGGAACGAAACCCACACACCATCCGAGGTAAACTTTACGGTTTACGTTTACAAACCCCCACAGCCAAGCGATCCAGTTATAACAGGTGTCCAGTTTAACACCTCAGTCGTGAAGCCTCAAGACGCCATAAAAGTTACCGTTCAAACACAGGGAACCGTGAACTACGTTTTGGTGAACAGCATCAACATGACGAAAACAGGTGAATGCTCGTGGGAAGCTGTTTTCACGGCGCCTCAAACCCAAGGAAACCACACCGTTACACTACGTGCGGTGGGCAACGGAAAAGAGTACATCCTAGAAAGATACCTGTACGTGGACGCCACCCCCCCAAGGGTCAACGCCTCCCTAAACGCCACCAGCGTAAATCCAGGGGGGCCGGTGAAGGTAACGGTCATGGTGGTTGACGAGACAGAAGTAACAGGAGTCTACGCGAACAACGTCCTCCTCACGGAAAACGACGGAGTATGGGTAGGCATCATAAAAGCACCCCCATTCGAAGGGGAATACGAGGTAGAGGTTACTGCATGGGACGAAGCGGGGAACAAAGCCTCAACAACCCTCAACTACAGGGTAACCTCAACGGAGCCGGTAATGCCGGGTAATCCTGGCGCGGAGCCGGATGAACACGGCACCCACGTCCTCCCGTTAATCCTCACATTAAGCATCCTATCCTATAGTCTGCCTTCTAGTTCAGGTGATGGTAGTGGCTACCTGCTCCTCTCCGCCACCGTAGCCTCATGCTCCATATTCCTGCTCTTCACGGCTAAACGGTATAGTAGGATCGACGTCATAGAGGACCCTACGCTATCCCTCGGCGACCTGCCCGATGGCCATGATGGTGGGGGCCCATAGTCAGTTTACTTTTTAAACCAAGGATGCATCTGCCATCAACCTTCATTTTTCATTTTTCAAGAAACGCGTTCTATTTTTCGAAGGCATTGAAAGGTAATGGAGGTATCACCTTGAAGGCACTTGAAGGAATCAAAACTCGACCGGCTCCCCCCTCTTGACGCTTTCATAAACACCATCCCAGTAGTCAGCCATCCTTCTGAGGCTAGCCGAGAACTCCCTGCTAAGAGTGAAGTGTCCCTCCCTCTTCTCAACCAAGCCAAACTCCCTCAAGGTCCTCATAACCTTAGTGTAAAGCCCCCTGCTGGAAACCAGAAAGCACTCCCACTCCCTGTCGGGAACAGAACCCCTCCTAGCTATCTCGCTAAGGATCTTCCTCGCCTGGCGAACCTGCTCCTCGGTTCTAAAACAGTACTGCAAGAAGTGGCGTGGGTCTATAAGCGTGGGCCTCCTAACCACCCTAAGCATGGGCATACTCAAACACCGAGTACCATCACACGCCTTTCAAGTATATATCTCTAACCCAACAAAATTGGAGTAAAGAAGCGGGATTCCCCACGCTAAAACCCCCTCATACACGGATATCGGGTACCATAATGCTCCCTCCAGACACTCCACGGAAACCCTGTACTCGAAAACCAAGTATGAAATGTATCACCGAAAAAACCCTCAAATATCACCTCAATCATACCCGCGTAGCAAATTATGCTCGCATAGCAAATTCAAATCACCCGTCCAAAAGCGTCCCGGCGAGAGCGGCAACGTTCAAGCGGGAATGAGGTTGGGCCATGACAAGGCAAGAGAAAAAAATACTTCCCAGAACAGGAAGGCAAGGGAAGCGTGTTCCTTAAAGGATGCGGTAAGACCCCCTTCTGACATCTCTTTAGCGTTTGTATTCGTCTTAAGCAGCCTCCTCCCTCAGCCTTATTCTTGTTGTTAGGGCTGGAAGCATGGAAGCTGTTCAGGGAGTTTGATGGCGGTAATTCGTCCTTACTACGGTATTACCATTTGCCTTCAAGAAATAAGCCAAAAAATGAAAACGCTTTCGAAAAATAGAAAATTAGATGGAGAGCCATCTAAAAATAATCAGTTAAAACAATAACAAACTAATTAACGAAAATTGGGGAATCAACCGGCAAAGCATCCTATAGAGCAAGCAGGACGCGCAGATAAGAGAAAAATGTAGAAAATAAAGAGAAAAAGTGCAGGTTTAAGTGGTTGTGATTGTGTCACCCTGCTTTTCCAGCCCTCTCCTTTTCTTGAAGCTCTCTCCAGAGGACTTTCCCCGTTGCGCTCTTAGGCAGGTCGCTGACGAACTCCACTATTCGCGGGTACTTGTATGCAGCCATCTTTCCCTTAGCCCATTCAATGATCTCCTCCGGCTTAACTTTGCCCTCGTACTCGGGTTTAAGTACGACGTACGCTTTAACCTCCTCCACAACCCTCTCGTCAGGCACCCCCACGATGCAGATCTCCTTTATCGCAGGGTGGCCATACATTATGTTTTCCACTTCGGTAGGCCAAACCTTGAATCCAGCCCTGTTTATCATCCTCTTAACCCTGTCCACCATGAAGAAGTATCCTTCTTCATCCATGTATCCGACGTCGCCTGTTCTAAAGTATTTTTCGCCGTCGATCTCGATGAACGCCTCCTCCGTTTCCTTAGGCTTATTCCAGTATCCTAGGAATACTTGAGGCCCCTTAACCACGATCTCCCCTGTCTCGCCGGGGGCGAGGACGTCTCCGGTTTCAAGGTCCACTACGAGGGAGTCTGTGTTAAACTCTGGAATTCCAAGGCATTGGAGCTTGGGCCTCTCGAGGGGGTTCAGGTGCGTCTGAGAGATCGTCTCCGTTAAACCGTAACCTTCAGCGTATGTTATCCCTGTCAGCTCACGGAACCTTTCAGCTACCGCCTGAGGCATCGGTGCTCCTCCCCCGCCGGCGACGATCAGCGATGAAAGGTCGAACTTGGTCACTTCAGGGTCATTGATGAAGTCTACGACCATCGTGGCTATGCTAACCCAGTGAGTGCACCTGTACTTCTCGATTGCTTGAAGCGCCGCCCTCCTATCCCACCTGGTGAAAAGGACAACTGTTCCCCCAGCGTAGAGGGCGGCGTTCAACGAGTGCTGGAGGCCGGTTACGTGGAAGTACGGCAACACCGCCAAGTTCACTCCCTGCGTTGTGGTCCTAAACCAGTATGACGAGGCTATAGCGTTAAAGTAGACCGTCCTGTGAGGGTGCATGCACCCCTTAGGGACCCCCGTGGTTCCTGAAGTGTAAACGATCATTGCGAGGTCCTCGTGTTTACTCTTCTCCTCCGGAGGGGAGTGTTCCTCGCTCATGGCCTTGCCCCAGTCGACCATCGTGTCTGGTATCTTGGCGTCCAGCATTAGGAAGTCTGGGGCTGGTATCTCCGGCTCGGCTGGGATGTAATCCCTGTGCTTATACACTATTATCTTCTCCACCTGCGTGTCCTTAACCGCCTCAGCCACCGTGAAGACAAACGGCAACGACGTCGCGATAACCTTCGCCCCGCTATCATTGAGTATGTACCTTAACTCGTCGGCTTTCAGGAGAGGGTTTATGGGGACGCTTACGGCGTTCGCACGCAAGGTTCCAAAGTAGGCTATAACCCATTGAGGCGAGTTCGCGTCGAAGAGCGCCACGCGCTCCCCCTTCTCAACCCCAAGGTCGCTCAGCAACCCCGCAAAGTTCTCGACGTCACCCCACAGCTCATCATACTTAATCCTTGTCCCATAATATATTATGGCGTCCTTGTCGGGGAACCGCTTGGCGGAGGTCTCAACCAAGTCGTACAAGGGGACTCGAGGACAGTCAAGCCCACGGCTCAAAGCCTTAGGCCAAAACTTAAACCAAGGTCTCTCGCTCATTCTCCCTCCTCCAACCGGATAAACAAACCACTTTCTCATACTTATTTTTTTGGTTAACAGAACCTTATCTTCCCTCCACTCCAAAATCTTCCTTAGAGCAGCCTGAAAAAGTTAGAAGGTTTTAGAGGAGAGAAAACGGAAAAGTAAAAATGTGCCGACTGAACAGTTGTTTTTCAACGTTTCCACAGACCTTCATGGGGGAAACTACTTTTGACATCTACTTGCTCTTGCTTATAGGTTAACCTCGCCGGGTTAGCCTGTCCAGCAGGATTCCCCGAATAACCCGTACTCCGCCCCCTTGGCATAAGGTGATTTCGCATCCATCATCGCTTAGCTTCACCTTTAACCACCCCTCATCAATTAAGCCATAATCTGCTGGTGCCGACGTCGGCGTCGATTACCCACCCTCAACCCAGTTAACTCTCTAAGCGCACCCGCTTAGCCAGCAGAGGGTTAAACGTATATCCAGTCTGTTCTCCCAGGTTTTCTTGCCTCTCCTAGGCTTGGAATTATCGTCTCCCAGAAGTATTTTATCGCTAAGGGTATGACGTTGAACTCCTCCCAGAACACATCGAACGTGAGTGCGGGAATGAATATGTCTTCGCTTATCCCAATGTTTCCTTCATCATCCATATCATACGCAAATTCGTAATAGTCATGATTTGCTTGAAGAAGCTTTTTGTAGAGTTCCTCCCTATACCTAGAAGGGACTTCATCTTTAGTCATTATGCCCGTTCTGATCACAACCCACATATCTGACCAGCTTACCACGACTATGTGCGTGTGCCCTGAGATCTCGTATGGGACAAGGAAAGCGTTATGCTCGTCAGACCACTTAAAATTTAAATCCATAAGCTTAAGGTAGAATGCTATCCGCTCCTTCACCCTGTACAAGTCTACATCCTCCTTCACGCTATTAAAGAACCTCCTCAACAACTCTTTCCTGTTCTTTACGCCTCCGCCACCCATCAGAAAATCCTCCAGAGCGTAAGCACTAAAACAATATCATGGACCTCTCACATATTTTATTTTTCATTTATCTAAAGGGGAAATGGACGAGCCTCATCATCGGGCACGTTTAAATCCTTCTTCCCCTAGGGGTCTCAAGCTTCGACGTTTGCTAGTAGTCTATTCCCTTCCTGGCGCTTACGCCGGTTCTCAGCGGATGCTTCACCTCACACATCTCAGTCACCAAGTCTGCTCTCTCAATCAGCTCCTTTGGAGCCCTTCTCCCCGTTAGAATAATGAGGGAGCACCCCTCCGCCTCATCTAAAAGTTGAAGTACGTCCTCAACCCTAAGCAACCCTACGGCTACAGCTAGGTTTACCTCGTCTAGAATTAACACGTCCGGCTTCTTCCTCCTTAAGATCCTGCGGGCGAACTCTAAACCTTCCTTTGCGAGCTTGTAGTCCACAGGGTGAGGGTTACCGAGGTCTATGAACTCCTCCCGGCCGAACTGGTATATTTCATAGTCTGGCTTGAGCTTCTCCCTAACCATGTACTCCCCAACCTTCTTCCTCCCCTTCATGAACTGGATGACCACTACCCTGAGTCCATGCCCTATGGCTCTAATGGCTGCTCCAATGGCAGTTAGCGTTTTCCCCTCCCCTTCTCCGGTGTAAAGGTGGATGAAGCACCTGGCCAACGGGTTACACCTCTAAAACACGCAGACTCCTGCCGGGCACCCACCAGAGTACTCCGATTCTGCTACAACGTACTTTTCCTCCTCAGCTCCGGGGGTAACCCCAAGATAGAGCACTTGCTCCCTCTTGCTTCCGTAGCGGTAAACGGTTATCCCCTTACACTTCAGCCGGTGGGCCATGGTGAAAACCTCCCTGACATCCTCAAGTGTCGCCTCATGCGGCAAGTTAACCGTTTTAGACACGGCGTTGTCAACGTACTTCTGGAAGGCCGCCTGCATCCTCACGTGCCACTCCGGCTCTATCTCGAGCGCGTTCCTGAATATCCTCTTTATCCGATCTGGAACCTCCTTCAACCCCTGGACGCTGCCGGTCTTCGCTATCTCCATGATGAGCCTGCTGGAGTAGAAACCGTGCTTCTTCGCATACTCCTCGAATACCTTGTTCACTTCGATCAGCCTAGCGCCTTCGAGCACGTTCCTGACGTAGGCTATCGAGAAGAAGGGCTCTATCCCGGAGGAGCAGTCGGCTATTATGCTTATGGTGCCGGTCGGGGCTATCGTAGTTACCGTTGCGTTCCTCATGGCCTTGTAGCCCTTCCTCTTCCACACGCTCCTGTGGAAGTTCGGGAAGGAGCCCTTCAGCTCCCCAAGCTCTTGAGACGCCTTATGGCCTTCCCTCTCTATGAACCCCATGATCCTCTCCGCCCACCTCAGCCCCTCTTCGGAGTCGTAAGGGACCCCCAGCTTCGCCAGAGCCTCAGCGAAGCCCATGACCCCGAGCCCTATCTTTCGGTTCGACTTCGTAACCTTTTCTATGATCTTCAGGGGGAACCTGTTGGCATCTATGACGTTGTCCAGGAACCTGACGGCGAGCCTGACCGTCTCCCTCAGCCTCTCCCAGTCCAGGTCGCCTTCTAGGACGAACTTCGAGACGTTTATCGAGCCTAGGTTGCATGATTCGTAGGGGAGCAGGGGTTGCTCCCCGCACGGATTCGTCGCCTCTATCCTGGTCCCCAAGATCGGGTTGTGCCTGTTTATCTCGTCTATGAAGAGGAGGCCGGGATCGCCCACCTTCCAAGCCATGAACGCGATTAGGTCGAACACGTCCCTCGCCCTCAGCTCCTTCACGACCTCGCCGTTCCTGGGGTTTATCAGGGGGTATTTGTCGTCGTCCTTAACGGCTTTCATGAACTCGTCGGTGACCGCTACCGATAGGTTGAAGTTGTCCAGGTAGCCCTCCTTCGACTTGGCGGTTATGAAGTCGATTATGTCGGGGTGATCCACCCTCAGGACCCCCATGTTCGCACCCCTCCTCCTCCCTCCCTGCTTTATCACGTTGGTCGATTCGTCGAATATCCTCATGAAGGTGACCGGGCCCGATGCCGAGCCCCCCGTCGTGCTTACGTAGTCGCCCTTCGGCCTCAGCTTCGAGAAGTCGAACCCGGTGTTGTGGATCACGGCCAGGCCGAATTCTCCCGCTAGGTAGTTGCTCCCCCCACTCACCGTCAGATCGTAGAAGGTGGTCCCGCCACCTCTCTCTACCCTCTCCACCTCGACCAGATGGGGCCCGTCGGGTAAATCGTCGAGCCTCCTAGGAAGTTCGAAGGTCAGCGTGTATCTCCCCCTTACCCTCACCCTTAACCCCAAGAGTGATGCCAAGGACGATAGGTCCTTAGCAAGCTCCTCGTCCTCCAAATTTAAGGTGGCCTTGCCATCCCTCAAAGAGCCCCTGGCCTCCGCCAACCCGGATAGGAAGGCCAGGATCACGCCCGGAGGGGACTTCGAGATCGCTTCGGGGACCCTGCCGACCTCCACGAGCCCCCCATCCGTGGCCAATCCGCCAGCCCCTCCCAAAGCGAGGCCCAAACGCCTCCCGAATTCCTCGTCGAGTAAGTGGCCACCGATCTTTTGATATTCGTTAAAGGGCCAATCCTTAAGGATCGAGCCATCCGGCGCTATAAGCAGGTCGCCTCTCTTCAGCTCCTCAGCTCTCTTCTCGACGACCTCCCCGCCCTCGAAGACCAAGAACGGATGCCATGAACTCGTCACCAGCCTGTTGCCATCCGACGTTACGATCGTGTAGGCGTCTTCCTCATTCAGCTCGTACCTCCAGAGGTGCGTGACCTCTCCTAACCTGAACCTCTTGCCCTCCTTCTTGGCTACCTTGAAGACCTCGCACAGAGTTGAACTGTAGCTACACGTTGCGATCACATCGAAATCCATGACAAGGCTAGCTCCATGGATAGAAACTTTTCTAAGAGAAAGCTCAGAGCTTTTGATTAGTTTATCTATCCTCGATATCGCAAGCTCTTTTAAAATGAGGGAGTCCCATCCTTTCCTTCCCTTCCAC
>JAPDJY010000085.1:0-13906 GCA_029258835.1 Thermoproteota archaeon | reverse complement strand
ACCCTCTCTCCCTAGCAACCCTCTCGAACAGGGGGTTCACCTCCACCAGCTTGGTCCCTATAACGTTCCTGACGAACGCCACGGCGAAGAGCGGCTCTATCCCGCTGGACGTCCCCGCTATTATACTTATAGACCCCGTTGGGGCTATCGACGTAACAGTCGCATTCCTCATAGCAGGGTAACCCCTAGCCCATATGCTTCTCTCAAAGTTCGGGAAGGAGCCCCTCTCCTCTCCCAGCTCAACGGACTTGCTCCTCGCCTCATCCGAAATAAACTTCATGACCTTCTCAGCTATGGAGAGGGCCTCCCTGGAGTCGTATGGCACTTCAAGCTGTATGAGCATCTCCGCGAACCCCATAACCCCTAGCCCTACCTTCCTGTTAGCCTTGGTCATCTCCTCTATTTGAGGAAGAGGATACCTGTTAGCGTCTATGACGTTGTCTAGGAAGTGGACGGCTACCCTAACCCTGCTCCTCAGCTTCTCCCAGTCCACGTCCCCCTGGGAAACCATCCTAGAAAGGTTGATCGACCCAAGGTTGCACGACTCATACGGCAGCAATGGAACCTCGCCACACGGGTTCGTAGCCTCGATCATCCCCAAGTCAGGGGTAGGGTTCCTCCTGTTTATCTCGTCTAGGAAGACGAGTCCGGGATCCCCGGTTCGCCAGGCGTTGGCGACTATGAGGTCAAATATGTCCCTAGCTCTGACGCTCCTCACGGCCTCCCCGCTTCGAGGGTTTACGAGCTCGTACTCCTCGTCTCTCTCAACCTTCCTCATGAACTCGTCGGTCACAGCCACGGATATGTTAAAGTTTGACAGCACCCCCTCCTCCGACTTAGCCGTTATGAACTCCACTATGTCTGGGTGGTCAACCCTCAAAATACCCATGTTGGCACCCCTCCTCCTCCCACCCTGCTTTATGACGTCGGTCGCAACGTCGAATATCTTCATGAAGGACACGGGGCCGCTGGCGACGCCTCCAGTAGACTTCACAACGTCGCCCTTAGGCCTCAGACGTGAGAAAGAGAAGCCGGTTCCGCCGCCAGACTTGTGGATCAGAGCCATGTACTTTAAGGCGTCAAATATTCCCTCAATCGAGTCCTCAACGGGTAGGACGAAGCATGCGGACAGCTGGCCTATGTCTGTTCCGGCGTTCATCAGGGTGGGAGAGTTTGGGAGAAACTCTAGGTTAACCATTACGTTGTGGAACACCCTAGCAGTCTCCTCCACGTCACCCCCATACTTCCTGTCGGGTAAGGCTATGCTCCTGGCAACCCTGCGAAACATGCCTGAAGGCGTCTCCACAACCCTCCCCTTCTCGTCCTTCAGGAGGTACCTTTTCTCGAGGATCTTAACGGCGTTAACAGTCAGCTTCAAGTCGTCCCATACGCCTATGAACTTCTTCGCCTCCCTTAGCTCCGACCGCTCCCGCCTGTAAAGTATGTACGCCTTAGCCACGTCAGAGAACCCGTTCTTTATGAGTGTGTCCTCGACGACGTCCTGTATGTCCTCAACCCCGGGAACCTGGCCTGCAAACTTCTCCTCCAACCGTTCGGCAACCTGCTTGGCGAGCCTCCACGCCTCCTTCCCGTCCTCCCTACCAACCGCCACGAAGGCCTTCCTGATCGCCTCCGCTATCTTAGACAGGTCAAAGTCAACTATCCTTCCATCCCTCTTCCTAACCTTCGAAATGGAGAAGGACACTTCTATCCAGCTCCCCTTGACTCCTGCACTCTCCTACCATCCTCTTTCTCAAGGAACATATTTAAGCAGATTCCTTCTCAATGGTTTCGAGGTGTGGCTCTTGGCTGTCGTGAAGGCGGACGACGTGGAAGCAGAGGAAGTAGGTGAGATAGGCGTTAAAGCCAAAATTCAGTGGTTAATAACTAGGGAGGTTGGAGCCCCAAACTTTTCAATGCGCCGCTTCGTCGTGGAGGAAGGAGGGGAAATTAAAAGGCACAGCCACGACTGGGAGCACGAAATATACATACTCCAAGGAGAAGCCGTCATAGGGATAGGAGAGAAGGAGTTCAAGGTGTCAGGGGACACCGCCGTCTACATCCCCCCAAACACGCCCCACTGGTACAGGAACACCGGAAGGAAGCCGCTGATCTTCATATGCGTAATACCCATAGGAATGGTGCCGGGTAGCGGTAACGGTCGGAGGTTGGATTCCCGGTCATCGCGCAGCTCCCATGACTCTCCACGTCTCCTCATCCCAGAGAAGAAACACAGCATGGACAATAAAAGATTTTCTAAGGCTACCCCGCCTCCAAGCCCTCAAGACATCGAGGGCAGCCGAAGGCCATCGAAAAGCCAACGCAGCCAGCTTCAACTGTACAGCCACTCCGAAACAAATAGGAAAGGGTGGAAAGGTTCCTCGTGGCTGGCTTCGGGGAGGATGGCTGATGCGGAAATCTTGCTCGCCGGCCGGAGGGCTTCCAGCTCCCGGCCCCATACGAGAATGGTGGCTACGGGTCCTGAACGTGGGAGATGTTCACGGGTTGTGGACGGCGCAGCCTCACCCCTCACTTTTAACCATTCTCTCGACTTCATCAACTATTCGAGGTAGGATTTCCCCCGCTCTACCCTCTATAATGTAGTCTGATATGATCCCTGTTAATGGCGTGGGCTCCATGTTGATTTCAATCACCTTCGCTCCGTAGCCGCCGGGAACGTGAGGCTGGTATCCTACGACCAGCCAGTTACGGTAACTCCTCTTCTCCTTAGCTATCCTTGGAAGGTCCGCCGCAGGGTACACCACGGCAGATGTGCCGACGACCAGCATTAAATCGCACAGTATCGCCTCCTCCTCGGCCCTAAGCAGCGCCTCCCTGGGTATGGGCTCCTCGAAGAGGATCGCGTTAGGCTTAAGGACGCCTCCGCAGTTGTCGCAGCGTGGAGGCAGCTCCCCCTCCTCAGCCTTCCTGTGGGCTTCTTCTATAGGTATAATGTTTCTGCAGCTCATGCAGACAGCCTCCCTTACGTTTCCATGAAACTCTATCACGTTCTTGCTCCCTGCCTTCTGGTGTAACCCGTCAACGTTCTGGGTTATTACGCAGTCAAGCTTACCCAGTTCCTCCAGCCTCGCGAGGGCGTAGTGGGCTGGGTTGGGCTCGGCTTTGAGCATGGAAAACTCGCTTCTCGCTATTGATAAGTGCATGCTCCAGTACCTCGCCGGGTCGCTTATAAACCTTGAAAAGGTGAACTCTTCAGGGTCGTACCTCTTCCACAGTCCGTCAGGCCCCCTGAAGTCCGGGATACCGCTCTCAGTCGATATTCCAGCCCCGGTCAGGGCGACAACCTTGCTCGCCTTAACTATGTCCCTCGCAGCCTGCCTTATCAACTCCTCCTTCTCCCTATCCAATCAAACCACCCACCCTAAGAGAAAGAAGGGAGGAAAACGCTAAAAAGCTTACCGCCCCTCCCCCTGTAACCTCTAGGTCTCCGCCGTCCACCCCGCCGGTACATGAAGGGCAGCAGCTGGAGCTGTAAACCGCCTCACCCGAGCCAACCGTAAACCACTCCCAACTCGGTGAGGCCTGTTTCCCGAGGCGTGTTTACCGGCCCATCAGCCCGTCTCAGGGTAGCCGCCGTCCCCGGCAGAGCGCCCGAACATCTGGCTGCACCACGGAAACATTAAATAAATTAAGGGTACCATAGTGTCCTCTGCCGATTCTATTAGAGGGGAGGTACCCTGTAATGGTGGCTTTTGGGAGAGTGGAGGTGTCTGATAGGGATTAGGAACCTTTCGCCCTTGCGGGAGGGGGTTGCAGTGCCCTATGTGACCCTTAGGGATGGAGTAAGGCTATTCTTTGAGGTTCACGGTGAAGGGTTCCCGCTGGCTATGATTGAGGGGTGGGGGTACTCCCGGTGGATGTGGTTTAAGCAGCTCCGCATGCTCCCCATCAGGTATTCGTGCATAGTCTTCGATAACAGGGGGGTTGGGATGAGCGATAAGCCCGATGAACCCTACACCATAGAAATGTTCGCCGACGACCTAAAGGAGCTCCTAGACAGCATCGAAGTTGAAAGAGCACATGTTTTAGGGGTTTCCATGGGAGGCTTCATAGCCCAGCAGTTCGCCCTCAAGTACCCGGACATGGTGGCTGGCATCGTCCTGGTATCCACGCACTTTGGAGGGGGGAAGGCTCTCCCAACCCCAAAGGAAACCATGGATGCGATCTTGAGTATAAGGGAGGAGGATGTTGGGGTTGAGGAGGCGTTGAGGAGGAAAATGTCCTACGCGTTCAACCCGGAGTACATGGAGGAGCACCCGGAGGAAATAAACCAGATAATAGCTTGGAGGATAGAGGAAGCCCAGCCAAGGTACGCTTGGCTAAGGCAGGCTGAGGCCGTCCGAAGCTTCAGCCTCGGTGAGGCCGTCTCACGCATAAAGGCCCCAACCCTCATAGTGGCCGGAACGAAGGATAGGGTTGTCCCGTGCAGGAACGCGGAGCTCTTGGCGGAGACCATACCCAACTCAAGGCTGGTTCTCTTCGAAGGCGGCTCCCACCTCCTCTTCATAGAGAACGCCCGCCTCTTCAACAGGGTGGTGATGGACTTCTTGGGAGAGGTCGACGAGGGGGCCTTTACCCCTCAACCTAAAAGAATAGTCCTGAATGTTAGGAGGTGACCCCATGTGCTGGAGCTGGGTTGGAGACTGGTCTGGCAGACGAGCATCGCTAACGCCTAGAAGGGAGGCTCTGATCTTCGAGGGGAAATCATTTACTTATGGCGAACTGGACTCTAGAGCTAAAAGGCTTGCAGGCTACCTTGCCAAGAAAGGCGTCGGTAAGGGAGACCGGGTCTCGTTTCTCATGAGAAACTGCGTTGAGTGCTTCGACGCCTTCTTCGCCACAGGGAAGCTCGGAGCCATTCTAGCCCCCCTAAACATAAGGCTCTCCCCCAAGGAGGTCATCCACTTGGTTAAGCAGGTGAAGCCGAAGGTCTTCATCTACGACCCAGAGTTCGACGAGGTCGTGGAGAAGGTGAGGAAGGAGGCTACGTGGGCGGAGTTCCTCTCGACGGGTGAGGGGGGAGAGTACGAGGCAGCCCTCGAGGAGGAAGGAGGCGGGCCTGGAAGGGCGAAGGTTTCAATGGAGGACCCGCACCTGATACTCTTCACAGGCGGAACCACGGGGCTGCCTAAAGGGGCGATCCTCTCCCACAGGATGATCTTCTGGAACTCCGTGAACACCATAGTTACTTGGGGGATAACCCCCGAGGACGTCTCACCAATAATCTTTCCACTCTTCCACACCGGAGGATGGAACACGCTCGCCGTACCCCTCATACACGTTGGAGGGAAAATGATAACGTGGAGGAGGTTCAGCCCCGACGACGTCCTGGAGGCCGTGGAAAAGTACAAATGCACCATAGTCATAGGAGCCCCAACCATGTTCTACATGATGGCTAAGTCGCCCAAGTTCGAGAAAACCGATCTATCCTCCGTCAGGATATGGATATCCGGGGGAGCCCCATGCCCGCTCCCAGTCATGGAGGCATTCTGGAGGAGAGGTGCAGCCTTCATTCAGGGATACGGGCTGACGGAAGCCGGCCCAAACAACTTCTACATGCCAGTCGAGTACATGAAGGAGAAGCACCGGTCGGTGGGGGTGCCATTCTTCCATAACGAGGTTAAAATCGTCAACGAGAGAGGGGGGGAGGTCGGCGTGGGGGAGGCGGGCGAGCTCCTCATAAGGGGGCCTCACACCTTCTCAGGGTACTGGGAGATGCCCGAGGAGACGGCCAAGACCATAGACGAGGATGGATGGGTCCACACAGGTGACATAGCCATAAGGGACGAGGAAGGCTTCTACTACATAGTGGACAGGAAGAAGGACATGTACATAAGCGGAGGGGAGAACGTCTACCCGGTTGAAGTTGAAAACGTAATATACCAGCATCCGAAGGTGGAGGAGGTCGCCGTCATAGGGGTTCCAGACGAGAAGTGGGGGGAGGTGGGGAAGGCGGTAATAGTTCCAAAACCCGGGGAAACGGTAACGAAGGAGGAGATCGTCGAGTTCTGCAGGGGGAAGCTGGCGAAGTACAAGGTGCCAAAGTACGTGGCCATCGTCGACTCTCTCCCAAAATCCCCGGCGGGGAAGATACTGAAAAAGGACTTGAGAAGGGATTACGGGGAGCCACGGGACGACTACCCTAGCACGGCCCCCACCTAACCGCCATAGCGTCCCAAGCGTACCCTATACCGGCACTCACGAGGACGACGAGGCTTCCATCCCTTATCTTCCCCTCCTTCAACCCTAACTCTAAGGATAGGATCTGGTCGCACTGCCCTAGGTGGCCGTACTCTTCAAGGTAGGTTGTCTGGTTCTCGCTAAGCCCCAGCTCCTCCAGAATGTACCTGTGGGCGCTTCGCTTCATGTGGAGGATCGCCAGGTAGTCTATGTCCTTAACCGTGTAGCCGCTCCTCTCCACGGCATCCCTCACCACCTTGAGAAAGTTTCTCATGGAGACCGCGTCGAGCCTGCGCTTCATGTCCTCCGGATCCCTCACGTCAAGGTAGTGGAGTCCGCGCTCTAAGGTCTCATAGCTCGCAGGCATCACCGTCCCTCCGGCTGGCACGTAGACGTCGTCGGCGAAGGAGCCGTCAGAAATGAAGGCAGCCTCCAGCACGTGGTTCCTAGGATGGTTCTTCTTTAGGATTACGGCTGCACCCCCAGCAGCCAAGTTGAACATGAACCTCGTCCTGTGGTTCCTGTAGTTTATGAGGTCGCAGTTCCTGTAGCCCGCAGCCACGATGACGGTGTTTACGTCATCGTTGGCTATCATCATATCCTTCGCCAGCTTTAACCCAACGATCATCGTTCCACACCGCTGAGATATGTCGAAGGCCCAAGCGTTCCGGGCGCCGACCTCGTGCTGAAGCTTGATCCCGGCGGTGATCATAGGGTGCTCCTTATACTCCTCCCCCGCCCATATCACCAGGTCGACGGTTTCAGGGTCGACGTTCCCCCTCTCCAGGGCGACCCTCGAAGCCTCAACCCCCATGGATATCGGGTGATCCTTCTCGCTGTAGGGCATAACCTTCCTTCTTATCCCCATCTTCTCCTCAACAATCTCCCTAGGTATCCCCGACTCCCTCGCTATGTCCTCGCTCGTATGGAACCCCTTAGGAACATAAACCCCTATCGAAACAATCCCCACAGGAGGCTTACCCAAAGACGAACCCCCTTCAAAAGGAAGCATCACCCTCAACAATCCCATAAAAAATGGGATTTCAGCAGATATATCATTTTCACGGGGTTCAGCTTACATAGGTATTGGTAAGCCTATGTAAGCCTTGGGGCTCATTGGGCTCAGTCTCCCTCTTAGGTTCATCGGGAGCATATCATTGTCCTTGCCCCCTTTCGTGGTAACCCCTCTCCCCCTCTTCATCCGCATCTTCCACAGAGGGATCATCCTTTTAATCACCACTCGGTAGAAGATGCTCGGAGAGGGAGGAAAACCACACATCCTAAGGTATATGTTTATTGCCCCACATAGTTGCCTGTCTAAAGTTAAGCCGCATTTCTTGCATTTAACTACCTGCCCCTTTCGGAGCTTTAGTAATCTTTCTCCACACATGGGGCAGGTAGAAGATGTATTCTTAGGGTTAACAAGCTTAACTCTAGACTTGTAGCTCATATATTGAATTATTGTCTTCCAATTCTGCTTGGCAACATCTCTATTGTGCCTTTTTCTCTTGTCGAACATTCCTTGCTTCTCTAAATCCTCAAAACCATGCTCAACATTTGGGAATATTTTAGCCAATTGAGTAGTTAATTTATGAATGAAGTCTTTAACTCTATTTTTCTCTCTTTTTCCATGTCTCGAAACGAGGGATTTAAGAGAGTGTTTCTTAGAAGCTATGCTTTGAACTTTCTTCCTCTTAATTTCATGAACTCTATGTATGTGGTAAAGGTATTTTAAATCAATTTTTATCCATCCGTATTTAGGAGAAAATCCATCCATACTGCATTTATTTAAATCCCAGCTGATTCTCTCAAATGGGTTCTTTTCTAGGAGTTCTCTTCTAAAGTAATTATTAATTCACTTTCCTTAAGTATTAACTCTCCTAAATCACATCCATCAACTCTCTTTCTAAACCAAGCATTAGATAAATCGAATTCTAGGTAAAGTTTTCTCAGCTTAACGGTTATTCTAATTTTGCCGTTTCTATAAATGTAAAGTGTTCCTTTAACTCTAATAAATTTCCTTTTAACTATTGGCTTGTTTCTCTTCCTTTTCCCTTTGAGGTAGTTTTTCTTCCAAGAATTCATGGTCGAGTAAGCGACCTTGATAGCTGAATCAACATAATGAGAAGCATAACTCCAATTCCTTAACAGCTCGTTTCTTAGATTTCTCTTAAACTCTCTAGACTTAGGAATTGTAGGTATCAACCGTTTTAACATAGCAACATTTCTTTCTTCTCTTCTTCCCCTGCCTAACTGTATAGTAGTTTCTTCTCTTCCTCTCAATCCAATTAATGTTATCCCAAATAATATTTATTGCTCTCTGTAGAAGGTATCTATAGCTACTTAGAAACTCTCCAATGTCATAATTATGTTTAATCTTGTAGCTAAGGATCTTGTATGAGTTTCTTTGCACCCTCAACAACCTTCCTATACTTGTGACTTCTCATTCCATAGAGTTTACCAGCAAAGTGGGAGATTATCGTAATCAAATCTTCCCAAGTTCTTCCTGTGGAGTTTTTTTCCTCCCTATTTATCACCACTATCTCAGTTTCATAGCTCTTAAAGAACTCTTTAAGTGTTTTGAAGCCAAATCTCGTTAACCTATCTGGGTAAGCTACGATAACCTTAGAAACCTCTCTATTCATAACCATCCCTAGCAATTTCTGGAAGTTCCTTCTATCTTCCTTTAACCCTGAACCCACATCTTTCAAAATCTCTATCTCCCATCCCTTCTCACCAGCATAGCTTTTGATTAACTCAATCTGTCTTTCTAAATCATCTTTCTGTGTATGTGATGAAACCCTTGCATATCTAATTTTCCTCTCTTCATGAGTTCCTAAAATCCTCTTTATCTCCGATTCTGGAACCCTACGCTTACCGCCAACAGTTCTAACACATCTACTTACCTTCTCTATCCGCCTCCAAAGGTCGGTTGTTTCAGGCAGTAAAGCTGGACTCGTGGGGAATCAAGCAGCACGCACCCTAGTGGGCGCATCTTTGATGGACAACGGAAAACCTTGGACTTCTCCCGGTTAACAATAGAAAGGAAAAATGGGTGTTTTCACGTTAGAGGCTTCCAGACAGGCCACTTCCTCCATATGTACCCGTGCAGTAGCAGGATCCAGAGGAGCCACAGCTGGAATGGCAGAGGATTCGTCAGGGGTCTTGGGTCTAGGAATAGGATCGGGTATGTGAGCATGGTGACGACGTCCGGGTCGCCTATGATGCTGGCTGATGCAAGGTAGTAGACGTAGAGCATCAGCAGCCCGGCCAGAACAACCACTATGGTCCTCACCGCCATGTTAACTGGTTTACTATACTTCTTAGGCCAATTGTCGAAGTAGAAGTAAAGGATGAACTCGGCTATGATGAGGAACACCGCTAGGACTAGAGGGGCAGTCCACCTCGCACCCTCCCTTGCAACCTCCGCCATGGGTGCTAGTGCTGCCTGACCCAGCGCTGCCCAAACGTAGGATGGAGGGATGGGCGGAGTGTAGACCACCTGCGACAGGACCAGGCCGGAGAACGCGCCCAGAACGGTGCAGGAGATGAACGCCGCCACCCCTATTAGAGGCTGCCTCTTCAGCCTGATCCAGGGCTCATACTCCCATGTTAGCATTGTGAGCAGTGCGAAGAATATCACCCACTGGGTCATGTTAAGCCTCCTTAAAGCTTCAGCGTTAAGGTAAAACCATGAAATCGTGTAGTAGTAGGTCAGCACAGAGTACAGTATGCTCATAGCCGGTTGTAGCTCTGAAAGATACATGAGAGCCATTATGGCTGCGGAGTACTGCGCCATCTGGGATACTGGTGGGAGGAGTATGAGCCACCATGCGGTCAGTCCAATGGCGAGCGAGAGGGCGACGGCGTAGACGCCCCTCTTAGGCTGCTTCTCATGGTAGAGAGGCCAGAACATGGAGCCTGCAACCCAGAGCAAACCGAAGGAGAACGTAGCCCCGGTCACCATTCCAGTAGCAGACGATGAAAGGTAAAGTGCGGTTTCGACGGGGAGTCCTAGGGAGAGAAGCTTCGGGTAGCTCGCCACCGGAACTAGGCTTCCAACCAGCTGGTAGAACACCACGTAAACCATGAACCAAACCAGAACAAGGTTCAACGCGGTCCCTGCGACGCCGACCAGCCAAGGCTTCCTCAGCTTTGAGCAAGGGTAGTTTTCCAGCCAAGCCTGCCAGACCGCGACGAGAAGCCCCCACCCACCTAGAAGCGACGCAACTTCAGGATACCAGCCGAACACGAAGTGCTGGAGCGCAAACCTGACGTCAGCGAAAACCCACCATGTTGCAAGCGCAACGAGCAAACCTAAAATCAAGGCGCAGAACCCTGAGAGTGGCTGCCGCCATCGGGGAACCATCACAACCTCTATCTCTGCCTCCTCCAATCTTCCATCCTCCTTCCTCAAAACAAGCAACCTCTCCTCTATTCCAGGATTTAACTGTTGCGCCTTTCATGTGCATCGGGTGCCCATTACACCGGTTAACGCTGCTCCTAACTCCTCATCCACGATTTTCCGGTTTAAATGTTTAAAATTAAATAAATGTTTGAAGGGAAGCCTTAACGCCTCTAAACCGGCGTCTAAGCGGAGAAAGTCTATTAAAGGAAGAAGGTTGCTAGGGGTTTTAACGGCGCCTTAACCGCTTGATCATCTCACCCTCGCTTTAGGGGGTGAGGCTCATTTCACCCCCTCTTTTAACAGGCTCCTCTAAGGTAGACCGGGAATAGTTGGCGACACGTAGCTTCTTGTATCATTTTCCCGCGTAGTCGACGTACACCTTCTCCGGGAGGTATTTATAGGCGTCCTCGTGGACGTACACCGGTAATCCGTCGCCGTCTAATACGGCCTCCTTCTTGAAGCCTTCCACCCGTAGAACTTCCTTTTCAGGGTAGACGCTTCGCGAAACTGTAAATATTTGGTAGACATATATAGATATTGATGGACATAGAACAACTTTACACGATGAAAGAGGCGTCAAAGCTATTGGGAGTAACCGTTAGGACTATCCAAAGATGGGATAAGGGAGGGTAAGGTGTGTCGGAACTGTTGGTGGGAAGAGGAGGGTTCCCGAATCGGAAATAAAGAGGATTTTGGAATCCACGAGGAAAGGAAGATGGTGGGTTATGCGAGGATTTCATCTCATACCCAGAAGGACGACTTAGAGAGACAAATAAAGTTAATAAAAAGCTGTGCAAAGGAAGAGGATTGGATGTAGAAATTCTTAAGGATGTAGGTTCTGGTTTGAAAGAAAATAGAAGAAGTTTCCAAAAACTACTAAGAATGGTTGTGAACGAGGAAGTTTCTAAGGTCGTTATAGCGTATCCAGACAGGTTAGCGAGATTCGGGTTTAAAACACTTGAGCAATTTTTCAGAAGCTATGGAGCAGAGATAGCCGTGATAAATCATGAGGAGAAAAGCCCGCAGGAAGAGCTCGTTGAAGACCTAATCACTATAATTTCCCATTTCGCTGGTAAGTTGTACGGGATGAGATCAAACAAGTATAAGAAGGTGGTAGAAGGTGCGAAGAGGCTCATACAGGATTGTTAGCTACAAAGTAAGACACAACCACGATGTAAGAGAGTTTCTTAGTAGTTACAGGCATCTTCTACAAAGAGCGATAGATACCATCTGGGACGGGATAGAATGGAAAAAGAAGAAAAATAGGCTAATTCCTATGATTCCGAAGTCAAAAGAAAAAAGAGCTTTAAGAAACCAATTACTCAAAGATTGGAATTATGCTTCCCATTACGTAGATTCAGCAGTAAAAACAGCTTATTCAATCTTAAACTCGTGGAGAAAGAATTACATCAAGGGGGGAGAAGCAAAAATAAGCCCGTAGTAAAAAGGAAGTTCGTCAGAGTAAAAGAAACGCTTTACAGATTTAAAGATTGGAAAATCACGATTACGATAAAGCCACGTCAGCTTTATCTGGAATTTGACCTCTCAAGAGCTTGGTTCAGGAAAAGAGTTGAGGGTTGCGATTTGGGAGAACTAATTCTTAAGGAGAATGAGTTAATTATAACTTTTAGGAAACCTGTTAGTTCGGCTAATACGAAGAAGAGAATTGCTTGGGATCTGAACCTGCTTAGCATGGACGGGTTTTGCGATAAGGGTTGGATCAGAGTAGACTTAAAACCGCTATACACTCTACACGTAACCTACGAAAACATTAGGAGAAAAATCCAGAGGTCGAGTAAAACCAGGCCGAAAACCGCTAAAAGGCTTATGCAGAAGTATTCTCAAAGATACAGAAACAGGGTTAAAGATTTCCTACATAAGCTAACAGCTAGGCTCGCTAAAGAGCTCAAAGATTATGAGCACGGATTTGAGGACCTGGAAAAGCAGGGAATGTTCACCAAAAGAAAAACACACAACAGAGCAATCTCTAAGCAAAACTGGAAGCAGATAATAGCTCTAATGAGTTATAAAACTAATGTAAGGTTGTTAGACCCTCGTAATTCGACTAAAACCTGTCCCAGATGTGGTGGGAGGATGAAGCGCCGAAAGGGGCAGGTTCTAGAATGTAAAAGATGTGGTTTAAGAATAAATAGACAATTAAACGCTTCCATAAACTTATACCTAAGAATGTGGGTTTTTCCTCCTTCAATGAAAGTTTGGGAGGAGGTAATCCTCCCGATCCTGAGGAGGGGTGGGGTTACCCCGAATGGGGGCGAGACCGATGACCTGCTCCCGATGAACCCCGAGGGAGCCGAGGTTGATGTGCCCCAAGGCGGACACACGTCTATAAAAGACTACGTCCGCTGAACCCCGTTTGCTGTTAAGGGGAAAAGGAGGGGGAGGATACGTTTTCCTTCACAGCCCATTAATTCTTCCCTTTAAATATCTGAAGCAAAACTTTCCACCAATCAATTTAAAATTCCTTTCACCTAGAGGCTGGAAGATGAAGGGTGGCGGGAACCCGGATGGTTTACGGCTCTAGGAGGGAGGAGGGTTGAAGTTGTAGAATACGCGTCTCACCTGCTTGGAAAAAACCTTTATCTTTATCCGTATTACAATGTTTCCCTCTGGTGGTGTTTCTTGCCTTTCGTGGATGTGGATGGAGTAAGCATTGCATACGAGGAGGCTGGCTCCGGGGAGCCTGTAATCTTCATTCATGGCCTCTGGGTTGATAGGAGGTGCTGGCTCCACCAGAAAAAGCACTTTTCAAAGAGCTTTAGAGTCTTGCTTTACGATCTTAGGGGGCATGGCGAGTCGAGTAAGCCCTCTAAGCAGTATAGCGTCTTGACCCACGGGGAGGACCTCTACAGGCTGATGCAGCGGTTGGGCATCGCCAAGGCTAGCTTGGTTGGCCACTCGATGGGGGGCATGGTTGCCTGCGTGCTAGCTGTGAAGCACCCTGAGGTTGTGAGGCGGCTGGTGCTCGCGGACACCATGTGCAACGTTATACCCGAGGCCGTGGCTGAGAGGGTGGCGTGGGTTAAGAAGATGAGCATGGAGGAAATAGAATCTTTCAGTAGAAGATTTGAGAAAGCCGTGCAATCTCTTCCACGTACATCGACTAATACAAGTGCAGTTAAAGGTTTCTCAAAGGATGAGGTTGATGATATAATAAACCTCTTCATTAAACCAAAATATGTCCCGCCGCCAATAGCTGAGTATCGCGAGGTTAGGACGGGGATATCCGGATCCCTAAAAGCTGTTGAAGAAAAAGTCTCTCTTCTTGCTAGAAGAGAA
>JAPDJY010000060.1:0-15141 GCA_029258835.1 Thermoproteota archaeon | reverse complement strand
TATAGGCATTCCTTTTTCAGCCCTCGCAAGATGTTCTCGGGCTCCTTGAGGCATTCAGGGGCATGGTCAACTACTGCGTCCACGTAGGATTGGAGTTCTACTACACCTTCTTATGCTACAAAAGGGTTTTCCTCCCCCCTGCCTGGCAACCCCTACATTTAACCCTTAGAAAGAACTAGAAAGAAAATTCAACCACTTTTAAACTCCCTGTAATCTCCAACCCGGTCAAAGGCTACGGCAATCTTGTTGAACTTCTCACTCCTCAAGGCATCCTTCAAGCTTCCTAGCTAAATCAGGAATATTACTTCTGTAAAAGGGGCAGGCACCACAATATATCCCACAGCACCCAACTAACTCCATGCTCATAGTAGTTCTCCACTTAGCCTTAACCCTCACCATCCAAACTATTCGCCCGCATACACGTTTCGATTTCCCTTCAAGAAGTATTATAACGATGGTATAACGATAACATTGCCATTCTCGGCACGGGGAGACCCCGTATCCCCCTCTTTTAACTTAGCTAAAAGCTTGGGGAAAAGAGAAATCTTTAAGAAATAATTCCTTTTAATCGTGGTTTGAGGGCGATTCAATTGTTAGAGCCAAAGGTGTCTAGGGGAGAGCTTGAGGAGCTTCAAAACAAGCTCCTGAGAAGGGTTGTTAAGCTCGCCTATAACACACGTGTATACAGGAAAAAGTTTGAGGAGGCAGGGTTAAAGCCCTCCGATATAAAAACCACAGACGACTTGGTTAAGCTTCCATTCTCCAGCAAAGCAGACTTAGTTAAGGACCACATGGGGGCTGTAGGAGACCCCGAGAACCTATCCGTGTTCCATACAACCTCTGGAACGTCTGGGACACCCACCGTAGTAGGCTTCACGAATAATGACGTTGAAGTCCAAACCTCACTTGAAGCGAGAAACCTCATCACAGCGGGATTCACCAGTAAAGACGTGATCCAGAACACGACGCCATACGGCATGTTCTTCGCGGGAATAGACATACACGAAGCCATAAGGAGGATAGGAGCAATCGTCATACCCGCCGGGAAGCAGCCAACAGCCAAGCAGCAGGCAGGGATGATCTGGTTCTTTAAGCCAACCGGAATAATAGGCATACCCCAGTTCATACTTAAATGGGGGTACGTTTACGAGGAGCTCTTCGGCGACCCAAAGGAGAGCAGCCTTAAAAGGGCTTACGTTCTGGGGGAGCCTCTTCCCGAAGAGAAGAGGAAGAAGATAGAGGACCTCTGGGACATAGAGGTTAGAGTAGGGTACGGTCTCAGCGAGGCTGGAAGCGGGGCGGAGTGTGAGGAGCGCTACGGAGTGCACTGGCCGGAAGACCACACCTTCGTGGAGGTCGTCGACCCAGACACGGGGGAGCGTGTCGGGGAAGGCGAGAAGGGAGAGCTTGTGTTCACGACCCTCACGAGGACGGGGACGCTCGCCATCCGGTACAGGTCAAGGGACTACTCTTACATAATAACTGATAAGTGTAGCTGTGGAAGGGTGACCTACAGGGTTCTCCCGCCAGAGTACAGGCTGGACAGCCTGATAAAGGTAAAGGGAGCCCTAACGAGCCCGTTCGCCATAGACTCGGCTGTCTTCAGGCATGAGGGAATAAGGGACTACCTCATGGTAATCAGGGAGGATCCGTCGGGAGCCGACAGGATAGAGCTTTACATAGACTCAGACGAGGACAAGCCTGAGCTGCTGGCGGACTTGGCTGAGAGGCTTGGCGGCGCAGTATGCTTCACCCCAACGTTCGTGCGCAGGGTTGATAAGGGGAGCATACCTGAGATAGGTAGAAAAGCGAAGAAGATTATAGATTTAAGGGGGCAAAGGGAATACGATGAAGCCTTAAAAGAGTTCTTGGAGAAGTACTCTCAGTAGCATTGTGGAGCTGTTACCTTGACAGCCTCACTCCGGCACTTCATGCTCAGAGAGATCTGGGAAGAAGGGGAGGCGGCTAGGAGGACTGCCGAGAGCGTCTCTAAAAGCCTTAAGGAGCTTACACCATCCCTCTCCCCTACCAAATTCGTTTACTTTACGGGTAGTGGGACAAGCTACCATGCGTCGATGGTTGGACAGTACGTTATGGGCCGGCTTGCAGGCGTGTTCTCGTCCCCTGTTCCCGCATCCGAGTTCCGCCACTGGGCGTCCCCCGTCAGCTCCGAAACGCTGGTAGTAGCGGTCTCCCAGTCGGGTGAAAGCGTGAACACCGTGGACGCAGCCAGGTACGCGAAGGAGCGCGGGGCAAAGGTTGTAGCCGTCACGAGCACCCCTGAGAGCAGTCTAGCCGCCCTCTCAGACCACGTCCTCCAAACAGCCGCTGGGGAGGAGAAAGCCGTAACGGCAACTAAAACGTACATTTCACAGCTGGTTGCAATATACCTCCTCTCCTCATCCCTAGGGGAGGCTAAGGGTAGAGAGGAGGCTGGCAAGGTTAAAGGCTTCTTTTCAAGGCTGCCAAGCCAGATAGACGAAACAGTTAAGTCTTCCAGCAGTCAGGTTGAAAGGCTCGCTGAGGAGTTTAAGAGCACAGAGTTTTTCTTCATCCTTGGGACCGGGCCAAACTACGCAACAGCCTTAGAGGGGGCGTTAAAGCTTAAGGAAGCCGCGAACGTTTTCGCCGAGGGATTCGCTACCAGAGAGTTTCTTCATGGACCCATGCAGCTCGTAGACGAGAAAACCCCTGTGATGATAATAGTTCCATCCCGCGAGCACATGGGGGCGTGCGTCAGCCTAGCACACCGCTTCGAAAAGCTTAAAGCCCCTGTAGTCCTCCTAACGGACCAGGAGGGATGGGAACGCTGCATCCTCGTTCCACCCGTAGTTGAACAAATTCTTTCCCCCATATTCTTCGTCATCCCCCTCCAACTCTTCTCCTATTATCTCTCCGTTGCAAAGGGGTTGAACCCCGATAACCCTAAAAAGCTAGCGAAGGTTGTAAGGTGAGAGGCTTGCCCGTTAGATGCGTCCTCTTCAGCATCGACGACGTCCTTTACGACTCCTCCCTTCAAGCATACCTTGCAAGGATGAACGCCGTCAGGGCCATGGTTGAGGCAGGCCTACCGGTCGACCCGGAAACGACTTTTAACGTGCTTAAGAGCGTCGTAGCCGAGTACGGGCGGGACTATGGCAAACACTTTGACAGAACCCTCGAACGGCTAGGGTTGAAAGTGAGTTCGAGGATAATAGCTGCAGCCGTCGCAGCCTACCATGACACGAAGTTCGCCTACCTTAGACCATACCCTGACACCGTGCCAACCCTGATAAAGTTGAGGGAGCAAGGCTACAGGATAGGGGTGGCGTCCCCGGGAAACCCTGTTAAGCAGTGGGAGAAGCTGATCCGCCTCGGGCTGCAGCACATATTCCATCACGTAGTAATCTCCATGGAGGTTGGATGTGAACGCCTAGAACCAAAGGTGTTCGAGGAAGCCTTAAAACCATTTAACGTGTCACACAGGGAGGCGGTCTACGTTGGCTGCCGCCTCAACACGGAAATCCGGCCCGCTAAAAGGGCAGGGCTAATAACGGTTAGGATCAGGAGGGGGGAGCACCGTTCAGAGGAGCCGAAGAGCTCGGAGGAAATACCAGACTACGAAATCTCATCCCTCTCCGAAATATTCACAGTCCTAGATGAAATAAGTAAGAGGGGGAAAGCTAGATGACGGTCCACACAGCGGCATCCTTCACCCTCTCCCGGCCGTCGGGTGACGGTCGGCGCAAACCATCATGGAACTCCCAAAATTTTCACGAGTGTTGCGAAAACGAGTTGAAGGAAACTTAACCCTGCAAACGCTGAATACGGGTAGCTGCACTAACCCTCCTCCACTTCGTATAGTGTCCCCCAATTTTGCCTCACGGCGACCCTGCATCTGACTCGTGAAGCCCCGTTTGCTTCGAAACCTTTTTGATGCTTTTCCATCCACATTCTTCAAAGTTTCACGGTGATCCCATTGAGATCGAGTGGAGTGTTTCTTGTGACGCTTTGCTCCGCATTGTACGCGTTAACGACCGCTGGCTCCAAGCTCTTCTTCAACCTTTACGACTTCAGCATTTTAACGTACTCCTTCATGGCAGCCGTCCCCGGAATAGCCATTCTACCATTCAAAATAATTGACGGAAGCATAAGCAGCATCAAACCATTCCTGAAGTGGGCGCTGGCCCCAGCAGCCCTCTTCGGCTCAGCCCGAATCCTTTTCTACTACGCGGTCGACCACGGCTCCCCATCCCTCCCAGTCATGGTGAACTCCTTCTCCCCCATCATGGTTGCAATCCTCAGCTTCCTCGTCTTCGCGGAAAAACTAAATAAGCCTCAAATAGCCGGCATGCTGGTCGCCATAGCTGGAATACTGATTTTCCACGTGTCACGTTTCTCTATGGCGACGGGCAGCGTACTGGCTGAGGTGGCTGCGGTGCTGGCAATGATCGGCTTCTCCACGAATAACGTTGTCACCAAGAAGTCGCTGGAGAACGTGGACGAAGCCACCCTCACAACGCTTATATTCACCATCAGCAGCGTAGCCCTCGCACCCGTAGCCATACCCGAACTTGCAGCGCTCACATCCACGCCACTAAGGGTGGGGGCACCCCTCACACTGCCGGTTCTGACTGGAATATTCCTCTTCACCTTTCTAACAGTTATCTTCCCCACGTACCTCCTCATAGACGGGCTTAACTACATCTCCCCGACAATGGCTGGAGTCCTCCTTCTAAGTCAGCCCCTTTTCGCAATGCTCTTCGCCGCAATTTTAAAGGTGGAATATATAGTTCCCTTGCAAGTTGTCGGCGCCCTCATAACGGTGGCTGGAATAGCCCTCTTCCACCTGAAAGCGCCGGAGAAGGAGGAGCTATCCCTGAAAGAGCTAAGAGAAAGGAGAATTAGTACAGGAACCCTCTAACAACCATGAAAAGCGGTATGGACGCCAAGCGGTGATGGCTACGGCTTAAACCCCCTCTAAGCTGAAGCAGACGGAGCGGCTTAAAACGGTGGCTGGCGACGCTTAAACTCCGGGTGCCCGCGCCGCATCCAACGCACCGCATCCAAACGCAGAAACGCTATAAGGGCTCGTCGACTCCATCGGCTTTAAACTATTTACCTCCCCCTAAGGGCACTCTCCTTAGCCCTTCAACCCTGTCGAATGCTTTATCGTCTGAAACAACTATGCCGTCAAGCATTAAAGCTGACGCTGCCACTAAACTATCGAAGTAGCTTAAACCATACTTCTCCTCGATTTCAGCCTGCATCATAAATAATTTCGTGGTGATCGTTGCCGCCTCCTTTATTTTCCTGCCAAAAACCTGCTTGAGAGCCGCCATGGCCCTCGCAACCTCGGATGCCTTCCTCCCTCTCGCCCTTAAAACTGCCTGGAACTCGAAGAGCGCCGTGTCAGGGACCTTCAAGTTCCTCATAGATAATGTTGCCAACGCCTTCTCATGCCTTCTATCCTTCGGGTTCAACGCAAAAAGTAGTTCGGTGTCGGCTACGGGCAATTTAACACTCATCCTCCAGCCATTTCTCAGCTTTTACCTCGTCAACCTCCTCCCTATAGGGTTCACCGATGACCTCGGCTAAGACGCTGAATGGGTCTGACGAAACCTTCTCGATCATGATCTTGTCCCCTTCAACACGCACCCTGAGGAGGTCTCCCTCCTTGATTCCAACCTTCCTCCTGATACGTGACGGTATTACAACAATATTCTTTTTTCCAACCTTTACCGTTTCTTCCAACATTACAATTCACCAGAAAAAATTTTAAATTCAGAAAATATAAAGCCTTCCCCGTTAACGAGTCCGTTGGAAACGATGCCCTCAACCTGTTGACCCCTGCTTTAAATGAAGCGGACGAAAGCTTAGAGCCTCGAAAGGCTATAGCCCCGATTAAATGTGCCCGCTTACGCTTCCATCCTTTCCCTGCTCGATGATTATGTTGCCTTCCTCGTCGACGTAGCCGACCTGCCTGGCTGGAATACCCATCCACACCGTTCTCGGAGGAATCTTCGTCTTTTTGGGTATAAGGGACATGGCTGCCACTACAGCCCCGTCCCCTATCTCAACCCCGGGCAGAACTATCGTGTTTCCCCCTATCAGAACGTTCCTGCCTATCTTAACCCTTCCAATGTATATTTTCTTGCCGTCGAGGGCATGCCCTGAAATTATTGAGCCGCCCCCTGCAACAGACCCCTCACCCATCTCAACCAAAGGCGGGTCTATAACGGATGAGGCTATAGCGTTCCTGCCGATCCTAGCCCCCAGAATCCTGAGGACGTGGCTTGCAAGCCCAGGCTGACCTAAGGGTAGAAAACCCACAAGGTAGCGTCCCATAGACGTCAGGGACGCGTTAAGCATCCAGCTCCCAACGTTTGGGTTAGCTGGGTCCATCTCGTAGTATCCCTCCTCAACAGGCCTAAGAGAAGCCCTGATCAAGCCTAAGGCTATAAGGTTGAAGACCCACTTCGCCACCAAGTACACGAAAGGCGTCAGAGCAATCCAAACATACAAGGGTAAGCTGGGAGCTAGCAAGTATGCAACGTAGCAAAAGGCTAAAACAACCGGGAAGGCTCCAAGAGCCGAACCGCACAAAACACCGTAAAGCCTGGCAGTAACGTTCGGAGCCCTACCTCCACTCTTAACCTCAGCATCCATCCATCAGCCCTCCATCAATCCGTCAAACGCACTAAAAACCATATAAACTAATAACACTTACTAAAACGCTCAAACGCCCGGTCTTGGAGTAACCATAAATGCTTTCATCACCCCAAAGTGATGGGGTGAGCAGTAGGCTACCACCACCCAAACGAGGATTCACTAGTGTGGCGGCACAATGGAGACCGTAACTAACATAACTAAAGGCGTTAAATTCTTCCATGAAGGAACTAGAGAATTCTAGGGGTTTACGTTTAGGGAGGTTCCCATTTGGGTTGCCCTTGCTACGTGGCTCTCGGCGACAGCATGATCATCGACTACTACGCTGGCGGGCCTGGCTGGGGTGCCGCTTCCCTTCTCTACAGGAACTTGGATGATGTGTACCCTGAGTTTAAAGGTAAGGATCTTTTGAGCCTCATACCCGACCTTAAAAACTATAATTTGGCTACTGATGGAGCGACAACCTACACGGTTATGCGCTGGCAGCTTCCCAAGGTTCCGTCAGGACCAGACTACCCCGTGGTGGTTATCGTAACCGTGGGTGGAAACGACCTGCTGTCAAGGTATGGGGTGGGCTTCAGGGAGGGTGTTGAGGAAAGCTACAGGTTCAAGGAAAGGCTCAGGAAGTTATTCTCATCCTTGCTAAGGATGGTTTCCCCTATACGTCCAAGGATCTACGTTGGAAACATATATGATCCCAGCGATGGAACGGGGATGCTGGACGATGCAGGATGGTCTCCTTGGCCTGACGGGTTGAAGGTCTTGGCAGAGTGGAATGAAAGGATAAGCGAGGTGGCAGAAGAGTTCAGGCTAACCCTCGTCGACATCCACTCCCACTTCCTAGGGCATGGGATGCACCACGACAACCCAGAAATTAAACATTACCGTCCGGAGGATCCAACCCTCTGGCTTAAACAGGTTATAGAGCCGAACTCAAGGGGCGCCCACGAGATAAGGAGGCTTTTCTGGGAGGAAATATACAGGGACAGGGAGGAAATACTCTGGCTCGCAGGGAAGGTGAGGAGGAAGGGTGAGGGCCGCCTCCAGTGGCGGTGAGGCGCAAGGAGGGTTCACGCTGCCTCCCTCAGGGCAGAATGAAGGATATTTCCTCGTGGCCTCCAATTACGTCTCCCTTCCGCGCCCACAGAAAAAGTATGTTCCCGTGTATCTCATACTCCATTAACGTTTTAACGTCGGCTATCTCCGTTCCGTCGGGGAAGACCCATAATGCCTCACAGTCGTACTCCAGCTCTTCCTCCTCAGTCCACGTCGAGTACACGTTCATGCCGGGCTTCAAGTCCCCTCTGAACGTGATCACCCACATTATGTACGGGTACTCGTCCTGCCCCCTAAACTCTATGTCGGTGAACACCACCTCAGGGTAAACAGGCTGCCCATTAACCTCGTTCCTCTCCTCGTCAAGGAACCCTTGCATGTTTAACCAGAGCTTCTCCACCTCCTTAGCGTACTCGTCCAAGTTTCCTTCTAGTGAGGCGTAGTATCCTTCCGGGTCGTAATAGTCATATATCAGGACCTGATGGAACTCCCCTGTTTCGGACACGCTAAAGCAAGCGTACGCGTGTATGGGAACAACCTCGTCGCTTCTCCACTCCAACTCCACTTCCTCCCAAGGAAAGGGAAACTCTACCACCCTATAAAATTTCCGTAAAATCCCAAGCTACTGCTGAGCGTGCAACATGGGATGGTAGCCCCCAACAAAACAGTGCTGGCTCTCCCTCTTGCTGGCTCTCCCTCTACCTCACACTATTTCTTTCACCTGGCATTCACCTTAAATTAATTTCCACAAGTCAATTTCCTATTAATTTTTTATAGCAGAAAGTTTAAATTTGCCTGTTTAAAATTAGTCGTAATCTTCCCATGGTTTCAGGAGGGCGTTTGGTGCTTTCCTTCGGAGAGGTGAGGGCGGCCTTAAGGCTATTCCGTAACGTCCCCCTTCTACGCCTGTGGATCCCTAAGCTGACCGACGTCGTCTCAGCTTTGCAGCTCATCATCTGCCTCGAGAAGCTCGGCGTCTTAGGATTTACGAGTATGCCTCGAAGCCTTGAAGAAATCTCAAGCTTCCTCGGCGGCGTTAAGAGGACGGACCTCCTCCAGGACATTTTTGAAACCCTGAAGGAACTTAAGGTTTTTAGGGTAGTTGACGGCAAATACGTGGTAAACTGGTGGATGGTTGAAAAGTTTTTTCGCCTGAAGGCTAAACACCCAGCCCTTAAACCATTTAACGTAACGTTCCAAGGCGTTGAACGCATGGCTTACCGTGCAGCCCTCACCGTCCTGAGAGGCGGGAAAGTCGATCTAACCTCGCCCGAAATAGCAACGATCTTCTACTTTCAAACCCATCACCCAGTCTTCGACATAGGCCGCCGCGCCCTCCTAGACTTGGGCGGTGGCAGGTCCCTCAAGGGAAAGACCATTCTGGACGTTGGATGTGGCTTCGGAGCCGAACCAGTCACCATCCTTAACTATCTCGACTTCGACTGTAACCTCATATGCATCGACTTCTCCTCCAACGTTGTGGACGAGTGCATGCACACGCCCGTAGAAAGGATCGCCGGGAAGCCTCTCCCCTCACCTAAACTCCTAATGGAGCTTGAAAACGTCAGCTTCATCACGGTCGACCCCTCCGCTGAGAGGTGGCCTATTCCAGACGAGTCAGTGGATGTCGCCTTCACCTTCTCCTACCTTCACCGCTGCGACCATCCTCAAGGGCTATACGCGAGTGCGCCAGAATACTTAAAAGGAACGGAAGGTTCCTCCTAACCACCATGATAAAGAAAGGCGAGAAGCTAACCGTTACAGACGTGGCTATCAGGCTATTCGGAGGAAACAGGTCCTACTCGAGGAGAGAAATTAAGGAATTTCTGCGTAATGCCGGTCTCGAAGACGTTAAAATACGTTTCTCGTTCTTCGTTACTGCGAGGAAGAGCTAGTAGACTTCTCTATTACCCCGGGTTGGCCTTAATGTGACTTTTCATCACCATTTTCCCCTTCGCTGCCTGACTTGCGGACGGTCTCCACGCTCCTCATCGAGCGCAGATCCATGGAGCTCGCTCCCCTCGCCACCGTCACCGTAGCCTTACTTTAAAAGGCTTAAGCATCGGGAAAAGGTCTACTACTGCGGACATACACCAACACCCATGAAAAAAGACCGCTTCATGAGGTAAGCTCCCCCTCCCCTCCTCCCCCTCCACGCTCCCTGAGGAACTTCTCCCCCTTCGGGGTCACAAGTATCATGTTACCCTTTATTTCTATAAGGTTCCTACTTACTGCTTCCCTAATCAGAAGCAATGTGATCTCCCTGTTAGAAACCTTCTCTTTGACGTTAAGTGCCGGTATGTCGTCGCAGGTTAGTCGTCGGCGAGATACCATCTGGAGAAGTTCATGTAGGGTGTCGTCGACGTCTTCAAGCTCTACTTTAAGCCCTCGCAGCACGCATATGAAAAGCTCTTCCTCCGGCTCGGTGACGGCCGGTTTAACCTTCATGAACCTGCTTAACCCAAGCGCAGCCACCAGCGTGGTTACAACGGATATTACTACGAAGAGCGTGTAGGTGTTAGACGCTATCAGGCGTGAGCTAAGGCCAACCTCGGCTATGGCGATCCCCACGCTTAAACGGACGTTCATCGCAAACCCTACTCCTATGGAGTCCCTCCTTTTCAGCTTGGCAGCTATGGACGCTACGTATCCCCCTGCAAGCTTCGACGCGAACGCCAGCCCTAAAGCTAGGGCAAGTGCTATGGCGGCTAGGGCCTCTGCCTCCAGCCCTGTTATGTTAGCCTTTAACCCTATGGTGAAGAAGAAGACTGGTATGAGGAGGCCGTAGCCTATGGTCGTAATCTTTGGGTACACTATATCGTAGAACTCTGGGTTAACGGTCGCAGCCTCCCTGAGGGCTAGCCCGGCTAGGAATGCCCCTATCACAGCATGGAATGAAAGGGCCTCGGCTACCACGACCAGTGCAAGCATGAGAAGTATGGTGAGTCTGACCTCGAACTCCTCCACCCTCTTCTCTCCAACTTTTTTAATCACCTTCTCTATCCCTTTAGGGAGTAAGCGTACTATGACTAGGAAGATCAGGATCTCCCCGACGAAGAGGGCTACCCCCCAGGGTGAGATCTGGAGAGGAAGCGGAAACCCCGGAATTAGAGGGGTGAATATGCTGACTATTAAGGCCATCCCCAGAAGGCTTAACACCTCATCTACTATTGCCCCTCCAATCATGATGTGCACCAGTCGCCTGTCAGCATACCTTCTAAGGATAGGTATTAGAACCCCCGCCGACCCCGCCGAGAACAGGAAAGCCAAAAGCATCGCCTCAACAAAGCTATAGAGTGATGTCGAGAAGGCAAACGCTAAGCCTACGGTCAACGGCAGTATGAAGCTGGCGGCTCCCACTAAAATTATAGCTTTAAAATCCTCCCTTATGATCTCCGGGTCAGACTCCAAACCTGCCAGAAACATTAAGAAGACGAGGCCAAGCGCCCCTATGAATGAAAGCCACTCATACTCGTTCCTAATTAAGCCCAGCCCATAAGGGCCAATGATAAAGCCGACTAAGAACTCCGCTATGACCCCTGGAATCCCAACTCGCGTAGCTAAGAGCGGAGCCACCACTATGGAAAGAGCTACCACGCCGAGAACCATGAACTCGGACTCCAACGCCACCCAACACCACACGTTCTTTCCAAGTGAAAAACATAGGGAAAACAGGAGGATAAGCAGTTTAAATTTCTAGCCGTCAAGAGTTCCCGGCAGTTCCCGCAAGGTTGAAAAAGCTTGCCCCCGGGGGCTTCACAGATACGCCTTCGTACTTTCTCGCCTTGGTTACAGAGGATAGCTCTCGTCCCGCAACCAGTCCGGGTTACACTTAACCCTCGAACAATTTAAACCTTACTTTTCACCACCCTTCATAAAATCATTTCTTCTTCATCTCACCATTCTCCTAAGGTGGTTTAGCGAGTCCTCCGTGAAAAGGTCTTCAACGCTTAAAGCCTAACCATTGGCTTCGCTGCAATTTCCACCAAGACATGCTGGGGAAACCCTGCATCCGCCCCGGCAGCAATATTCCTTCTAAGCTTCACCCTCACCTCTCCACCCTCCTCCACCTATCACTTTAACCCCCCCACTCCACTTCACCTTCCTCTTTAAAGCTGCGGCTATTTCCAGACCTAAAAAGAAGGCTGAAAACCTCCTAGCACACTCATATCCGTTTCCACGTAGAAACCTCTTTAGAAGCCGAATTGAAGTCCAGACACCACTCAACAAGCCCAAAATATTCATATGAGCTCCTGAGGGCTAAAACCTTCTTTCTATTAGGCTTGAAAAACCTTTCCTACAACCGTTACTTGAACATCCTTTTGCACGGGAACATCCCAAAAAACATTGGAAGGCAAATTTGAATTTTAACCGCAATTTATTCCCACGCTTTCGCATAGGGTCTTCTTGCGAGGGTTCAGATAAAGGTCACTCGAGGGATCTTTGCATTAAGAAGTGTTTCTATGAATTCCTCTAACCCCATTCCCGCTATTCTCTGAGCTAACCTTAGATCCCCGGTCTCCACATACAGCTTCAACGCCGCTTTCACTCTTGAGGGTTGCGCTTCTATGAACGCCCAGTCAGCATGCTTCCTCCTAACATCCCTCTCAGCCTCATCCTCCTTTCTCCACTCTTCTTCGCGGGAAAAGATGTCCCGTGTCCTCCTCATACGCCCTAATCTCCTCCTCCAAGCTTTCTATTAATCCTATCTTATAAGCCCTTTTTAGCACTTCGTAGCTTCTCCAAACCTCAACGTTAAACCTGTCCCTGTACAGCTCTGATAGGCGGAGCACACCTTTATTCTCTGTTAGACATATGCATTCTTCCTTAACGGCTATCGCTAAGGCAAATGCTTCAGGGGGATCAATCGTCCTAATTCTAGGATCCCTTATCGAAACAGCAACGATCTCCCTCACGAGAGAGGTAACATCCTCCATCAAAGGGTAAAAGGCTAGGAACCCATCAGCCAGCAAATCTCCAATGTAGGAAAGAGTAGCCTCAGTTCTAGCCTCATCTAGAACGTCCCGAGTAACATACGCAGCCTCGAAAACCCCTTGGAGAATGTCTCTCCTCCTATACTTAGCCCAATCAATCAGGAAACAAGTGTCCACGCTGCATAGCAATTATACCACCACTAGCAGCCTAATCCCTCCACACCACAACGGGAATCCTAGCCCTAATCCTAAGCTCGTTAAATTCCTCCACTGTTAACCCGGCAAGCCGTGAAGCCTTGTAAACATCTCCCGTTTCCACGTACAGCTTTAACGCTACCCTCACCTTCGGAGGTTGCGCTTCTATGAACGCCCAGTCAGCATGCTTCCTCCTAACTTCCCTCTCAGCCTCATCCTCCAGCATCCTATCCTCGTCATCCAAAGCAGAACACCCAATTAAAACTTTGAAGCTAGAAGTTTTTAAGTTTCCCACGCTTCACAACACCAAAAACAGTCCCCATCACCGAAGAAACCGAAAGAAGTTGCAGGAAGAGAAATGGGTCGCCGAAGAGAAAAGTGAAAATAGTGAAGGAAGACAGGCCCTAATGACCCTTTCACCCAGCGAGCGACGATCCCACCATAAATTCCCGATGATGCAAAGGAAACCCCCTTTCCATGAACTCCTCATGACCAGTCAACAGTAACGGAGCAGACGCCACTCCACCTTGTAACGCTAAAATTTATTTTCCCTTTCTTCCTCTTTCAATGTTGGAGGTTCCCGGGGGGTTTCCGTTGAAGCTTTCATTCTGGGTTCTGGACGTCGGGCAAAAGACCGGGAGGAGTCCTGAAGTCCTCCTCTGGGGGATTGATAATAAAGGCGACCGCGTTTTAGTTATAGACCGCTCGTTTAAACCTCACCTTTACATTCTCCTTAAGGATGGCGTGTCAGCCGAATCCGTCGTAGACGCTGTTAAGGTTTCATCCATAGAGGCATCCCCTATAACCAGCGTCGAGGTTGTAGACCGTCTTTTCCTCGGCAAGCCTACACAGGCCCTTAAGGTTTTCTTCGAAGACCCCGACTACGCATCCCAGTACGCAAAGAAGCTTGGGAAGCTTCCCGGGGTCAAGGCATGCCTTGAAGCAGATATAAGGTTCTACACGAAGTATATGAACGTGACGGGTGTAACCCCATGCTGCTGGCACACCGTTGAGGCGGACGAGGAGGGAGGAGAACGCTACAAAGTGTACGTTGCGGAGTCGCATCCAACTCCCTCAGGTGAGGGTCGCCCCCCAACCCTTAAACTGGTAGGATTTAAAATAGATGTTTACAGCCCGACGGGTGCCATGAATCCCGAGGAAGACCCCGTGGTACTCGTATCCACGATAACAGGCGACGGAGAGGTCAGGCAGTTTGAAGCCGATGGACACGATGACAGGGAGGCACTAGAATCCTTCACCTCTTACATTTCCAGCTACGACCCAGACGTCGTAGTCGGATTCTACTCCAACTTCTTCGACCTTCAATACCTCATGAAGCGTGCCAGCCACCTGAAAATCCCCCTCACCATTAACAGGGACGGGTCTGAGCCGCACGTGAGCGTCTATGGACACGTGTCCGTCGTTGGAAGAGCCCACGTAGACCTCTACGACGTAGCCAGCGTCCTGCCAGAAGTTAAACTGAAGACTCTGAGAAACATAGCCGACTACCTGAAAGTTGAAGCCGAAACGCCAAGGGTAAGCGTTGACTTCACCCAAGTGCCACGCTACTGGGATGACGAGTCCCTGAGAGGCCAAATAGTGGAGTCGTCACGCCACGACGTAGAACTGATCCTCGGAGTTGCAAGGAAGCTCCTGCACACCGCGTTTTCCATGGCGCAGGTGACAGGGATGCCCCTCGACCAGGTGATGAGGGCTGGAGTCGGCTTCAGGGTGGAAAACATGCTTATGAGGGAGGCTCACGCAGCCGGCGAGTTGGTGCCAAGCAGGCTAGAGAGGCCCAAAAGGTCCTATGTTGGAGGATACGTCCTAGAGCCTAAGCCCGGGGTTTACGAGGACGTGGCAGTCCTAGACTTCGCCTCTATGTACCCGAACATAATGATAAAGTACAACGTTTCGCCTGACACCTACGTCCCCCCTAGTGAAGAAGTCCCTGAAGACGAGGTCTACGTTGCCCCGGAGGTGGGGCACAGGTTCAGGAGGCACCCCCCAGGATTCTACAAGAAGATCCTCGAGAAGCTCATAGGTGTGAGGCGCGAGATAAGGGAGCGAATGAAGATGGTTGAGCCGGGCAGCCTCGACTACGTCCTCCTCGACGAGCGGCAGAAGGCTGTCAAAACAATGACCAATGCGGTCTACGGGTACTGCGGCTGGCTCGGGGCGAGATGGTACCTTCAACCTGTAGCCGAGGCAACGGCTGCCTGGGGCAGGGAGACCATTAAGAAGGCGATAGAAATCGCTAGGAAGCATGGGCTATCAGTCCTCTACGCTGACACGGACAGCGTCTTCA
>JAPDJY010000080.1:0-15908 GCA_029258835.1 Thermoproteota archaeon | reverse complement strand
GCAGAGCTTAAAACTTACCTCCTCCCCCTCAATGGGCACAAGGGTGAACCCCCTCTTTGAGGGCAAAACCCTATATGCCTCACCCATTATGGGGACTTCTATGACGTCCATCAGCCCAACCGGGAACTTATGATCTTTCCTAACACGCCCGTCAACCTTAACTTGACCCTGAGTTATGATCTTTTTTGCCTCACGGGAGACAGTAGCATACTTTAACACGTCCCGCACCAAGATCAGAAGAGGAATACACTCCTCTACGGGGTGAGGTCCAGGCCTCGGCTTCACAGTCCAAGTTGCCGTTTTACGGGGAATAGCCCATTGCTTCGGAGCCGCTATCCTCTTCATATGCCTCCTTTGTCCCATCCTAGCCATTTCCTATCACCTATGATGATTGCTTCCTTTCCAAAACCACCCTTCTACGAGGATCATCAAGCTTAAGGTTAGTTATCATCACCTTCGAAGGGTGAATCGGGTAATAAACCGTTGTCCCATCAACCTTCTCTATGGTCGCGTTCTCCACGTGGATCCTATATCTCTTCGTGTCAACTTTAACAACCTTCCCCTCAGTTCCCCTAAACGTCCCCCTCATTATTAGAACCTCGTCTCCCTCACGGACTGGAAGAGACTTAACCCCGTACTTTTCCCTAAGCTCTGGAGACAGCTTCGCACTAAACATCTTCCGCCGCCTATGAAGGGGCGCATTATACAGATACCTCCTCTGTTTTCTAGGACTCACCGTCTTAACCCTCATTAAAACCCCCTTCCTAACCCGTTAAACTATTATGCTGGCTATCCCCGCTATCCTAGGCCATCTCTCTGCGGCTTCACGCGCTATTGGCCCCCGTATCTCGGATCCCTTCGGATCTCCCTCTGGAGAGACTATTGCCACCGCGTTATCTTCAAATTGGATCCACTCTCCGTTCTTTCTTCTGTAAGGCTTCCTCTGCCTAACGACGACTGCTCTTAGAACTTGACGGCGCATTTCAGGTGTTCCTTCCTTAACCGAAACGGAGACCATGTCGCCTACGCCAGCCGTTGGGTACCTGTTAAGTCTGCCTTTGTATCCTATCACCGAAATTATCTGGACGACTTTGGCACCGGAATTGTCCGCGCATATAACTCTGGCGCCTACTGGCAGCCCGCGTGAAACCCTCGGCTTTATGCCTGCACGTAGTTTTGGTCCACGTCCTCTTTTAGACATGCTTTACCTCCTCATTCCTCTATTTTTTCGATAACAACGAATGAAACGGTCTTGCTTAGAGGACGGCACTCCATTATTTTAACTTTATCACCCACTTTCGCATCTATGCATGGAGGATTATGAGCGTGAAAGTTGGAATGCCTCTTTTCGTATCTTTTATATTTTGAGTTGTACTTCAGGTAGTCTCGTCTAACTACGACGGTTCTCTGCATTTTATCACTTACAACTTCGCCTTCAAACATCATGCCGCGAACCGGAAGTGTCCCATGAAATGGGCAGAATTTATCGTCGCATTCCCGCCTTGGAGGCTTCACGTCAACACCTATGTTACGGGTCAAAGCAGCACACCACCTCGCCACCAGCTTTGCAACGTTTAAGCTTTGCAAGGGCCTTCTCGACGTTAAGAGGCCAGACGACCTTTCTTTTCTTCATCTTTAAACGGTCCTGTGGGCGTCCTATTATGGCCCGCCCGTCAACTCTGACTTTCTCTCCCTGCGGCAACTCAAACTCAAAAACACATACTTCCTTCGGTATTTTTCTCACAGCACCATTCTCAGATTTCAGTGTAATCATATTCCGTGACTCATCAATTAAAACACCTGAGAACCCTATAAATTTGTCGTTTAGACTTTCCACGACAGTAACATTTAACCCTATTAGTTCGTGCCTGACTAGGTCCCTAACAGGTATTACAAACCTGTTTTTACCGTTTTTCTTATTCTTCACCTTTCTCTTTCCTCTTTCTCTCGTTTATCACGGTTAAAATCCGAGCGATCGCCCTTCTAGTATTCCTTATCCTGGCGGGGTTTTCTATGGCGCCGCCGAGAGACTTTAAAACCCGCTGGTTTAACTGTTCAGACCTAAGCTCCTCTAATTTCTCCTTGAGCTCCTCAAGGCTCCAAGACCTTATCTCCCTAATCTTATAGCTCACAGTATCACCTCAAATCATCCTTACTCTTCTGTTTCCGCGGTAGCCTCTGCCTCCTCCTCAACTTCCTCTTTAACCTCCTCTTTAGTCTCGACCACGTCCGGCATGACAGCGTTAGGCAGCATTATCCTTACCTTAACACCTATTACACCCGGCTTAAGCAACGCATACGCTACAGCTTCATCAACGAACTTATTTGACGGCTCACCGCACTTAACCAGGACGCCCTGCCTAAACTTTTGGTAACGTGCTCTCTGGCTCGTTAGCTTCCCACTAACTATTATTTCGCATCCAAGCGCTCCCGCGCTCATTATTCTCCTGAGAATGAAGTAGCTTGCTCTACGGTAATGGACGCCTCTCTCCAACTCTGTTGCGAGGCGATTGGCCATTACACGTGCGTCAAGCTCGGGAGCATTTACTTCCTGAACGTTTATCTGAGGGTTATCAACCTTAAATTGCTTCTCAAGGATCTCTGTTAATTGCTGTATGTTCCGTCCCCGTCGCCCGATGACCATCCCTGGTCTAGACGCGTAGATCGTCACATTCGTCCCTAAGGCTGTCTTTTGAATGTCAACTCCAGCATACCCTGCCCTCCTAAGCTCCTTAGCGAGGAACTCGTCTATTTCAACCCGCTGGATCGCGCTTCGAATGAAGTGCATCCTGGTCGACATTTAATCTCTCCCTCTTAACTATTCTACAGGCTCCTCCTTGACAACTATTTCAACATGAGTTAAAACCCTAAATTTTGGTGTAGCTCGCCCGAAGGCACGTGGCATGTAACGCTTCATAACTGGCCCCTTCTGGGCGGCGGCATGAATTATCCTTAAGCTGTCGACGTCAAGTCCCTTTTGTTCAGCATTAGTTTCTACGTTATCTAGTATCTTCATTATGGCACGGGCTGCTTTAACAGGGTAGCGGCCAGTATGCCATCCTTGGAGACCACGTTTATGAGCCTGCTTTCCCTTATGCCTCCTAAACGGGATCGGACGTCTAAGGGCTATAACCTCCTCTAAGAGCTCCTTTGCCTCGTATAACATCATACCCTTTATTGTGTTGCATATTTCACGAGCTGCCTTATGTGAAATTCTAAGGTCTCGCCCGCTAGCCTTGGCAGTTAATGCTGGGTCGAGTCCATAGATGGAATACCCGAACTTTGGCATGCTGGCTCCACCTTCTAGAGGGGCATGGTTTTCTTCAACGGAAAGTTTATAGTATCCAAAACTGGCAGTGTATAAAAACCTTTCCTTTTTTCCTTCAACGAAGAGTTAATAAATGTGAATCCCCTCAGAAGAGGGGAAATGGTGCTTTACCTGAAAGGATTAGTTTTAAGAGTGAAGTACCTCATCTAATAAGCGGAAATTAAAGAGGGAATTGGGTGTGCGGGTATTGGAGGAAGCGGAGGTTGTCATCGTCTAGGTTAGCTAACTCTATTGGTGTATTTTATAATTTAACTAGGCCAGCTTTTACAGCGCTTCCGATAGCTCTTCTCATAGTGGGAGAGCTGGGGTCTCTACTTTCTCCTCTACTATCCGTCCTTAATGGTTTATGGTTTTTCTCCCGATTGGTGAGAGATCTCGTTTTAAACTTCATCCTCGGTGGAGGCGTTATTCCTGCTTACATAGCTACCTTCTTAGCGGCATTGTCAGGGTGCAACGTGAACACGTACGCAGACTCGCAAGATAGTGATAAGTGTAACTTTGGTAAAGACTACAGCAATCCGATAGTTAATGGTAGAGCGTCAGCAAAAACGGTTGCTAACTTAAGCGTTTTCTCTGCTGTTCTAAGCCTCCTTGTAAGCTTAGCTGTTTCGTACCTCCTTTTCATGGTGGTGCTTCTGGGCCACTTCCTCTCCTTCACCTACTCTTATAAGCCCAGATTAAAATCTAAGGCTCCCTTAGACATCACCTGGAACACGTTAGGTCTCGCATCGTTGCCCTTCGTTGCCGGCCACATCGTCTACCAAGAAGTTTTCGAAGGAGCCGCACGTTCATCCCTTATAATCTCACTAATTTACAGCATATTTCTTCCTTTAACCAACTTCAGCTATTTTCTCATTTACTTCTCCGTGAAAAACTGGTTTCCTTTCAGGCTTTTTTTAAGTGTAAACTTCTTTGGAGCTGCTTTTTATACGGTCACAGCTACACTAGATTACGAGGCAGATAAGGCTGCTGGCTTAAAAACGTTATCAGTTGCCTTAGGGAAAAGAACGTGTCTACTCGTAGGTTTGCTTTTAAGTATTCTAGGCGTTTTCACCGCGTTTGACATAATTTTGGCAGACGTGAACGTGATGATGGGTGTGGCCTTTTTTCTAGCTAGCTTCATATGGGCAATCATAAATCCTGCTAGGAACCGTATGTGGGTGGCACTAAAAATACTCATGTTCATGTTCGCCCTATGCTGTTTTAATGAGTTTTTGGTCAGGTTCGTCTTCACGGTTACCTAACTAAAAAGAAGGGTGATTTAAAATGAGTTTGGGGAAAAACCCGTGTTGCATGGAATGCATAAATAATATCTACTGCGCCGAAAAGGGAATTTGTTGCATTAAGTGCAACAAAAACTTTAAGGGAATTTGCGGTATCCTTGAAGACTTTCTTTACACCCGTTAGAATCTGAAAACTCATACTTTCTCAGCTTTCTCAAACTTCTTTTCTTGAGACTTAATTTCGGTCACAGCGTCTTCAAGTCCCAGCGCTCTGAGAGCCTCAAAGATCGCTTCTCTATCGCTAACCGGTGTAGCCTCCTCCTTAACTGTGACCCCTGTTGAAGGATGGGCTGGTCGGGGTACTGTAGCTGGTGTCGGGGCTGCAGCCCTAACCTTCACTTGGGCGAGAAGTCCGGCTATAGAGTGTGCGTAGCGTTTTAATACTCCTAGGTTTAACCCTAAACGTACAATGTCCTTACTTGACGCTACTAACATGTGGTTTTCATCAACACGAGTTATAATCAGGTATCCTGAGTCTCCCTTGATTATAATTTCAGAGAGGTTTCCATGTCCAAGCTGCACCGTGGTTGCTTCACCTGTACTTATTATCGCTGCGGAAGCTGTCGATATAACGTCGACGTCGACGCTAGCGGATTCGGCACATGCCACCCTTATTCCATCTTTGGTAATTAAAGCTACCCCCTCAAGCCTTGTGGAATCTTCTATTTGCTGAAGTAGTCGAACCAGTCTACTAGCCGTTTTCTCATCTAGAGCCATCTTTCAGAACCCCGCTTGTCCATTTTTACCTTTCCATTTTCAATGATATAAATTTTGATGTCCATTTATAGCTTCACTCCCTTCGTAAATTAGAGGATCGCCTCCTGAAGGAATTGTACGTTAACCCTCAACCAACACCTTGCGAAGCAGTTAAAATTTGGTGGGTGTTTGGGGTGCTGGTTTGGCCACGGGGTGGCCTATGGGTGGAGTCTTCGGATGTGGGCTCCGGGGTCCCCCGAAAGCCCCATCAGAGGCGCATGCCTCGATGACGGGGAAACGCCTGATAAACCAAAACACACATTACCCATAAAAACATATCAAGTGTGAACCCCCAGCCCCACCCCTTAATGAAAATGAAAAAATGAAAAATTTGTTCTTCCTTAACCTACCCCCCTCATTCAAAGAAGCCTTTACCCTTCAACCTTCCAATGCTTCCTTACTTCTCCATTTTTCACCTCAATTATGTATCCCTTCAGTATGCCTTCCCCGTACTCTGACCCGGGATTTATGCATAGGGTCCTGCCAAAATGTTTCTCTCCAGTACTTTCATGTATATGTCCATGTAACCCAAGCATGGGCTCAAACTCCTTAATAACTTTCAGAACAGCCTTAGAGCCCACCGGGCTAAACTGTGGTTTACCCATGAAATATTTAACACGCATCTTCTTATCCAATTTCGGAGCTAGATCCAAGCCGCTTTTGTATGGTGGCGCGTGGAAGTTACAGATGAGCTTCTCATAATCCCCAACCCTGTCAAATTCCCTTCTCAAGCGTTTCTCCAGTTCCTCCTCACTCGTTTCCCTAGGGGAGTTCCATGGGGTAGGATTAACCCAGCAGCAACTTATCATGGGGTGTTCATCGATGTAGACGACTCTTTCCTCCGGGTATATGACTCTCTTTGAAGACTTTATAACGTCGTCTATTACGAACCGGTCGTCGTTTCCAGGGGACACTACGATCATGACGTCGTCTTTAACCCTTTCCTCCGCCATGTCCATCCATCGCTTCACACTTTCAACCATTAACTTGTCAAAGAGCTTATCAACCTTCCTATCGTCCGCCTGTAGCTCCTCAACTTCGGCTTCGGTCGTCACGTATGGGTAATATCCACTAAACCTGATTTTTTCCTCCATCTCCTCTATCTCTTTCTTGCTCCTTAGCACGTAGTCTTTCCCGAAAATGGAGCACGTATAGCTGCCATTATTCCTTTCTATTATAGGTACTATAAGTTTGCCTGTTAAGTCTCCACCCATTATCAGTACGTCTACGTTGTAAAATTCCGTTGCACGTAAAAATTTCACCCAGCACCTTTCGGATCCATGAATATCACTAGCAAAAAATATCTTAACCAATTCAAACACCCACGCTTCCACTTTTTATGAAGAGTTTCCTTTCAACGTCTTATTCGCCACGTCTGGCAGCAAGCTCTAGCTCATAGAAACGTTTACTTTTTTGCATTTAAAAAGTTAGCTTTCACGTTAAGGACATTGCTGCTTTGCTTTCTTATAAATTTCATTTATCAATTTATTGTATGTTGAGTCACCACATATTCTCTTAATAGTATCTCTGTATAATTCTATAAGTTTTAATAGTTTTAATGCTTGGTCAAATTTTCCAGCAGTGATTAAAGGTGAAATCCTCGTAAGGTGGATTATTGCTTCGAGAATAAGACTCGGCGCTCTGCAAATAGGTTTAGTGCAGGGATCTAGAACGGTGTAGTTTACGGCCCTTAAAAGTATTCTAGCCCTTCCATTATAAGTAACAGGTTTCCCTTTAACAGTGCATTCAATATACGCTTTAGCTTGACTCAATGCCGGCGCCGAAACCACTTTGCCCCTCCTAAACGGTAACATTTTTACTTTTTCTTTTTCGATAGCTGTTATGTAAAAAAGAAGAACATCATCAACTATGTTAACGACTGCCTGCTTCTCTCTGGCTAAGTTACGGTATGTTTTAGTGTCCGTGTAGGGTTTAACGGTGAGAGTTTCCGGATCTATAATTGCAACTCCCATAGGGGCCGCGTTAAACGTACCGTCCTCATTAAGTGTAGTAATAATCACCTCGTAAATGCACCCAGATTTAAATCCAAGCTTTTCCAGCATTGCTCCCACACTTCAGCCTCCATCAGGAAAGTATTAAAACAAGAAGGCTAAATTAAATCTTTAAGGGAGAAATAAGAAGAGTTTGGAAATGAAAAGGGCGGAGGTGTCCGTTAATGTCGTCAAATTCGCTAGAGGATATCCCAGGGGTAGGGCCAGCTATTGCTAAGAAACTTTACGAAGCCGGTTTCAGGACTCCAGAGTCCATAGCGGTAGCAACGCCGAGGGAAATTGCCATAGCGGCGGAGATAGGCGAAGCAACTGCAGCAAAAATAATAGAGGCGGCTCGAGAGCTCGTTAACATCGGCTTCATCTCTGCTGAAGAGTATCTAGAGCAGAGGAAGAGAATTTCTCAAATTACTACTGGCTGCAGGAACCTGGATGAATTACTAGGCGGCGGAATCGAAACAAGAGGTATAACGGAATTCTTCGGAGAGTTTCGCACAGGGAAGACTCAGATATGCCATCAGCTATCGATCACGGTTCAGCTTCCTGAAGAAGCAGGTGGCTTGTCTGGGGAAGCCGTTTACATAGATACTGAAGGCACATTCAGACCTGAAAGACTGGTTCAGATTGCAAGCAGGTTTGGATTAGACGTGAAGGAGGCGCTTCAAAAAGTTACATATGCTAGGGCGTATAACTCTGACCATCAGCTTTACTTGGCTCAGAGCGTGGAGGACATCATTAGTGAAGGCAGAAACGTGAAGCTAGTAATAGTCGATAGCATAGTCGGCCACTTCAGGTCTGAATATGTTGGCCGTGGTTTACTGGCTGAAAGACAGCAAAAGTTGAATAAGCATCTTCACACTCTTCTGAGGCTTTCAGAGCTACATAACTTGGCTGTGGTGGTAACAAATCAGGTTATGGCTAAGCCCGATACCTTCTTCGGTGATCCGACCCAGCCTGTTGGAGGGCATATAATAGCTCATAACTGTACAACGAGAGTTTATCTGAGGAAGGGTAAAGGAAATCAACGTATAGCTAGAGTTGTCGACAGCCCCTATCTTCCAGAGCAGGAAACCGTTTTCCTAATAACCGAAGAAGGTATAGTTGATGCTTGAGTAGGCTCCGTGACCTTCTTATTGTAGTGGAGCCTTTTCTCTTCGTTTCCTTGTTACGAGCTCAATAACCCTCTTGGTCTTTTCAAGCGATTCGAGGACAGCTCTCCTAGCGGATGCCATGAACTCTTCCTTTCTTAGAGGTGCTTCTTCACCAACTAACTTCTTAATTTTCGTGTAAGCTGCCTCCCTGTAAAGTGGCTCTAAGCATGTTTCCTTTCCATTGCTTACTAAAATTGGTCTGGCAGGATCGCTTATCACTTCGCCCACTACGTCACATTTCACGTTAACCTTTTTCAAAGTATAAAGGACTTCCTTCGTGTGCTCTGGTGGGCTAAATATGAGAAGTGCATCCATTGAAACGCCTAAATAGTCTATTGACAACGTGTCAAGCATAGATAAGACTTTCTTGTTTAGAAGGGACCTGACCTTTTCCTCATATATTTTCATTCCCACCTTGACGGTTCTACAAATCTCGCTGCAGTCTCCTCTAAGTCCCCCGTTTGTCCAGTCCGTTGCGGCATGGATCTTACTGAAGAGTCCGCTTTGACGGAGAGCCTCACACGCCTCAATGAATTGAATGTTAAGGGTTTCAAGTAAAACCTCAGGCATCCCGCTATAAATTGCTGTGGTTGCTATTGTTCCCCCACCGGCACCCTCGGTCATGATGACGTCGTCACCCGGCTTTATTCTACGTCTAGCAGCTATCATGTCCTCCCTTTCTATTACTCCAACCGCCCCAACGCATGAGACGAAGCGGGTACCAATAACCATGTCCCCTCCAACTCTAAGCGTTGAGCCCGCTACTAAGGGGACACCGGATAGCTGGGAGACAGCCCTCACACCCCCCATAAAGTCAAACAAAACACCTATGTCCCCATCGTCCGCTAGGTGAAGGTCGGTAAAGAGAGCTACAGGCTTGGCTCCTTTAACGTAGACGTCCCTCATTGCAGCTCGTGTCACATGGAAACCTGCAATAAAAGGGAACTCGGTTAAACGTGAATGAGTTCCATCCACCGCTACAACAATGAATCTTCCCTCGTGGCCGACGATTCCTGCATCGTCTTGCGCTTTAGGTCCTAGGACACGTGCTACTCCTATGTCGGCTATTTCTGAAAGAAGTTGATGGACGAAGAAGTCCCCTTCCCCTCTACATCCAACCCCCAAATCGTGCATTGTTGCTCCACTCTTAGGATGCCTTAAGATCCAGCCTACCTCCTTATTAGCTAGGGCCCTCAAAGATGCTTCCACCTCCGAAAGTACAGCTTCGGCGAAAGCGTAAGCATCCTGTTCAGCCACATCCTTAAATACCGTAACTTCCGATGCAAGTCTTTCAAGGATCAAGGAGCGGGAGAAACCCTTCAAGAAAAGCCGCTTTGCTAACCCTTCAAGATCACTCATCTTTTAAAGCACCTTCGCGTTTTCTACCAAGGGAAAACTTTCTTTAGATTTAACTTTAAAGATTTCTTAAGGCGATGTCGAGTTGGGGGTTATGTGGCAACGTTTCTTAGTGATGGTGAAAGGAAAGTTTTAGAATTTAGAGGCTAAGTGAGGGGGTTTTTTTGGGAGACAAGGATGTTACTAGAGGCTTTTTTGGAAGAGAGGTTAGTGAAAGAGACCGTGCCATCTTCGAGGCTGGCATTAAACTTGGCGCAATCTACCATCAATTCGTCGGCGTTCCAGTGTCGAAAGAGATCATTCCACTTATTGAGCGAGCGATAGAAAAGGCGGTTTCTTGCCAACCATATGTTAAGTCGGTGGAAGTTAAAATAAAGGAAGGCATTGGAGATGTGAATGTTTATGGATACTCTGAAGTTAGTGGAAGAAACCTTTCTGTCAGGTTAGTGGTTGAGTATGGTGCAGTGAAGGTCACTGCAAGACTGGATTATATCCCTGAACTCAACTACCCGTTAATGTTTATTGAAAAAGTGGAAGGGTGAAAATGGTTGATGGAGGAAAACTGGCCCTACCTGCTTTTTCTTCCAGCTGACCCGCACGATTTAAGAGAGTTTCTAATGGGGGTTTTCGGCTCTCCCATTACGTTCGAGATACTGGAAAAAATAGACCGAGGGGTACTTGCCCAGAGAGAAATAATAAGACGACTTAGACACTCGAATAAAACGGTTATAGCCCACTTGAAAAAGCTAGTTAAGTTGAAAGTGCTGGAGGAGTGTCACCGGCTGGAAAGGGGAAGGCACACTATTTGGTATAAGCCAACTGATATTGGACGATGGATACTCCTCATGTTTAAAAGGCAGCTTCCATCCCTCGATCTAGAGAAAGTGTTGGAGGAACTCTTCAAAACGTACATTGACAACATCATCGATCTTTGCCTTAAAAAGAACATGGAAGCTGGAAAACTTGAGAGAATTTTTTCTGCTGCTGTCACGAAGGCACTAGCCAAACTGCAGAAAGCCGTCTTCGAACCTGAGGTAATAGTTTATGGTTCAGCTTCCATGGAAACGATAGCTTTATCAAGAAAAGCCAATCTCGTTTCCGGAGTAGGCTTACTTCACGAAGTGTACGAGTCACCAAGTGGATCCGGAGGAAACGTCGCCGTAGCGCTTTCAAGGCTTGGGGTCAGAGTGAGTTTTGCTGGGAAGATAGGTGGGGATTCATGTGGATGGAGGATGATTAATGATTTTATAAAGGAAAACGTTGACGCAACAAACTTAATAATAGATCGGAGGCTTCAAACGCCGAGGACCATAGTGATCTTCGAGGATGGGGAAAGGAAAGCGTATGTGACCGCCACCGCAAGAACTGCTCTTTCAATATCTGACCCAGAAGAAATAAACTGGGAACTGATAAAAAATGCTAAGGCTGTCTATATAGGTGAGACGTTCGTTGAGGTAGGCGAGCTGATTGCAAGCTACGCGAAAACCCGTAACCTGAAAGTTTTCTACAGACCTACAATCCATCATCTTAAGAGGGGCGTCGACAAGGTAGAAGGCATTCTGCGAAACACCGATTTCTTGATCTTAAGCGAGAGAGGATGGAGTAAAATGTCCAAAGGAAAATCTGAAAGTGAGACGGAAATTCTCGGGACAGGGTTGAAGACCCTTATCGTTTTTAAGGGGGTAACGGAGGGATGTGACGCCTATACAAAAGAAGGTAGAATACATGTGGACGGTTTCGACGTGGACGTGTTGGATGCCAGCGGCTCGGGAGACGCCTTCTCAGCAGGATTCATGAAGGCGGTCTTAGATGGGAAGAGTTTAAGGGAAAGCATTAGGTTCGGCCTTGCGGCGAGCGCGATTTCAGCTCAGAGACCTGGCTCTAGAAGTAGCATGCCGAGGCTTGATGAAGTGATAAGGTTGCTGGGAGGAGGAAGGGACGCCAAGGAAAATAACTTACGATGACTGGAAGAAATGGTATGATAAAATTGTTAAGGATTTTGGCTTCGACCCGGAAAAGGACAGAGAGGCGGCGATGATCCTTAATGAGATCTTAGATGATGCTAAAGTAAGAGACGCGTTAGATAAAGTAAAAGGGATGATATCCGGTAATTGCGTAATAGTTTATGGCTGTGGCCCCTCGCTGGAAAGGAACGTAAAAGAAATCAAGAGGGTAGGACTAGACAAAACATGTGTCAATGTCGCCGTTGACGGGGCGACGTCAGCCCTCCTAAAGGAAGGAATTAAGCCAGGATTAATAGTGACAGACTTGGATGGAAAAATAGAGGATATTCTCTCCGCAAACCTTGAAGGGTCCATAGTAGTCGTACATGCACACGGAGATAATATCACATCCCTTGAAAAAGTTAAGGAGTTTCACGGCCCTGTCCTTGGGACGACGCAAACAGAACCCATCGGGAAAATCTATAATTTTTTCGGCTTCACCGATGGCGACAGGGCAGCCTTCCTTTCCGAGGCAATGGGGGCGCATACAATCTTGCTAGCCGGGTTTGACTTGGGGGAAAAGGTTGGGCGCTTCTCGAAGCCGACATATACGTGTGATGTATACGCTACCACCGTGAAACGTAAAAAGCTGAAGTATGCAAAGAAGTTATTAGAATGGCTAGCTAAAAACACGGATGCTGTTATCGTTAACATAACCGGCAAAGGAGAAGTGATTAAAGGCGTAAAGACATTAAGATGGGTTTGATGTTGTAAACGGCCTTTCACCGTTTTTCCTTCCCGTCTAGTTCCTCGGCGCGTCTTTAGGCAGGTAAAGTTTATCTTAGGTTTGAGATCCATGTAGTACCCGGAACGCCTCCATGGAGTTGGATTTATGCAGCCGAAGATCATAGCAGTTTCCGGTAAAGGAGGAGTTGGAAAAACAAGCTTTCTGGCTTTAGCATTGAAAGCCCTCTTAGAGTGGAACTCTCAAGATATACTGGTTATCGACGCAGACCCTGACTCCAATACTCCTGACGTTTTAGGTGTTGATGTGAGAGGAGACGTTGGAGTAATCGTTAACGAGCTTAAAGAGAAAATGAGCAGCTTCCCCCCAAACTTTGGTAAAGCAGAGTACTTAGAGTACCGGGTCTTTGACATCCTCTATGAGGGGGACCTATTCGACTTGCTCGTTATGGGGGCGCCTGAAAGGGAAGGATGCTACTGCCTTGTAAATAATTTGTTAATGAAGATCATGGATACTTTAGTGAAGAATTACTCTTTAGTGTTAATGGACTTGCCAGCCGGGTTAGAGCACGTCAGTAGGCGCACCAGTGCCAACGTTGATGTAATGTTCCTCGTAGCAGACCCTTCAAAGATGGGCATTCAGACCGCCTCAAGAATAAGAGACTTGGCAAAAGTCCTTCACAGAGAATTTAAAAAGGTGTTCTTAGTGGTCAATAAGGTAACACCCGGTCTTGAAGGCGTTCTAAAGGAGTACGCAGCAAAGTTTAAACTAGACTACGTTGGCAGCATACCCGTAGACGGAAAACTGGCAGAATACAACTTGATGGGAAAACCCCTCCTAGACCTCCCTGAAACTTCCCCTGCATATCTAGCTGTAAAAGAGGTACTTGAAAAAACGTTAAAACCAATGATAATGTAAAGATATGCACCTAAGAACCTTGACAGGAGGCGTAAAATGCGATTTTTACTTTAACTTTATTATCTTCACGCTTTTGGCGTGCAGCTCCCCTGCTAGATGTATCCCTTTTACGTCTTCAAAAGGGGGATACCCTCTGGGCGCTCTGCAGTAATACTGGGCGAGAAGGCCCGCCTTGCGTCTAAGAGCATCAGCGTCGGGAAACCTTTCACCGTTAAGATTCCTCGCAACGTACCATGTAGCTCCACAGGGGGCTCCTCTAACCACGTTGACGCTTAGGACGCGTTGACCGTGAAGTGAGACGTGTATTTCCGGCATTCCAAATCTCTCAGCTAATTGGTCGACTACCCTATTACCCGTTGGTGGATGTAACGCACAGGAGATTCTAGGCGCGAAAACGTCTATTTTCCCCTCCGCCACTCTCTGGAGTTCTTTTTTAGATGCGGCACCCTTAAAGGTTGGATCTTCCCCAGGTATAATGACAGCTGAGAGCCCTGCTTTGCATGCTTCTAGAACCCCCTGTATTGTTAGGTCAGGATAAAGCGTGTAAAGGTACGCTACGTCAACCCCTTCAAAAAACCCCTCTTGGAAAGTATCCTTCCGGCTCATCTATGAGTTCAGGCAACTCTCTTGGAAGCTTAAACCTTCTCACCACTTTAAACCTTTCATTCCCATACTTGTTAATGGTTTCAACAACGCGTTCCCCATAGATCCCTCTCTCAACAACTAAAATCCTTATCATCTCTAAAGCCCTTCTCCTACTTAAGAAGAAATTCTCTGAAACGTTTTAGGAAGAGAGAAAAAATAAAGGTTTAGAGGCGTGGGATCCCTAAGTCGTCTTCTTCATCGCTTCTTCTAGGGATAGGCGTAAACTCTTCTAAGGGGGGGAATGGCTTATTATTGTCTGATGGAAGCGGCTTTAATATGTCTAGCCCCGTCCTTTCAAACTCGGCTGGGCCTAAAAGCTGAGGGCTATTAACACCAGTTAAAATGAGGATAATTCTTATTATACCGGTTAAGTTGGGATCAACCCTAGCCCCCCAGATCACTAAAGCGTCATCAACCATCTTCTCCGTTATCAACTCGCCTGCCCTGGTCGCCTCGGTCAACGTCATATCCGGGCCGCCTGTAACATGGATCAGCGCCCCACTTGCCCCGGTTATGTCGACGTCGAGCAGGGGGGAGTCAAGTGCGTTTTTAACGGCTTTTTCCACCCTATTCTCCCCTTCTCCCTCTCCGATCCCAACCATGGCCACTCCACCGTTTCTAAGAACACTTTGGACATCAGCGTAGTCTAAGTTGATAAGGCTTGGCACACTTATCGTTTCAGTTATCCCCTTAACCATGTTGGCAAGAATTTCATCTGCAACACTAAATGCCTCATCTATTGGAAGGTTTGGAACTAAGCTTAGAAGCCGGTTATTATCTATTACCACCACCGTATCTGCGAAGTACCTCAGTTTTTTCAGGCCGTCGAATGCCTTCTGCTTCCGTCCCTTCTCCATTTCGAAGGGCATCGTTACCACCCCAACGACCATTGCACCCATTTTCTTAGCGATCTCGGCTATGACTGGGGCGCTGCCTGTACCCGTGCCTCCACCCATCCCAGCAGCTATGAAAACTAAGTCTATCCCCTTCAGTAATTGAGCTATTTCATCCTTACTCTCCTCGGCAGCTGCCTCTCCTATGTGAGGAAATCCGCCGGCGCCGCGCCCACCCGTAATCTTCCTCCCGATTAAAAGCTTCTTGTGCGCGCTAACTCTTTCAAGATGCTGCTTATCTGTGTTTATAGCAATACATTCCGCTCCGACGACGCCTAAGTGCATCAACCTATCCACGGTGTTGTTTCCAGCCCCCCCTGTCCCAATGACAGCTATCCTCGCATCACCTACCTTGCATTCGCGTTCCACACGTACGTCCCTTGAGTGCTTTATGGCTTCCCTGATGAGGCTCGTCGCCATCGCTAGCCACCTGACCGTGACCGTTAAGCTACTCCCGCCCGCTTATAGGGGTGCGTCCATAAAATGCCTGTCTCTCCCACAATTCCCTTTTAAGTAAATCACGGATGGCGACACGGATGGCCTCGGACTTGTTTGGGTAATGCTTCATTTCAACAAGCTTATTCAATCCATTTATGTATGCTTCGGGCAGGTGAACCGTTACGAGCTGCACCTCAAACCACCCCCTTCTTGTTGCCTGTATTAGGGAAAACAGCATAATAAAAAAGTTAGTAACAGCTTCCTGATACTTCTCTTTAATATACCGAAAGAACATATGGATCCTCTGGAAAAATGGGAATGAAGAGGGTGTAGTCACCTACAAGATCGAACCTATCAAGTATCCTACTCGCGCCTCTTCAAGTTTCACTTTAACCTCTTCCCCTAGTCCTATGTCGCTTTCCAGTATTATGTGCTTGTATGCA
>JAPDJY010000059.1:0-17165 GCA_029258835.1 Thermoproteota archaeon | reverse complement strand
CGTCAATAACCCCTATGCGCACCTCCAGTCTGGGGTAAGCGTTGAAAACGTATTAAGTTCCAAGGTTGTCTCTTGGCCGCTTAGAGAGCTGGAGCTGCCGCCAAGATCCTCTGGAGCGTGCGCCCTAGTCATAGCTGAAGAGAACATGGCTACAAGGATAACGGACAACCCAATATGGATAGATGGCATAGCATGGAGCGTGGACACATACCACATCGGGTCTAAGGAGCTAGCTGAGCTAGCTCAGGTCTCCATCGCAGCTCAAAGAGCATACAAGATGGCGGGAATAGACAACCCTGTTAAACAACTAGATTTAGCTGAGATCCACGACGCAACAGCATTCCACGAGTTAATGGAGTACGAAGCACTCGGCTTCTGCGAGAAGGGAAACGGGGCAAAGCTTCTGAAGGACGGCGTGACAGCCATTAACGGAGAGTTACCGGTGAACCCCTCCGGAGGAGCTCTCTGCGCCGACCCCTACCCGGCGACAGGCCTAGCAAGAGTAGCCGAGGCAGCCCTCCAGTTAAGGGGCGAGGCCGACAGAAGGCAGGTTCCAGACGCTGAAACGGCGCTGGTGCAGGGCCTCAGCGTGGCTAGCGGAGCAGCGGCGCAGACGAGTTGTGTAGTGATACTAAGGAGGTAGACCATGCGGCGAGTCGCTATAGTAGGTGTAGGGCTGACGAAGACCGCAACTCGGAGAGACGATGTGACTCATCCTGAGCTTATACTGGAGGCTGTCGACGCAGCCCTCAAGGACGCAGGCATAGGAATAGGCGACATCGATTCAATCGTCCACGGCACGATGGATCCTTTTGATGGTATTAATTGTCCTGATAAGTGGGATGCTGATGCTTGTGGTGGTGGGCTTAATAAGCCTTACATGAAGGTTACCACTGGGGGGACTACGGGTATCAGCGTCGCCCTGGCAGGCTACTACCACGTCGCGTCAGGGCTCTTCGACACCTGCATGGCAGTAGGATGCCAGAGGGTCGGAGAAAACGTAGACGCACAACTAGTACTCAACACCTGCGTAGACCCGATATATGAGAGGTATTCGGGTTGGGGTGCTATAACTGTTGGAGCTGTCCAGGCTGCTAGGCACATGGCGAAGTACGGGACAACAGAGGAGCAGCTAGCAATGGTTTCAGTTAAAAACCATGACGCAGCGACGAGAAACCCTTACGCACACCTCAGGTTCAAGGTGACGGTAGAGGACGTTTTAAACTCTAGGCTCATCTCATGGCCTTTAAGGCTTCTGGACTGTTGTCCTAGGTCTGATGGGGCTTGCGCCCTCATCTTCGCGTCTGAGGATAAGGTTAGGGAGATAACGGATACGCCCGCATGGGTTAAAGCAGCAGGATCAATAGCAGACACCTATTGGGCTGGAGACAAGCCTGACCCTGCAGACTGGGACAGCCTTGCGATGCTGGCTCGCCGCATCTACAGGAAGGCTAAGATAGAGGATCCTCTCAGAGAGTTAGATGTAGCAGAGCTTTACAATCCATTCACGATCCAAGAAATCCTAGAGTATGAAGCTTTGGGATTCTGCCGTAAGGGTGAGGGTGGAAAGCTGGTCGAGGAGGGAGTCACCGATATGGGCGGTGGTCTTCCATGCGACCCTAGTGGTGGTGTTTTGTGTACTAATCCTATTGGTGCTACTGCTATGATTAGGGTTGCTGAGGCTGCTCTTCAGGTTATGGGTAAGGCTGGAGATAGGCAGGTTCCGGACGTTGAAACAGCCCTAGCACACGGGTGGGGTGGAGCCATCCAGTTCCACGGGTTGATGGTTTTGAGTGGGAGTAAACCTTAAGGAGGTGTTAGGTATGGGTGAGAAGGAGGAATACCTGATAATTCCTGGTAAGTGGGAGATCCCATACAGGCACTCCGCTGGAAAGTTCGCGACAAGATTCTTTAACGAGTTGAAGAACGGGAAGATCATGGGTGTTAAATGTTCTAAGTGCGGTCGAGTTCTGATCCCGCCGAGATCTTTCTGTGAGCGGTGCTTCACTCCAATAGAGGAATGGGTGGAGGTTAAGGATACAGGCGTCATAGAGACGTTCACGATATGCTATGAGAAGTTTACCGGGCTACCGGACCCACCATACACCGTTGCGGTGATAAAGCTTGACGGGGCAGACACGGGTATGATGCACTTCATCGGAGGAGTAGACCTATCAGACCCGAAGAAGGCTGTAGAAAAGATTAAGGTAGGCGCGAGGGTGAAGGCTAAGTGGAGGGCTGAAAGAACAGGAAGCATACTTGACATAGAATACTTCGAAATTGCAGAGTGACGGCTCCTCACCTTCCCTCTTATTTTTCCTTGAGTACGGTTGAATAAGCGGGATTTTTCCTAATAGGTTCAGGTTCTAAAACCGCTTTCCTAATACTTTGTGTGAAAGACACTGAGTGGAAAGCGACGAATTCACTAAATGAAGTGGGACTGGGTTATTTAAACTCTGTTTATTTTTCTTGGCCGAAAAGAGCGACTTCCGGATCACATGCGTCATCGATGACTCCACGTTTCTGAGTGCCAGTTTAATGTCCTTCAGCCATTTACCGTTTTCTTCCGGTATCCGATAACGCTCACAGCCCTCCCTGCTACCTTTATTTCTCTCCCCCGAGAGCAGCCTCATCTTTTCCACAGCTTCTACACTCGCCTTCGCTTGACGGCTTTTGCCCTTCCAAAAAATTTATCAGTTTGGCAACAAAATGAGTTAATGGTGATTAGCAATGATTGTGGAGGTTAAAAAGATAGATAGTCAGGGAAGAGTTGTTCTGCCTAAAGGGTGGCGGGACAGGTGGGGTAACGAGGTGATTCTGGTTGAGTTCGAGGACAGGATAGAGATCCTGCCAAGGAAGAAGCCCAAACTATCGCGGTTTTTCGATATAGTTGAGGTTGAAGTCGAAGAGGATGTTGAGAGAGAGCTTCTGGAGGATATGCTGTGAGGTTCATAGATGCAAACGTCTTTCTCTACGCTGCGATAAAGCCTAAAGGAACAGTTGACAAGAAGATCCTTGAAAGAAAGGAAAAGGCTAAGCGAATCCTGCTCAGGATAGAAAACGGTGAGGAAGCAGTCACCACCGTTGTTCATTTAAGCGAGGTAGTGAACATCCTTGAGGCGAAAACGAACCTCACCATAGCCTTGATGTTCATAGAAAGCTTGTTGCTCGCTGAGAACGTTATGATTTTACCAGTTTCACATGAGGATTACCTAAAAGCCCTGCTAGTCGCCAAGGAGAAGAACGTCAGCGTGAACGACGCATTAGCCTACTTAAAGATGAGAAAGCTCGACATCAAGGAAATATACACATTCGACGATCACTTTAAGAACCTAGACGTTGTAATTGTGAAGGATTGATGTTTTTATTTCTTCAAAAATTCAAGATTGAAGACTGACATCCCCTCTTTTGAAATTCTTCAGTTCCGCTAGACGCACAGAAACGCTTCCCGGCCAACACGCATTTCCGTCCTCTTTTCTGAGATTCAAGCTGTACCTCCTAACGTCCTTAATCTCAACAGCCATCTAAACCCTTTTCTGTAGACCCTCTGAAGGAAAATTCTGTTGGATTTTCTATTTGTCCTAGAAAGGTGATTTCCCATCTTACCCGTGTATTGCCTTCTCCTTTCCTCGTTTGCTGTTAGAAGCGGGTAGTAATCTTGTTAGGTTACCACTTAACCTAAAAGGATGAAGAAGAAGTTTACCCCTCTATTCTCAGCTACTGATGGCTTCCGAGCGCTTAAACCCCGACCACTTTCAAGCTGGAAAACCGAATTCAGCATATATAACTGAATAACTTTTAGATTCTCACGTCAACTTACATTACGAAAATTAAACGAACATATATAAGTTTTATCGAGTATGGTGTGGAAAAACCTATCTTAATGTTATCAAGATGCTTACGATTAGTGTGAATATCGATATTAATATGCTGAGAATGACGAAGGATAAACGCGAAATCCTGTAAAGTTCATCAAACCGCTTATTCATGTCCTCAAACCGCTTGTTAACGTCCTCAAACCGCCTGTCCACAGCCTCAAACCGCTTGTCCACGTAGCCGAGCAGCTCCTCAAACCGCTTGTTAACGTCCTCAAACCGCCTGTCCACTAGGTCTACTAGGAGTTTTATGTCTTGTTTTGTTGCTACGTCTTTTAGTGGTAGGAGTTTTTCCAGTTCTTTTCTGACGATTTCAATTACTTCGAGTTTTTGTGCATCTGTTAGTCCCATTGGAACCCTCCTGAAACAATAGTATAGGGTGGTGAAGATAAGTTTTTCGTAGATGCCGGCTTCGTTTCGAATTTCTTTTTCGTGTTTTCCAAGTTTAACGTAAACTTTGATGGCTAATGTCATTAGTTTGTATAAAATGTGAACAGCCACTAAACCACTTAAATTATTTAATAAACGATAAAGAAGGCAATATCATCCTCGCTTCAGCTCACCCTTTTCTTCCTGACATCTATCTTCATCGGCTTCTCAAAAAGCCCGGGGAGTTGAAATTGCATCACTCGCAGAGAACCTCTAAGACCCCTTGCAGGACAGCTTCTCTTAATACCTAGCCTTGTAGAGGGCGCTCACCTTCTTAAACGTCCCGAAGTCTAAGACCACTATTCTCATTATGTTTTATGAAATTTAACCTATCATTAACTTAAAAGTTAAATGCACAGCTAAATTAGAATACGCATTGACAGGGAGAAAAATAAGGGTGTGTTTACTCTATTTTTGGTCTTTGGTCTAGTATTCTTGTTGCTTTTAGTGATGATCTTGGGTCGAATATTTCGAATGGTGATGATACGAATTCTATTTCGGGTCTCATCTCGACGGCCCTGATGACTGCGTCTGTTATCTTGGCTTTGAGTTCGTCGTTTGGGATCTCTCCTGATGGAGCCACCCTCACTATGAGTTTGTCTAGTGAGTATGGGTCGTTTGGGTCTGTTTTTGCGAAGACCACCTGGTATTCTGCTATTCCTCCTATGTTTTCGATTGCGTCCTTGAGCAGGCCGGGGTTTATCAGGGTTCCCTTGAGCTTGACGAGCTCCTTCGTCCTGGTCGCGTAAACGCTGCCCGCAACGGGCATCACCCTCTCACTCACCCTCCCACAGTAGGGGCAAGGCTCATAAGTCACCTTGGCAATGTCCCCAAGAAGGTACCTGAGAAGAACAGTCCCCCTCCTATTAAGATGAGTAATAGCTATATGTCCTTCCTCCCCCTCAGCCTTCCTCTCTCCCGTCTCAGGGTCAACGATCTCTACGAAATATAGGCTTGGGTCAGGGTTATGGCAGCCGCTGAGCTCCGTGCACTCTACGAACGTGCCCTGGCACTCGGTGAAGCCATACGCGTTACCAATAGACGGCTGGATGGCTCCCAGCGATTCCAGTCTTTTCCGCATGTCGTCCCTCATCCCCTTCGGGCACGGCTCACCAAGAGCATGGATCCCCCTTACGGGTGAGAAGTCTACTCCTAGCTCCTGCGCCCTCATAATAAATCTCCTCATGTAGCTTGCAATCCCCATAGCTCCCGTGCATCTGTATGCTTCCATTAGCCTTATTGCTTCGTCCAGCCTCCTGTGCACCGGGAAGTCCGGGTGGGGCATACCAGTATGCCCGGCAACAACAGCGCAACCAGCAGCCAAAGAGGAAGTTATAGCACGGAGATAACCTATGTGTGGAACAGGCCCCATGGGGAAAGCGTCAAACACTATGTCTTCACCTGGTACGCACCACACTACCTTTGACGCTCTGAGGAGGAATAGGTTTATAGCGTAGAAGTCGTGGGTTGTGTTGTAGAATATTGAGGGGAGTCCCATTGTTGTTCCTGTTGTCATTGTTAGGTCCCAGGGGATTAGTTCGTAGAATGGCCTTGAGGGGTCTAGTTTTAGTTTGAATGCTTCGGGGTCTTTCATGTAGTCTTGCTTTGTTGTTAGGGGGAGTTTTTCGAGGTCGTCCACGGTTTTTATGGTTGAGGGGTCTATCCCCCTCTCCTTGAAGAGCCTGCTGTAGTAGGGGCTGTACCTGGCGCAGAGCTCAACCTGAGCCCTAAGGTTCCTGTTCCTAACCTCCTCCATCTCCCTCCTATCCATGAAGGCGGGGTCACCCTTATCCTCCCTGTACAGCGGAACCATCTCAACAAACTTCCTCACCCTCTCAGGGGAAATCTCATCAGGCAACCACCAACCCCTAACACGCTCAATAACACCCATCGCTCGCCCTCCAAAGTGGTCGGATGGAGAAATACATTTACTCTTTAGACTTTATATATTTTTTCAATTTTCGTTATTTTTAAACGGTGTGGCTGGTGGTGGAATGGTGGTTGCCGTGTTTTGAGAACAATCACATTCGTCAATTAACGAAGGTTGATGTTAACCTACTAAAAACGTTACATTTATAACCTTCTTCAGTGAAATATGGCATTGTCTTGGAGGAGGGTATGGATGATCAAAACCGAGCTGTGCGAGCTTCTGGGGGTTAAGTACCCCATCATGCAGGCAGCCATGGGACCTTACGACACATCCGACCTGGCGGCAGCTGTTTCCAACGCTGGAGGGTTCGGTATCGTAAGCCACCCTGCCCCCCAGCTTAAATACGGGATCATGGCGCTCGTGAAGGACACGGACAAGCTGAAGGAGTCGTTTGAAGACGTGAAGCAGAGGATGATGGCTGCCATCAGGAAGGTTTCAAGGTTAACCGATAAACCCTTTGGCGTTAACTTTAGGGTGGCACCCGAGCAGCCCGACGTTCCCTACTTGTTAGACTCGCTCTTGGAGGAGAGGGAGAGAGACCCGGAGCTTGCAAGGAAGCTTAGGCTTGTGATAACGTCTGCAGGTGACCCGACTCAGCCACATCTCAAGAAGATTAAGGATGCGGGCATGATATGGTTTCACACGGTCCCGTCGGTGTATCACGCTAAGAAGGCTGAGAAGGCTGGCGTTGACGGGGTTATAGCCACGGGGCACGAGGCAGGGGGGCACGTGGCATATCACCCTATAAGCACGCTTGTCCTTGTTCCGGAGGTTGTTAAAAGCGTGAAGGTTCCCGTCGTCGCCGGGGGAGGAATATGTGACGGTAAGGGGCTTGTTTCCGCTCTTGCATGGGGGGCTAAGGGGATATACATGGGGACGAGGTTCATAGCTACGAGGGAGTGCGAGTTTAACCATAAGGTGAAGGAGGCCATAGTCGCCTCGTCGGAGAGGTTCCCTAAAGTCTCAGCCACCATAGTAACCCAGGGCGTCTTCGGCCCCCTTAGACACTTGAGGAACAAGTACTCTGAGAAGCTTTTGGAGTTAACGAGGAAGCTGGAGGCTGGGGAGATAGATTTGCTAGACGTTTACCAGTACGAGTCTGATGGGACCTTCAAGGCTAAGGGGCCTGAGGGGGACGTGGAAAACGGGGCGATATGGTGTGGCCAGGTGGCCGTAAGGCTACATGAGATCCCAACAGTCAGGGAGGTTATAGAGGGAATAGTTTCCGAGGCTGAATCCATCCTCCAAGACATGTGTAGAAGGTTCCTGCAAAGCTAGTTGGAAACGGATTGCTGATGCTAGATCCAAGCTTAAAAATTGGAGGAGGAAGAGAATGAGTGAGGAGGAGATTGTTCGGGCTAAGTCGCCCATACCCTTCTCGGCTGGCTTCCGCTGGTCCGTGGGCGAAGTTATGGAGCACTTTATAAAGTCGCTCGGTGAGAGGAAGATTCTAGGCGGAAAATGTCCTCGCTGCGGCTACACCTACGTTCCGCCGAGGAACAGGTGTGGCAAGTGTTACTCCGAGATCAAACCTGAAAACTTGACGGAGCTCTCTGGGAAAGGCGTTCTTGTAGGCTACACCATCGCACACGTTGAGCTAGACGGAGTGGGGAATATTAAGGACTTGGAGGAGCCCTTGGTGATAGGGGCTGTGAAGCTTGACGGGGCGGACTCCACCATATTCGTCCCCATAGGAGAGGTTAAACCCGAGGAGGTTAAATCCGGTATGAGGGTTGAGGTTGCATGGCGGGAGGAGACGAAGGGTGAGATAGGAGACATAAAATACTTCAAGCCTGCGGGGTGATGGGTGTGAGGAGGGTTGCAATAGTCGGATACGCTCAAACCAAGCATCAGTGGGACATGCCTAAGACAAGGGAGGACATGGTTTTCGAGGTGGCTAAGGGAGCAGCTGAGATGGCTGGAGTGACAAGGGAGGAAATCGACACGGTAATCAATGCTTCAAGCGATTACTTGGATGGTAGGACGATATCCGAGCTTTTCCTAACGATGCCCTCCGGGGCGTACCTTAAAGACTACACTAAGACGGAGATGGACGGGGCTTTCGCAGCTCTATATGGGGTAATGAAGATACTTGCTGGGACACATGACGTGGCGCTGATCGTAGCTAACACTCAGGGGTCAACGTTTAACCCACACCAGGTTTCATACCACATGCTTGACCCGACGTTTGACAGGCAGCTAAAAGTCCTCAACGACATGGCGATAGCGGCGATCCAAGCAAGAATGTACATGGACAAGTACGGGGTGGGTGAGGAGGAGGTGGCAATGGTGTCCGTGAAGAACCTCTGGTGTGCGGCGAAGAACCCTAACGCGCACAGGAAGATGCCCGGCGTAACGGTTGAAGACGTTTTAGGGTCAAAAATGCTCTACGAGCCGATAAGGGAGCTTATGATGTCGCCCGTCAGCGACGGGGCATGCGCGGTAGTTCTCGCATCGGAGGAAAAAGCTAGGAAGCTAACAGACAACCCCGTCTGGATTGAAGGCGTTGGAAGCAGCCAGGATTTCTACGTGAGAGACAGAAACCTTCAGAGGCTTGAGGCCTTGGAGAAGGCGGCGAGGAGAGCTTACAGGATGGCAGGCATAAAGGATCCATTCGCCGAGATCGACGTGGCGGAGGTAACCGAGAGGTACGCGCACGAGGAACTCATGATCTACGAGGCCTTAGGGTTCTGCGAGGAGGGAAAAGCCAGAAGGCTAGTAGACAACTATGTGACGTGGCTCGGCGGCCAGATGCCCGTAAACCCGAGCGGAGGGGCGCTTGGAGCCGACCCGATAACCGCAACAGGACTCATAAGGATCGTTGAGGCTGCAAAGCAAATAAGAGGAGAGGCCGGGACATACCAAGTTCCAGAGGTTAGGAGGGCCCTAGCCCACGGACAGGCGGGGATCTGCGCCCAGTCAAACATAGTGTTCATACTAGGAGGTGAGGAGTAATGTGGAGGAATGTTGCAGTTATAGGTGTTGGGCAGACAAAGCATGGGAGGAGGAGAGATGTCAACACTGCCGAGATGATAAGCGAGGCTGCGTGGAGGGCTATAGAGGACGCTGAGATAGCCCCCGAGGACGTCGACGCCATAGTCATAGGTAACATGCAGGGCTTCGGCGGGATATGCCAGGCGGAGCTCTGGGCTGGTGACTGGATAGGGGCTCCGGGGAAGCCCGTTCTGAGGGTGGCGACCGGTGGGACGACAGGCGGCTCCGTAGCTCAGGCAGCAATGTACTCCGTCATCTCAGGGCTTTACGACGTGGTTTTAGCTATAGGCTTCGAGAAGCACTCTGATAGCAAGGAGCCGGGGGCGACGACAGGGCTCGCCCACGTTGGACTTGCTAACCTGTTCTACATGTTTAACTATGGAGCCCCGATGAGAGCTCTTTTCGCCTTGAGTGGGGGGGTAGGTGCTGCTGCAGGTGTTTCATCGTATCAGGCGATGTTTTACATGCACAGGTCCGGGTGCAGAATAGAGCACTACGACATGGTTGCGGCTAAGTCAAGGAGGAACGCTGCTAAGAACGAGTATGCACACCTTCAATGGCCTAATTGTACACCGGATGACATCGCTAAGACCCCTATGGTCGCGTATCCGTTAAGGTTCGGGCACATATGTCCTGCCAGCGATGGAGCCTCAGCAATAATCGTCGCCAGCGAGGAGATAGCTAGGAGGGTTGACAGGCCCGCTTGGGTTAAGGGCTTAGCGGCGTGTGCTGATGAAGAGAACCAGATGGGGGAGAACGCTCAGGGGGTAGGAATACTAGACACCTCGGAGCAGCTTCAGTGCAGGATTGCGGCGATGAAAGCATATGAGATGGCTAAGATAAGAAATCCTAGGGAGGAGATTGACGTAGCTGAAATATACCAGCCGTTCCCCCATCAAGAGCTCATGTACGCCGAGAAGCTCATGCTGTTTGACGACGGGAAAGCGTGGATCGCGCTTGAAGAGGGTGAAACAGAGATAGATGGCAGAATACCGATCGACCCGTCTGGAGGCGTCCTCTCCACGAACGCAATAGGCTCATCAGCCATGCAGAGAGTGGCCGAGTGCGCCCTTCAGATAATGGGGAAGGCTGGCAAGCACCAGGTTCCCAAGGACGTCAAGAACGCTGTCGCCCACGGGTGGGGTGGCTCAACAAACTTCACCGTTGTAACCGTGCTTGGAGACGCTCCTAGGAGGTGAGTGAAGTGTCGAAGGAGAGGAAGGAGACGCTGGCTGTTGAGGACACCTGGCCGATAGGCGCTTACATGTATAAGGGTCCAAAACTCTACAATGAAATTGTTGAGGGATTTAAACGGAAGAAGATAATTGCGTCCCTTTGCACCGGGTGTGGAAGGGTGTTCTTCCCTCCAAGGAACATATGCGGCAGATGCTGGAGGAAGATCGACGCAAGGAGGGAGGTAAGCGACGTAGGAACCATCACGAGCTTCACCATAAGCCCTGAGATAAAAAGAGGTCAGGTTAAGGTTCTCGGGCTAGACCCCGTTGAGGCGGGAATAGTGAAGGATGGCGAAAGGCTTATCATGGTTTACGTTAACTTCGACGGAACAGACACGAACTATGCCACCGTACTGCTAAACGCGAAGCCAGAAGAAGTTCATGTTGGAATGAGGGTTAAAGCGGTGTGGAAGGAGAAGCCTGAGGGACTACTAAGCGACATGGAGGGGGTTGAACCAATAAGGAAAGAAAGCACCCAGTAATCTCCCCCCTTTTTCCTTCTTTTACGTGTTTTAGGCGTTGACACGTAGAAGGGAGAAGTGAATTTGATGTGAGAAGTGGGAACCTGTGATGATGGCTGAAAGAAGCTAAAGGAAGCGGGAAGTAGAGTTCGTGTTTAATTTACTGCAGTTAATTCTGTTTTTGCTGGTTTTTGAGGGGAAAGCCGATTAAAAAATAGGTTTCTAGTAAATGGTGTAATCTTCTTGCCTCAATCGAATTAGGTTTAAAAGGGGGATTGAACGTAAGCGTAATGGATGAGGTGGAATGAGGAAGGAGGTCGACTTAAACGGGGTTTGTGAATCCATGAGTCGGAAGCTTGATTTAGTCAGGGAGTACAAGTCTTATTAACGCTGCGAGGACTACTCCCGAGATTGTTGAGGTGGAAGAAGGACTGTTTTTAACGGTGGAGGGAGGGGGCCTTCGGGTGGAGGCGAGTTTCAAGTTAAAGTTGGGGCTTTGTACTCTGTGGCTTACAGTGTGAAGAAGGCTTACAAGAAGGAGGAAATGTATTTCGCTGTTCCCAACTGGAGGGGTTGTGGTGGGTGGACAGATAAGCCTTTCACGGAGGTTCCCCGCGAGGAATGGCGGTGGAAGCTGCTTATTCACATGCCTGAATTCGTGTCCTTCGAAGTAGTCGAAGAAGCGAAGCAGGAAGTAAATTGAAAAGAGGAAAGTAAAGGCTACCGCAGGGGTTAAACTTGAAAGAAGGAAGGTGTGTTCAAATACTGCACGTGGAACCCTACTCAACGAGCAGAAGTCAATAGAGAAAACTTATGGTGGAGAAGGGGCTCGTTGAGAACGGACCACACCACGAAGTATACCTTTCAGACCTAAGAAGGACGCCGTCGGAGAAAATGAAAACCATCCTAAGACAACCCGTAAAGGAGAAGAAGTGAGGATCAAAAGGAAATAAACTAGATTTAACATTCTACAAGCCCCCTTTTTAAACGAGTTTAACCCAGGTTCTTGAGATGTTATTACTTAACGTTCACCGTTCCTTACTTCTTATTTCCTACTTCTTACTTCCACCCTTGTTGATGGGAAACTTTTTAGGATGGAGGCTGCTCTTTCCCCGTAGGGTGGGATATTGAACTCTTATGAGAGAGTAATGGCTGTTTTGAAGGGGCGTGGAGAAGGCGTGGACGTCACTCCTTGCGTTAACTTCTCCTCTACGTGTACACGCGAGTTCATGGAGCTGACGGGTGCATGGTGGCCTGAAGCGCATAAGAACCCTGTGAAGATGGCGAGGCTCGGCTCCGCCGCCTACAGGTTCTGCGGTCTAGATAACGTTACAGTCCCCTTCGACACATTGGTCGAGGCGGAGGTCTTCGGCGTCCAAGTCAACTTTCACGAGAAGGAGAGGTTTCTTGCATGGCCCAGCGCTAAAGCGCCTCTAGTGAAACGGGTTGTTCCCCCCATCCCCCCTGAAGACGTTTCAAGCGCTGGAAGGGTTCAAGTGGTAGCTGAAGCGGTAAGAATTCTGAAAGACGAGTTCGAGGGGGAGGTTCCCGTCAACGTGTACGTTGTCCCCCCCTTCACCAGCCTAAGCTACTACGTTTTCGAGTACACAAATTTCATGGTCACCTTGGAAAGGAACCCCGAAGAGGTTAAGGACGTTCTAGACGAGGTTGTCGATGTTTACGCTGAGATCGTAGACGTATACGTTGAAGCTGGAGCAGACATTATAACGTTTTACGAGATGGGGGGTTCTGCAAGCACCCTCCCACCAGTGTTTTTCGACGAGTTCGTCAGGCCATACGTGAGGAAAATGGCTGAACATGCTGAAGTATCCGTTCTAAGCCTTCCAGGAGAAGCCCTGCCAGTAATCGACAGGGTTCCAAGATGCGGGGTGAACGCTGTAGCCATAGACCAAGATACCCCGGTAAGCGGCGCTAGGAAAATCCTCGACTCAACTAGGGCGGGGTTCCCCGTAATAGGTAACCTTGACCCGGTAGGAGTCCTCTACGAGGGGCCTGAAGAGAGGATAAGGGAAGCTGTCAGGAAAGCCCTGGAGGAGGGAGTTAGCATGGTAGCTCCGGGATCAGACTTCTGGCTTGAAACCCCAACAAAGCACATCTCAATCATGGTCGAAGCAGCAAGGTTCTTTGGAGGGAAAAAGTAAAGCTTTTCTTGAATATTGGCATAAACCGATAAATTTAAATTTGCCGCCGCCTTGCCGTTAAGGCGGATGGTGGTGTTTGGGGTGGTGTGATGGGTTCTCTGATAGATTTGCTGAGCCCGGCTAGGGTGAAAGGTTTTAAAATAGTTGAAGTTCTTCCTTGCATGGCGGGCCCCGAGAAAATAAGAGTGATTGCTAGAGTAGAGGAGAAACTTCACGACGTCCTGCCGGTAATTTACCTGTATCTTCCTCAGGCGACGTATAATGAGGAGGCTTCCTCTGTGTCGTTTATGTACTGTGATCATCTTGTGACGGTTTTTGGTGAGGGAAAAGTGACGGTGACCAACCTTAAGGATGAGGATGAAGCTAGGAAGGTGGTGGGATACGTGGTTGACCTAGCGAACAGGGCGTTCAGGTACTTGGAGAGGGTGGGAAAGCCGCCGGCGGAGGCCGTCAAGTCTAAGCCGAAGGTTAGCCCCGTCAAACTGGTTGAACTGCTTCCCGGAACGAACTGTGGGGACTGTGGGGAGTCAAGCTGCTATAGCTTCGCTATTAAGCTGGCCACCTGCGAGAAAGACCCCTCGGACTGCCCCCACTTGGAAAGGAGGAGTGAAGTGGTCAAACTCTTACATCCGATAATAATTTAATGAATATCTTTAATTTCTGCAATAGCTTTGGTTTTCGACATTAATTTTTGAGAATTCATCTATCTCCATAATTCTCTTTGTAAATTCTAAATAATTCGGCATGTTTTGTAGAGCTGTTGCGAATGCACAATCTACTATGTGGAGAGGGATGCACCGGTTAGTGTCTATTCTGGGTTCATCATCTTTACCTGTAGTTATAAATACAACAATATTTTTCGTACTACCGGGTCTTTCAAGTTCTCTTTTCCAAAAAGCAGTTTCTGTTAATCGTTCTCTGAGGTTCGTTTTGCATGAAATAATAACTTTTAATCTGTTTTTTCTTTCAACGGTGAGAATGCCAACACCGGGGAAATTTCACTCCAATTCTTAATAGCAATTTAAATTTTATGATGAATTAATGCTTCACCACATCATCATAAATTTACGATTTAGCTCTTGAGGAAAATCTTAAATTTGTTGGCGTGTGATAGCAGTGTTCAAAGGGTGGGTGTTTATGGTGGAGTTTAGGGATTTGAGTTTTCCTCGTGGCTTCCTGTGGGGTTGTGCTGTCTCCGCTCACCAGGTTGAGGGCAACAACACGAATAATAACTGGTGGAGATGGGAAAAGGAGGGACACACTTTAGACTTGTCCGGGGTCGCATGCGACCACTACAACAGGTATAAAGAGGACTTTGAGATCGCGAGGCGCCTCAACCTTAACGCTTTTAGAACCTCTATAGAGTGGAGTAGGATTGAGAGGAAGGAAGGGAAGTGGAACAGGAGGGAGCTGGAGCACTACCGCAAGATGATCCTCGCAATGAGGGAGAAGGGGCTTACGCCGATGATCACGCTCCACCACTTCACGGATCCAATCTGGTTTGCTGAGAGGGGAGGGTGGGAGAAGCCTGAAAGCGTTGACCTTTTTGAGAGGTTTGCAGGGCGCGTCGTGGAGGAGCTAGGGGACCTGATACCCTTCTATAACACGATTAATGAGCCGATGGTTTACGCCATGATGGGGTACCTGTTCGGCATTTTCCCTCCGGGGGAGCGGGACCTCGCTAAAGCGGTGAATGTCGCCAGAAACCTGTTGATGGCGCACGCGAGAGCGTACAGGGCAATCCACGAGGTGTGCGAGGAGAGGGGGTTCCCCAAGCCGCAGGTTGGCATAGTCAAGAACATGATATACTTTGAGCCGTTGGATCCAAACAACAAGGAGCACGTGGGCGTGGCGGAGAACATGGACAACGCATACAACAACTGGTTCCTTGAGTGCATACACACGGGGGCTGTTCAGCCCCCCTTCGGCGACGGGAAGGAGGAAGAGGGGCTCAAGGGTGCATGGGACTTCATAGGGCTGAACTACTACACTAAGGAGATATGCCTCCCCAGCCCTGACCCGACGAGGCTTTTCAGGGTGATACCTTTAGACGCTGAAGTCTCCGACTACTTCTGGATCGTTTACCCTGAAGGAATCTACAAGATGCTTACTAGGCTGAAAAAGTACGGTAAGCCGGTGTACGTGACGGAGAACGGGATAGCGGCGGTCAACGACAGGCAGAGGTGCAGGTACATACTACGCCACCTAGCAGAGGCGCACAGGGCGATAAGTGACGGCGTCGACTTGAGGGGCTACTTCCACTGGTCTCTAATAGACAACTTCGAGTGGAATGAAGGCTTCAGAATGAGGTTTGGACTGGTCGAAGTCGACTTCAGAACTCTGGAGAGGAAGCCTAGGGAAAGCGCGTACCTTTACGCTGAGATAGCAAGGAGAAACAAGATTACAGCCAAAATGATGAGAAAGTACCTAAAGAGGTAGCTGAGAAGCGAGAAGACCCGCTGGTGCAACCCGCAAACCACCCTCTCATTTTAATGAGGAGGGCTTCCCGGGAATTTGCTTGAGAAGGCCTATGGAGTCTAGATGGGGTCAGCAAATTGGCGGTTACCTGAGTATTATCGCTGAGATTACGTGAATGGCAAGGCGGAGGGCTAAAGCGTAAATGGCTATCTGAGGTCCAAAGAAGAATGGTATTATTACGATTAGTCCGAGCACGCCAAGTGATGCAGCCATTCGGCGCTTACGCTCAACCCCCCTTGAAACCATGATCAAGACGGCGTCAAGTATGACGAAGATTATGGCGGCTACCACCATGCTTGAATACCAGATGAACCCCAGCAGCTCCTTAGCCCACGTATAAGCCATTATCTGAGCTACAAGGTATATGGACAGGTAGGTGCTTGCCTCAACGTACGGGTAGAGGTAGGGGGAGGAGGCTGCAAGGAGAGACATGGTGAAACTGTAGCCTTCAAGGTAGCGTAGATAGAAGTATGTCCACCCTATCCAGATCAGGGATGCTGGAACCCCTATGAAAGAGGTTATGAATCCTACAGGAACCTCTTCTTCATAACCTTCGTAATAATTCCCGTAGTCGCTCAAGGCAACCACTCTAAACTATTACCGTCTTTTTAAAGGTTAAAAGGTTTCTGGTGGTGGATGAAAAAGGAGGGATTCTCGAGGATGTTAACGCAACAGTTTAAGGAATTTGATGAGGCTGTGCTGTTCATCCTTTTATATATTCTAAAACTTTGGCCATCGCGTTGAACGATGACCTCACCTTCCTCAGGTCCCCGAAGAATGTTATGTTCCATAGTACTACGTGTTTGAGCCCTACTTTAACGTAGTCTTCTAGGGCTTTTATTATGTCGTCCGGTGTCCCGTTAAGTATGTATTTTTCGCAGACTTCGACTGGAACCTTTTCTAGGGCGGCTAGGACGCGTTCCCTCGAATACCTTGTGGGGACGTAGTCGGCGAAGGGCACGGACTTGTATCCTAAGGGGTGCTGGTATCCTGCTTCCTCGTAGGCTTGGTAGGGTAGTGTCAATGCGAAAGCCTTTATCATTGGTGAGGCGAGCACCCTCTTACACTCCTCAGCTTCCTCGTCTATGACAACGTAGCACCACATGGCTGGGGTGATCTCTTCAGGGCTTCTTCCAGCCTCCCTTGCAGCATCCTGAACTATTCTCAGCCCTTCTTTATAGTTTTGGAGGGGCATGTAGGTTGGGAACCAGCCATCCCCCAGCCGCCCGGCGATCCTCATTGTTCTCTTTCCGTGGGCCGCCACCCATATAGGCGGGTATCGCCCCTCCCTGTAGGGTTCAAGCGTTAAGACTGCGTCCCTTAACCTCCAGAAGGCTCCGTCATAGTTGACCTTTCCCTCGCTCTCCCAGAGGAGCCTTATCAGAGTTAAGGCCTCTTCAAGCCTTGAGGCGGGCTTCTCATAATTTATCCCGTATGGCTCGATGTTCTCGTACTCTCCAGCCCCTATTCCAAGGATAAAGCGGCCCTTGGATATGTGATCCAGCGTCAGGGCTGCTTGGGCAAGCATGGCGGGGTGCCTTCTAAAGCACTCCGTGACACTGGTCCCCATCAGAAGCCTTGAAGTGTGGCAGGCGACAGCG
>JAPDJY010000044.1:0-17289 GCA_029258835.1 Thermoproteota archaeon | reverse complement strand
TCCGGGTTGAATATTCCCTCGCTGACGGCGCGGGAGAACTCCCTTATGTACTCTGCCTTCCTCCAGCTGACGCCGCACGCCCTTAACTCTTCAAGGCTGGCTTCAGCCAGCGTTTGAGGGGTGGGAAACTCGTAGTATGCCTCCCCGCCGTAGAGGACCCTGTCCCCGAACGCCTCAACAAGGTTGCCGGTCACCCTGTCGGCAACCCTTATCGATATCTGCTGCTGAATTATCGCCTTGACCACCCCCTCGTAAACCGTCGTGGACATCCTCCCCGCGCAGCCCAAACCGTAAAGCCTCTCCTTCAGCACCCTTAGCACGGGGTCGCGGCCCATGAAGTCGTAGAGGGGGCGGGGATCCCCGTCAGCGCCTAGAAGGAGGGAGACACGCTTGGCTACTTCACGCAGCACCCTCCTAAACTCCCTGGGAACCGAAACCGTTAGGATGGGGGCGTCCACCGTCCCGGCGGATGAAGCGGCCACGGGCACCAGCCTACCCTCCACCCTGAAAGCTCTGCGCCAAACTCCGCCTTCGAAAACCGCAGGAGTCGGCTTCCCCCCGCCCGCAGAAAAACTCATCTTAAGGTTGAAGTCAAAGGGGGGTTTGGGTTTCAGGTGGAGTTTAACCCATGCCGCCCCGGTCATCCAGCCACCATCCCAGCTTAAGCCCTTCACTCGAGATACTCAACCTTCACCGTAATCCTCCCCTTCTCCTCCGCTTCTTTAATCTCTTTCTCCCTTCTCCAGAAGACGGCTCTGCCGTTCACCATCGACGCTAAGGCGAGCACGCTGCAGTCGGCTAAAGCGATGGGAACCTTACACTTCACCCTGCCCGCCTCAACGAATAGGTCTACCCCGCTGACAACCTTCACGTTGGAGCCAATGAACGCCTTAACGATTTCCAGCGCACGCTCCTCCCCAACCCTCCTGCAAAGAACATAAAATATTTCAGCCACCACTAACGCTGGAACATAGACGTCCACCCCCTTGATGAGGTTCATAAGCTTCTCCCCACTCCTACTTCCAGTGAAAAACTCTATCCACGCACCCGTATCAACCACTACCCTTCTCAACCCTTCTCACCCCTTCCTCGTCCCTCCTCCTTTCCAACCTTAGGATTTCATGTAGTTCGCTGGCTTCCACCTCTTTCAGTACGCCAAATAAGCCTGCTACGTTCCCTTCTCTCTCGAGGAAGGTTTGCGCCATAAACCGTATTGCCTCGTCGAAACTTACCCTTCTCCCAAGCATCTCCTGAAGCTTCGAGCTAACCAGCACAAGCATCCTCTTAGTTTCATCGCTTACCCTGACGGTTGACAACGGCACCACCCCTTAAGGAATGGGAAATGTAAATAATATATTTCTTACGCATTGTATACAATGTAGCATCGCGAGGCGCCGTAGAAGGTTGACGGCGGCCGCGGAGCTCGTAGCCCGGCTTCAGCTAGGGCCCAAACGGTAATACTTTCAGAAACATTTTTAACATTACACGTTGAACGTCCTATTAAAGACGGGATGGTGATGGGTTGCCCCACCACGTGAGAAGGTTCCTCTACCCCTTCACAGCGATAGTGGACCAGGAGCCTATGAAGAAGGCGCTGGTTTTAAACGCCGTCAACCCCAGGATAGGCGGCGTCCTGATAAGGGGTGAGAAGGGGACAGGTAAGTCAACCGCGGTCAGGGGGCTGGCGGAGCTCCTCCCAGAAATAGAGGTTGTTGAGGGGTGCCCCTTCAACTGTAACCCCCATAACCCAGCGGAGATGTGCGACAACTGCTTTGAAAGGTACGAGAAGGAGGGATCCCTGCCATCCGTAAAGAGAAAGGTTAGGATAGTGGATTTACCTCTCAACGCAACGGTTGACAGGGTTGCTGGAACACTCGACATAGAAAGAGCCTTGAAGGAGGGGTTAAAGGCCCTCGAGCCTGGGCTGCTGGCTGAGGCGAACAGGGGGATCCTCTACGTCGACGAGGTAAACTTGCTCGACGACTACGTGGCAGACATCCTGCTGGATGCGGCGGCGAGCGGCGTCAACGTGGTTGAGCGCGAGGGGGTATCGGTGTCCCACCCGGCGAAGTTCATACTCGTCGGCACGATGAACCCGGAGGAGGGGGAGCTCAGGCCGCAGCTTCTTGACAGGTTCGGGCTTCAAGTCGACGTGGAAAACCTTGAAGACCCCCACCTCAGAGTTGAGATAGTAAAGAGAGTGGAGGCCTTCGAAGCAGACCCCTCCACCTTCATCGAAAAATACAGGGATAGCCAGGAAGACCTTAAGGAGAGGATTGCCAATGCTATGGAAACACTGCCTAAAGTCACCATGAGCGATGAACTCCTGTTAACGGTTGCAAGCGTCTGCGCCAGCCTGAAGACGAGCAGCAGGGCGGAGATAGCCATAGTGAAGGCGGCTAAAACCATAGCAGCCCTAGACGGGCGCGTAAGCGTCAGCGAGCAAGACGTCGAGGAGGCCATGAGCCTAGCGCTCCCTCACAGGGTGAGGAGGCACCCCTTCGAGCAGCCACGCCTAGAGCCACAGCAGATAAGAAGCCTCCTGGAGGAGGCTAGGGAATCGATTGGAAGGGTTGAAGAGGGGGAAAGTGGAGAGGGGCAGCCTACGGGTGAGAGAATGTTTGAAGCCGACCCCTCCTACTCCCTAGACTTCAACCTTAGTGAGAAGGCGAGGGGGACTCCTAGAACCGGGAGGAGGCTGAGGGTTAAAGCTGGAAACGGTAAGGGAGCCTACGTTGCCAGTACCATTCCACGGGGAACGCCGAGGGACATAGCGATCGACGCAACCCTAAGAGCCGCGGCGGCTAGGGGAGGATGGACTGGAGGCATGCTAACCGTTAAGCCCGAGGACTTAAGAGAGAAGGTGAGGTTCACTAGGGCTTCATCTCTCATAGTTCTCGTGGTCGATGCCAGCGGCTCCATGGCAGTACTGAGGAGGATGGAGGCAGCTAAGGGCGCAGCCCTATCCCTTCTCCGCGAAGCATACGTTAACAGGGATCAAGTTGCCTTCATATCATTCAGAGGTGGCAGCGCTCAGGTGGTGCTTCCTCCAACATCCAACCTCGACCTTGCCGTGCGCCTCCTAGGCGAGCTTCCAACCGGAGGGAAAACCCCCCTCTCGTCAGCCCTTCTCCAAGCCGTGGAGTTGATCAGAAAGCAGAGGCTGTCTAAGCGTGAGCTTAAACCGATAGTAGTCCTCATAACGGATGGACGGGCAAACGTCCCGCTCAGCCCAGGGTCAAACGTGAGGGTGGAACTTGAACGCCTTTCAAGAGCTCTGAGGGAGCTCGAAGCCTCAACCCTAGTGGTTGATACGCGCCCTGACCCTTGGAAGCCCAGCTACATTCAAACAATAGTAGAGCATGCCCAAGCAAGGTACGTAAGGCTGCCGGACGTAAAACCCGAAAAAATATACTCCCTCGTAAAGGATATCATCCCTTCTTCCCCTTAAAAAGCCATGTTAAGGCGGCGCCCCTCACGAATAAGAAGGTGAAACGCCCTCCGCCACCGCCTAAACTTTAATGGAAAACCGCCTAATGGAAAACCACCTCATCATTTTCATCATAAATTTACTTTACCTTTATTTCTGCATGGCCTCTCCTACAGAGAGGAACAATGAAAAACGTTATATCTCTAAATGTATCTTCTGTTTTTCGTCTTCTGGGTCCTAGTTGGAGGGGAAATGGGATGGTTGAGAAGTATCCTTGGTGGAATGAGGAGCAGAGAAAACTTGCTGATGAGGTTGAGGAGTTTGCTAAGGAAAAGGCCCCACGTGCGGCTGAAGCCACCTGGAAAAAGGAGTTTCCATGGGACATATACAACGAGATGGGTGGGAGAGGATGGTTCGGAACCATAATACCTGAGGAGTATGGTGGGCTTGGCCCACGCTACGGCGTAACAGCTTGCTGCATAGTTGCCGAGTTAACCACTCCCCTTGGAAGCGTATGCGTGGCCTTCAGCACGACGATGTTTGGTGGGACACACCAGATCGCCCATTTCGGGAATGAGGAGCAGAAGGAGAGGTGGCTTCCGGGCATAGCTAAGGGAAAGCTTATGGGGGCTATAACGCTAACCGAGCCCTTCGTGGGCTCGGATGCTGGTGGAGTTGAGACAACCGCTAGGAGGGAAGGGGACGAGTACGTCATACTCGGGAAAAAGCGGTTTATAAGCAACACGGGGCTAGCGGACATATACATGGTTTACGCTAGGACAAGCGACGACCCTAAGGACATTGCGAGCCGCCGCCACCTTAGCGCGTTCATAGTGGAGAAGGGAACCCCCGGGTTCAGCGTTGAAAAAATAAATGAGCTGAGCGGATGGGACGGGGTCAGAAACGGATACCTTAACTTCGACGAGGTTAGAGTTCCCGCTGAGAACAGGCTTGGAGAGGAGGGGGACGGATGGAACATAATGATCAGCGGCCTCAACTTCGAAAGGACTCTGGGGGCTGCAGGCATAGTTGGAACGTTCAGAGATCTCATAACCTACGCAGTCTTCCACAGCCAGAGGAGAATACAATTTAACAGGCCCACAGCCACGTTCCAAACGAACATGATCAAGCTGGCCGACGTCATAGCCAGCTGGAAAACGTACAGGCTCCTAACCTACTACGCCGCCTACCTGGTAGACCGGGGGGAGCAGCCTCTAATAGAGGCTACAGCCGCTAAGGTTTATGGGTCCGAGGCAGTCACCAAGGCATGCTTAGACATGATACAGGTTATGGGAGGAGACGGCCTGACAAAGTTCTACCCGTTAGAGTATGCTATGAGGAGCGCTAAGATCATGGAGATTGGGGCAGGAACAAACGAGGTTCTACGCCTCCTTATAGCACGGTTCGGCCTCAGGCTGCTAGCCAAGGAGCTGGAGCCTCCTAAGAGGAGGATCCACAAGGAGCTAGGCGTCCCAATACCATACTACAAGGCTGAACCGTTAATGCCTGAAGGAACGCCCGTCAACGAGGAGAACGTGCTTAAAGTTCTCGCAGAGGACTATAGGGCTAACCCCGGACTATTCATGACGGTCGAAGACCTAGCCTTCGAGCTCAGGGTGGACCCTGCAAGCATGGACAAGCTTGAGGAGGCCCTAACAGGGTTAGAGGAGAAGGGGCTGGTTAAGATCTACAGGGACAGGGCTGGAAGGATAGCCCTAGCCAAGGCGACATACAAGGGGCTGAAGGAAGCCAACCCGCCAGAATACTACAGGTGGTTCCCCAGCTGGGTTAAGGAGGGTGAAATGTTCTGAACCCCATACTCACCTTTTAGCGCACACGAGCATCACCATAGATTGAGCCAAAAGTCTACGGAACCATAAATCTTATATTTTTGCTGGAACTCAACCGTATTTGCACCGTTCTTGGGGGGATTTAATGAAGGTTTTGGAAGAGGGAAAAGGAGAGCTGCTGGCTTGGATGGACCACGACGAGGCTAGAAGGTGGGTTAGGGAGAACAAGAGGAGGGACATGGTCGACAAGACCATGGACCTGAAGGAGGCCGTTTCAAAGTTTGTATATGACGGATGCTACCTTGCAATGGGAGGCTTCGGACACATAAGGATCTCGATGGCCGCCATATACGAAATGATAAGGCAGAGGAAGAGGCACATAACCCTCGCAGGTAAGACTGCCGTCCACGATGTCGACGTTCTCGTAGCTTCAGGGGTTGTAGACAAGCTTGAAGTAGCCTACTGTTTCGGACACGAGCTTAGGGGCCTCTCCCCGGCGTCTAGGAGGATGGTTGAGGAGGGGAAGGCCAAGGTCGTATCCGAGTGGAGTAATGCGGGCTTCCAGTGGCGCTTCAAGGCTGCAGCCATGGGGCTTCCATTCATACCGACAAGGGTCATGCTCGGAACCGACACCTTCAGGTGGAGTTCGGCGAAGGTGGTCGAAGACCCGTTCTCCGGTAAGCCGATATGCCTGCTTCCGGCATGCTACCCTGACGTCGTCTTTATGCACGTTCACAGGTGCGACGTGTATGGGAACTGCCAGATAGACGGGATAACAATAGAGGACTACGAGCTTGCCAGGGCTGCGAAGAGGCTCATAGTAACCACGGAGGAGATTATCCCGAACGAGGAGATAAGAAGGGAGCCTTGGAGGACGGTCATACCATACTTCCTGGTTGACGCCGTGGTTGAGATCCCGTACGGTTCCCATCCATGCAACATGCCATACATGTACTACTTCGACGAGGAGCACATCGCCGAGTGGCTTGAACTGTCGCGAACCCCTGAAGGCGTAGACCAGTACTTCGAAAAGTACGTTTACAGCGTTGACAGCTTCGAAGAGTACCTTGAGAAGATAGGTGGACTGAAGAAACTGAACTACCTCAAGAAGCTTGAGCAGCTTAGAGCCCCCCTGAAGGCTCCCTGGACCGAGAAGAAAAAGAAAAAGTAAGGGGGATGAGGTTAAGATGTCTAAGCCGTATAATATGACCGAGCTTATGGCATGTGTCGCAGCCAGATTTCTTGAAGATAAGAAAATAGTCTTCGTCGGGACGGGATTGCCGATACTCGCCGCCATGCTCGCCCAGAGGCTTCACGCACCAAACATGGTCATCTTCTTCGAGGCTGGCGGACTTGGACCCGAGGTCCCCGCCCTCCCGATATCGGTTGGCGACTCGAGGACATTCTACAAGGCTTTGATGGCTACAAGCATGGACTATGTGATGTCATGCGCACAGCTAGGATACTTCGACTACGCTTTCCTCGGAGGGGCTCAAATAGACATGTACGGGAACCTGAACACTACGGTGATAGGGGAGCATGACAACCCAAAGGTTAGGCTTCCAGGAAGCGGCGGAGCCAACGATGGAGGCTCCCTAGCCTGGAGGACGATCATCATAATGAGGCAGGACCCTCAGAGGTTCGTGGAGAAAGTCGACTTCATAACCACGCCCGGATACCTTTCAGGCCCCGGAGCTAGGGAGAAAGCAGGGCTGCCGGAAGGCTCCGGGCCATACAGGGTGATAACCCAGCTGGGGGTCTACGACTTCGACGAGGAAACCAAGAGGATGAGGCTGATCTCCGTCCACCCGGGCGTAACGGTTGAAGACGTGATGAAAAACACCAGCTTCGAGCTCCTAGTTGCAGACAAGGTGGAGACGACGGAGGAGCCGTCACCAAGAGAACTGGAGATCCTCAGAGGGATAAGAGAGGCGTGGATAGTTATTGGAAAACAAAAATAAACCTATTTTTTGTTTTGCTCCTCTCATTTTTTTTCACTCGGAAAGAAGAAAAACGAGAGTGGTTTGCTTACTCTCTTGGCTTTAACCCTAGAATTTTCCTTGCTTCATCCGGCGTCGCTATTTCTCTCTGAAGCTCCTTAGCTATCCTAACCACCTTCTCGACCAGTTCGGCGTTGCTCTTAGCCAGAACCCCTTTCTCAAGGTAGATGTTGTCCTCCATGCCTACCCTGACGTGTCCTCCAAGGATTATGGCTGCTGCAGCCATCTCCATCTCGTACCTGCCCGGAGCGCAAACAGACCATGTCCAGTTGCTCGGTATAGACTCGACGCAGTAAAGGAGCGTTTTAAGGTTGGGCGACATACAGGACAACCCGTCGAACATAACGAACTGGATGTGGAGCGGCTCTTTGAGCGCCCCCTCCGCAACCAGCCTCTTGGCAGCGTTGATCATGCCTGTGTCGTATATTTCAAGCTCTGGCTTGACGCCGTTCTCGTACATGTAACCCGCCCACCTGACGATCGTGTTGATCGGGTTGCCAAAGATCATGTCTCTCAGCTGGGGTATTCCCATGTCCTCCCAAAGGTTAAGGGAGCCCATGTTGAGGGAGCACATCTCCTGTCCGAAAGTGGTTCTCTCCCTCATGATCTCGTCCAGCTTCTCTGGTTCAACGAACCTCCCCCCACCCGTAGTAATGTTGATTATTATGTCTGACGCCTCGCTCTCCCTAATTCTTTCAACGTACTCCTTCAGGACAGGGTTGGGATCCTTTGCCGGCGCTCCTGTTTCGGGATCCTTAGCGTGAAGGTGGACGATGGAAGCGCCAGCCTTCCTCACACGGACAACTTCCTCAACGATCTCGTCAACAGTCGACGGAACGTATGGCGTCAACCACTTAGAAACAAAGTCGCCACCCGTGACGGCGGCGGTTATAATCAGCTTCTCCTTCTTCTCAGCCAACTCCACTCCCCTCAAACCCGGTTCCAGTTTAAGGAGTAAGTAAGGAAATCAGAAAATATAAACATTATCTCAATAAACCCTCTTCTACGTCTCCGGATTCGCCCCCTCATAACTAAGCGTTAAACGATCATAACCAAGGAAGCCGCGTGTCGCCAACAAACCGAGGGAAAGAAGATGAAAACCCGGGTTAAGCCCTGCCGACCCCTCTCCTCAGCTAGTCACCTTAACTCTATAACTTTTATACGCCTTCAAATGCTTCAACTAGTGTAGGAAAGTAAAAAAGTGGGTGAAAAGCAGGGAGATTTAGAATTTTACTTTGTCCATTCCCTTTAAGCCCAGCATTCTCCTCGCATCAGCTGGCGTCGCTATTTCTCGACCTAGCTCGTCCGCTATCTTCACGATCTTCTCGACCAGTTCGGCGTTGCTCTTAGCCAGAACCCTGTCGACCACTTGCCCATCTTTTATCTTATACTTCACGTATATGTTGTCCTCCAGTCCAACCCTGACGTGGCCACCCATGGTTATGGCTACCGCTCCAAGGTGGAACTGGGCGGGGTATCCTACGCCTATAATGGACCACGTGTAGTTTTGAGGTCCAAACATCATGTCAGCTGTGTGCTTAAGGTGAAGCAAGTTCTCCACTGTTGGCCCCGTCCCTCCTAGGACGCCCAGCACGAACTGCATGTGAAGCGGGAACTTAGCCCATCCAAACTGGACGTACGCTCCAAGGTTCCATATACCATTCGTACCGTAGATTTCAAACTCTGGCTTCACATTGTGCTCGTACATTGTCTTAAGGAACGTTTCCAAGTCGGCGAACGTGTTCTTGAAGACGAAGTCCTTGCTGGCCTCCAGCAGGGGCTTCTCCCACTCCGTCTTCCACTCTTTGATCCTCTCCGCTAGGGGGAACAAGGTGAAGTTCATGCTTTCAGTGTTGCAGGAGCACATTTCAGGCTCGAACTCTGGTACGACGGCTATCCTCTGCTCTGCGGTCATCCCCATCCCCCCGCCCGTGGTGCAGCAGACCACCACGTCACATTTCTCCTTTATCTTGGTTAAGGTCTCCCTCCAGACGTTAAGGTCGGCGGTCGGCATCCCGGTCTTGGGATCCCTAACGTGGACGTGGACGACGGCTGCTCCAGCCTCCCAAGCCCTGTAAGCCTCTTCAGCTATCTGGTCTGGCGTGATGGGGAGATACGGCGTCTGAGAAGGGATCGTTGCAGACCCTGTTAAAGCACAAGTGATGATTAGCTTTTCCCTCCAAGCCCTTAAGAACGCCATAATTCCTCCTCCATTCACCGGTTGAAGAATAGCTTAATGAACTATTTAATTCTTTCTCTAAAAGTTTTCCCCGACTAAGAACGTAAAAAGAAATACCGTTTTGCGAAGGTAATTCACATGGTTTAAACGTGAAAATTAAATTTCCGGAAGCCCTCTTATTCAGGGTGAGCTGGAATGAGCGTTTGACGAATACAAGTTCACGAAGGATCCTGACGTAAACCTGCTGATTTCAGCTGCTAGAGAGGCCGCCATGGAGGTTAGGGGTGTTTACGGCCCGGTCTACGAAAAGCTGGTTGTGAAGTATGGTTTAGCGTTTGAAGCAGAGAAGACTGGTGAAAAGCCTCCGGAGAACGTGGAGACGATCGACGGGCTCGTAGACTACGTTTCGAGGAAACTTAGAAGGACCCCAAAGGGCACTGTGCTATTTATGGCATGCTTAAGGCGGGGCATGAACTTCAGGGCGAAAGAGGGTCAGGGTCGAGGAGTGCGGCGTTCACGGCGAATAAGGTCGTCATAGAAAGACTTGGCTGCTAAATGGCGTCGTCACGGGCGACGCGTTCGAAGCGCTGGTTGAAGCCGGGAAGATATTCTATGACGTAAACATTAAGTCTCCTGCGAAGTTCCAGAAGCTTTCCGGATGGAAGCGCGGGTCAACGCCTTAAACTGCCCATACGTTGACTAGTGATTATTCGGACATAAAGGAGATAATAAAGGAACTTGGCTGGTTCCCGAGCGACCGCCACGTGGAACCCTTAGACTCCAAACTTCTCCCTTACCTTCTTTTCTATCTCCTCAGCCGCCATCCTTTCCTTCTTTTCCATTTCACGCTTAACCTTCTCCCTAGCCATTCTGACGGCTACCGCCAGAGGGTAAGTTTTCTCTTCCATCGCCTGGGATATTATCCTCCTCGTCACGCTGGATATGTTCGACTCCACCGCTTCGAAGGCCTTCTCCTCCGTGGCGCTCATCCTGTCCATGGTGGCTGCTATTATCCCCCCAGCGTTCGCCACGAAGTCGGGGATCGAGAGAACACCCTTCCTGGACAGGATCTCCTCAGCCTCCAGAGTTGTCGGAATGTTCGCACCCGGAGAGATAATCTTAGCCTTCACGTCTCCAGCATTATTCTTGTCTATCACGTATGGCCTCGCACCGGGAACCAGCACGTCAACGGGGAGGGTGAAGATCTTCTCCTTAGCTATTCTCTCCGCGTACTTATACTCGAGCACCACCCTGTCACCGTGCTTCCTCCTTGCCTCCAGAAGCCCCTCCACGTCCAACCCTTTAGGGTTATATATCGCTCCGTGAATGGTTGATATGGCCACAACCCTCGCCCCAAGCTTCTCCATGTACCTTGCAACCCCTCCTCCAACCTTCCCGAACCCTTCTACCGCGACGCTAGCCCCCTCAATGCTCACGTCGACTAGCTCAGCCGCCGTCTTGGCAGCTACCACCACACCGTAGCCGGTGAGGTGATCCTCCAGGGGCATTCCATCCTTAACCTTAAGGGTTAAACCACTCGGCTTAAACTGCTCCATTCCAGCAACCTCGCACATCACCGCCACGTCCCTGTCGCTGGTTCCCATGTCTGCTCCAGGAATGTAAACGAGCTGTTTTAAGAATGGGGCTACGAGGCGTGCAAATGCACCCACGTGCCTATCCCTGTCCGGGGACGACGGGTCAGCTACGATTCCCCCCTTCGCCCCTCCGATGGGCATATCGTACGTTGCAAACTTGTAGGTCATAGCCCTAGCCAAATGGGATACCTCCCCTACCGTCACGTCTGGAAGCATCCTGACGCCGCCGGCGGCGACGCCGTAAACCATCGTATCGATCACCAGAAACCCTCTGGTGCCTGTTGCAGGATCATACAGCTCCACGACATACTCCGGGCCAATATCGTCCCTCAACACATCCATAGGCAAGCTGGCACCCCGTAATGTCCAAAGCGTCCGAACTTTAAATTTTTTCGCTTCACATGGGTGAAGACACGAAGCTTGAAAACGGAGTCCACTCCTTTAGTAAGCATTGGATCTAATGCGGCCGAGCCAGACGCACAACCAACTCTAACCCCCTTTTCATAGTTTACGGCGTATCTCCACATTTAAATGATGCTGAAATCTGACGTCTCCACTCCTTTAGAAGCCGAACCCGGAGTGTGATCTTAAAGTTTTGGGTATCCTTTAGGAGCATGAGGATTTATGAGTGTGAAAAATATCGTTAAGAAAAGGTGAGCCCTTCTTCCCTACCTTATTTTCGGCTGGCTTCCCCGCCTTGAAGCCTCCAGGATCTCCTCAACTTTCTCGCGTTCTAGGCTTTGGTAGTCAAGGATTCCAGGGTGGCTGCTGCAACCCGATGAGTAGAGTATGAGATAGTAGTCATCCCCGTCCCTAACGATATAGTACCTGACGGTGCAGCAATTCCTCTTTTCATACTGTAAAACCTGCATGTACCAGTCGCACGTTATGGTGAAGTAGGTGTATGGACGTAAACCCTCAAGGGTGCGCCTGTTTCCTGCGGCTTCAAGGCGTCCACATCTTGGCAGGCGGTAGTATGCTTTCCTGTCAAACCAAATCTCCAGCTTCACCATTCTACCATCCATCCCTAAAAGGAAATAGCAGAAATTATTTTGTAAACTTTTCGGTCGCCGGCTCTGTCAAATATCGCTAGTGTAACGTTTGGCGGTATGCAGAGCTTGCAAGGGTTTCTGTGGTGGCGAACCCGTACCTGCTGCTATCTGGAATCTCGCTCCCTCGTCCTTCCTGCCCTCTCTGTAACGACTAAATTAACACCCATCTTCTATTGAAGTCATCGTTCTGGTGTTGCCTTCGTTGCTCTCCGATTTGCTACGGTATTCGCGAAGGAGGGTTTAAGCAGGAGTACAACTAAAAATAATTCTCATTTTCCCATCTCACCAAATAAGTTAATAAGTTAATAAACCTCTCCCGAAACTTTTAAATAGAAACGTACGGGGTAGATTGCTTAATTTGAGCAACGTTGTGGTGGGGTTTATGGAGACTTCCGAGTACTGGATTAGGAGGAGGGAGGCGGAGAGGAAGGATTTCTTTGAGGGGGTAACGCAGCAGGAGGCGATCATAGCGGGGAAAAGGGGAAGATCCCGATTTTCTACTATGATGCACGCTCGATAGTTGCCGCCTTACCAGCTTCAGCTCGGAAGCTTAGGAGCCTGCTCCCAGACGTCTACGAGCCTGCAACCATAATTCCCGGAGTCGGCCTGGTTGCAATATCCGCCTTCAACTACCGTAACACGGACATAGAGCCATACAACGAGCTTGCCATAGCCATCATCATTAAGCAGCCGTCCGCCGGCGGAGTCCTAAGCCAGCTAAGGCGAGGCATCTTCCACACGTACATCCACTACCTCCCCGTTGACACCGAGATCGCGCTGAGGGGCGGAGTCGACTATTACAATTTCCCTAAGTTCATAGCCGAGTTCGACTGGGTTGAGACGGAGAACGAGCTTTCATGTAGGCTAAGCGAAAAGGGAAGTCACATCCTCACCATTACCGGGAAGAAGATCCCTGCTAAGAGAAGCCGAATACTAAGATACTTCACTTACCTTTACATGGATAAGCAGCCTCAATGGACCGAGTTCAGGGTTAACGCGGTGGAGTTTGCCTCCTCCTGGAATTCTAGGAACGTGAAGGTTGAACTGGGAGACTACTCCATATCCCTGGAACTAGAGGACGTGCTGATATCGAAGAGGAGCTTAGCGTACATGTACATGCCCAAGATGCAAGCCATCCTCTACGGGCCGATGAGGATGTCACCACACCTCCTGCTCGAGCTCCTCAAGAGCGTACCAAAGGAAGAAATTAAATCCCTCATAAGAGAGGCATAACAGCCTTTAAAAAAGCTGGAGAATCTTGGGCCAGCACTCAGCCTTGAAGCCGCCGGGCAGCCCACTTAAACTCCACTTGGAGGTGGGTGGATGATCCACTTCAGTCGGCTCCTGCTTCGAAGGCTCAGCGGAAAAGCCTACCTAAAGTTCTCAGTGGCAACGGGAACGGGATCGGTGATGGCTGTTATCAGCCTCTCTCCCATTTTACCTGTACTTCACCGTTTTCCAGATGTTCTCGCCTAGCAGGGAAAGCATGGTTTTTAAAGCTTACATTTCTTGCTCCCGTTTCATCCTTAATGAGGTGGAGTGGTCAGGTTTAAAGAAGCCTAATGGACCGGTGCAGAACGCTCCCAAGTGGGTTTTTGCTTCGTCTTTAGGTGCTGGTTGACAGTTATCCTTTTCAAGGATTAGGTTGAAGGTATTATGGGTGGCTGCCATGCGTTTAGCATGCATCGGCGTGGCATTAACCCTAGGGGCCGTCTCGCTCTGGCTTTTCGAGTTTAACGTTTTGAGCGGGGGTGTAGTAGCAGTGCTCTCATTCCTCCTCCTCACGCTGCTGGTGGGGTTCCCGTCGGCTTTCTCCGAGGCTTCCCTGTCACCTCTATCCCCAACCCTGCCAGGGTCGTTAAGAAGTGTGAGTCGCCGCTTGGAGATCCTAGGGTGGCTTGCTCTGGTGAACGCCATATGGATTTCCTCTCTACTATCAATCGTTGCCGGGTTGCTGCTGGCGGGGCAATCCCTCATCTCCACCCTTCCATGGCCTGCAATGCTCCCTTCAACATACCTCACCGTTTCTCTCCTCTGGTCCTCGGGATTCCACCGCGCCGTGGGCTTCGCCTCCTTCTGGGCTACGGCTGCAGTCTTAGCCTTCGTTCTTAAGCCGTCTAAGAGAGTGGTTTTAACTAGGGCTGCCCTGCTGGCTGCCGCAGCCTCCCTCATGCTCGTAGCAGCCCTAAACGTGGCTTTACCCGGAGGAGTGAACCCAGGAATAAACTATGTTGTTGAGGCATACTGGTCTGGCTGCTTCCTACCCTTACTTCTATCTCTCCCTGTTCTGGGCGTGGGGGCCGGCATGGGAGTTCTCCACCACCATGCCAGAGGAGAGGAAGACGTCGGCTTCCAAGTAACCCTTTACCCCCTAGCGGTCATAGGCCTCGTCTTCCTCTCCTCGATGGCGTTCTTTAGCGGTGGAGGTGCTTCAGGCCTAGTGGACGCTGAACGCTTCGCACTCCCACCAGTAAGCCCGTTAGGGGTTTTCTCCTGGTGGCTTGCATCCTCAGCCACCCTGTCCACCCGTCACGGCCTCTTGGGACGGGTTGCCGTCGACTGTTTACTATGCGTGTTCACCATAGTGTCTGCTATGGGGGTTATAGGAGCCCTCGACTCCGCCTCCTCCACCATCAAGGAGGAGCTTGGGGTTGGCAGGAGCGGCGCCATCACGCTATCCGCTGCTCCTGCGGCAACTCTAAGCCTAGTCTTCACCCTTTTTTCTCCTTGGACCCAGCTGGTGTTCCTTTACTGGTGGTTTGCAGGAGTCAACATTTGCCTTGTGGCGCTAGCCGAGGTGGTGGCAGTCGGATGGGTTATGGGCGTGAGCCGCCCACTCAAGCAGCTCAACGTGGAAGCCACAGCACGCGTTAAGAGGCTCCTAGACGTAATCCTTCGGTTCGCAGCCACGCCAGCCCTGCTGGCCACGATCACCCTAACCGTCCTTTCAGCGTTACCTCACGTCTACCTTCTCGCACAGCCCCTCACCCCTCTCACCCCTCTTCTACCCCAAGATGTTTCAGCCATTTTCACCTGCTCGACGCTGGCTTGGCTCTCCTCATGTCTCACCGCCGCCTTCACCCTTAAATGGGCCGCCGAAAGGAGGCGAAGTAAAAAATGATTGAATGGTTCTTCAGGCTTATTTCGAGGTACGACGTTTACGGAGCCCTGATAATAGTCCTCCTCTCCGCCCTCCTCGGCTCGCTAGCATCCGTAGCGTTAAGGAGGATTGGCTACCTGACCCCCCTAGCCGCCGCAACCATAACGCTGGTAACCACCCTCTCCCTTGGAGGATTCACAGTCGTCCTCTACCTTAAATACCTCAGGAAGGTTAAACGTTAATGCCGGCTGCGTAGTTCTGAAGGTACCAGTACTCGTAGTACTTCTCCGGCGGCCTCTCCTTAGCTTCTACCTTGGCAACATTGCCAGCCCACTCCCGGTACTTCTCGTAAGCCGCCCTAAAGCATCTGTCAGTTACCTCCCTCAGCTTTCTCCTTCTCCCTCCTCCTGAAGCCCCAAGACACTCCCTTCTCGCCCCGTAGGCTTCGTCTAGGAACCTTTTCTGGAGGGACTCGATCTCGGCTCTCACCTCTCCAGCTAGGCGACTATACCCCTTCATGTGGATCATTCTGGCGAGCTTCTCGTGAACCCACCATGGGGAATCCCCGCTATACTTTCCCTCACCCCTGCTCAGCTCCTCGGGGACTCCAACCCCTCCCATGTATACCGGTATGTAGAGGCTTATGCATGGGGAGGACGATGGGGCAAACCAGTGTAAGTGTTCCTCGTCTGTCAAGTGGCCGACGTAGCTTCCAGCGGTGTTGCTCACAACGCCGGGGCCCGCATGCATGCAGATCGTCGCTTCCTCCTGCGTCCAGGGGTCCCAGCCTCCTCCCCCGTGATCCCTCAGAAAGTCCATCATTAACTCGACGTTTATCCTACCCTTGTTCTCCCTGAGCAGATTCATCGACCTTGCAAGCCTGCCGGCGGCCATCGCTATGGACTCCATTTCACGGTCCCCGTAGCACCTTGCGAAGTTGAAATCCTTTCGGGACTCGCACCATCCCTTCTCGACCGCGTGCTCCACGAGCCCGGGGGAGGCGAGATCCCACCTTTCACCTATCGTGTAACAGTTCGAGATGGAACGCACGTCCCTAACCTTCTCAGCCACCCAGTACTTGTCGGCGGTCTCGAGAACCCACGCCTCACGTGGGTCGGCGATTATGAACGAGTTGTGGTACATAAGCTGGAAGTTCGGGTTTGCGGAGCCATCCTGACCATACTTCTCAATCAGCTCGACTATAACCTCTAATGCTTTACGTGCCGTTTCAGCCCTTTCAAGCGCAAGCCTGAGGAGATCCATTCCGAGGAGCCCCGTCTCCCTGTAGGGCTCCTTAGACCAGACAGCTTCGTTTCCTATGGCGACGCCAAACTCGTTAACTCCCATTTCAGCCCCCCAGATCCAGTACGGGCAGGAGAGGACTACCTCGTAGGTTTTAGGGACTTGAGGGATCTCAATGTAAGTGCACTTAACGGTTTCACCCTCAGAGTGCTCCATCCTAGGGAGGTACCTGAGAACCTGGGCCTCGTTAGGATCCCTGTCACTGTTCTTCCCTAAGACCACGGAGCCATCCTCGGTGGAATTACCCAAAGCCACAAGGGTGTCGCACACGGAAATCACCCGAACATAACATTTTCGGCAACTATTTAACTCCTTCCCATCAAACACGCCTATTTAAGCGTCAAGACGGGGAACCTGTTAGCTGTCTAGGGACGGCGGGACACCGGGCGTTCAAGGGGTCACCGAATATTTAACACGGCTAGCTGGCTTCGGCGGCTACTCTCGGACTATTAAGTATATTATGAGTCCTATTAGCCCGGTGAGGAGGACCATTATCAGCCAGAGTTCAGCCTCCATTCCTCTATCCCTTGCGTCCCTGTAAACCCACACTGCTATTATCACATCAACAACGATCAAAGCGCCAACAACTATTATCCATACAACCATGAGCAGGCTGGCCATGAAGAACTGTGCAGGAAACACGTCCAGCATCTTTCCCCCTCCACTGCTCCTCCTTAGCTTGATTTAAAGGTTTCGAAGGCTTGCTTCTATCGGACAACCATCCTAACCCAGAGAAAAGGAAATATTATTTTGTTATTTTGTCGCTGATATGGGGTTGATGGCTTCTTGGAGGGATTTCATTTCATGGCTCGCGGGTTTGGAAGCCAGTCCATGATTGCCC
>JAPDJY010000074.1:0-17460 GCA_029258835.1 Thermoproteota archaeon | reverse complement strand
TTGGGTTAACGCTTATGGATGATATGTCCCCGTAGGTTAGGGTGTGGATTTCCCCTTTAACGTTCCTTCTGGTTCCGCAGAACCCGAGTCCACCATCCGGTATGACGCACTTCCTCATGCAGACAAGACATCTTACCTTCCCACCACCAGCCTCCTCCTGCAGCACTCCCCTTCTAAGCAATCCGCGATGCTAGGCCGTTATAGCACGTTAAAAACGTGAGACTACACCACCGGGGCATGTTCATGAAATCGTTAGCTAGAAAGTTTATTAAATTTTCTGTTGCCCCGTCACGGTGTATATGTCTTTCATTTTCTGGTGTAAGTATTTTCTGCAGTGGGTGGGTGCTGTGCTGGCGATTCCTATGGAGATATAACTTTTATTTTTAGGTTTTATAATTACTTTTAACGGGTGATCTGTATTGTTTAGGGTTCTTAGGGATTTTTTCGAGTTAGAGGGAAATAATGTTTTGCTGGTTTGTGGCGAGTCTGGGGTTGGTAAAACTCTTTTTGGCTTTGAGGTTTTGAGGGAGGTTGGGGATGTTGGATGCGGGATTTATGTTTCATGTGGTGTTAATGAGGATGCTCTTTTTGAACGTTGTAGGTGGCTGGATCGTTACGTGCGTGTAGTGATTGATGCCTCTGATTTTCCCTTTCCCCAGGAGAGTGATGCCTATGAAGTGGCTGTAAGGTCTAATTTGCCTAATCTTCTAAGGTATGTTTATGAGAAAGTTGAGGAGGTAGGTGGTTCATCGTTTATTTTTTTAGACGACTTTGAGGGTGTTTGCAACGCTATAGGTTTAGATCCTATTTCTACTATGGAGTTATATGTGGATTTTATTCGACGGGTTAATGTGCGTAGTATAGTAGCTACTGGAATACGGAATGTTTTTGATCGGGTTGTTGATGGTGTAGTGTCTCTTAAAAGGAAAAGTTTGGGTGGGCGCCTCATCAGGGAGTTTCTTTTCAGGAAGCTCAGGGGTGTAAAGATTTCATGCCTCTATGGCGTATTTACCCTCCTAGGTGGCCGCTTCACTTTCATCGAGCCGTCTTTGTCTGAATTTGAGAATTTACCCTACGGCTTTCGTGATAAGCTAAAGGGTTTCCCCATGGTCGGGGGGAGACAGACTGGTTTCCTCGGCGAAGTCACTTTTAGCTTTGGTTCTGATAGCTTTGACCGATTCTTCGGCGGCCTCCCTGAGGGTTGCCTTTACGTCCTCATTTTTAAACCCATGGTTCCCTCTCTGCTGCGCTACATATTCCTTTTAAGTATCGTTAACTCTTTCGTAGTTGATGGTGGTAAGGTTGTTTCGGTCGGGTTGGAGCCAGTTAGCCCTCAACTCCCCCCTTGCGCTCTAAGTTTCGTCGAAGAATGCGTTAAGAAGGGTGTTTACCTTCGTGTTTCGCTGAAGGATTGCTTTAAGGAGTGTTTTATTGAAGGCGGGGTTTTCCCATGGGAGCAACATTCTCCTTCACTGGTTCTTCTTGATCTTGACTATTTAAACGTGTTTTTCGGCGTTGAGAATGCGACTAGGCTTGTCTATAACTTTGCTCGTCATGCTAGAGAGAAAAAGTTTGTTTTAGTGATTGCCGGCTCCACCATACCCAATGCTATCTGTAGCTTGGCGGATAGGATTCTCGTTTTTTCTCAGCGTTTTAACTATACGCTTGTTCATGGCGCTAAACCTTGGACTCCCTTATATGTTTTCTCTTTGAAGATTAATTATGAGGGCTTTATCGAAAACGAGCTTATAGAGGTAGTTTAAGGGTTGTTTTTTCGAGAAAAAATATTTTAGCTTGAATAGGTATTTCCTATCACACTTTTTAGGAGGCTTACATATGCGTTGTCCTAGCTGTGGAGCGGAGGTTCCAGTTGATGAGGTTAAATGTCCTAGCTGTGGGGCCAAGGTTGGTGAGGAAATCGTCGAGCGTTTGTTGCCTCTCTTAAAGAAACCATTGGAGGAACCAGCCACTCCCTTACCTTTCTATTATAGGTTTTTTGTTGGCCCTATAAAGCCGAATGTCGTGTTTGGCAACATCGCCATCGCACCTGATGTTTTAGGCCCCTTTCTCGCAGTGCTTCTAAGCGGGCTTCTTGCCACGTTCTACTTTTCGGTTGTTTGGAATAACATTTTTCTTCCAAACTTTCTTGATCTTCTTCTTTTCAGGTTTATCGGCTCTTTCCTACTCATCGAAGTTTTACTTCTTAACTTAGCATTTACTTTTTTGCAGCTTCTCATAGTAAGCTTCCTCTACTGGTTGCCGTTTAAGCTTCTGGGTCGTGGTGGACGGTTTAAAAGCTTCATTTCCATGGTTGGCCATGCATATGTAATAGTGATAATAGGACAGATGGTGTTGCTCGCATTAACCGTCTTCAGCGGTCACCCCTTACTTTTACATGGCCCACTGCTTATCCAAATGATAATGATGCAACTTTACCTTTATTCTTCGTGGAACCTCGGGAGAACTACTAAGTGTGTGTGCCTACTAGGAGTTGCCTTCCTTCTAACACCCGGCATCCGTAAGCTTGCTAAGCTTTCCACAAGCATCTCAATGCTGTCTTCTTACACTATCATAATGCTAGCTGTCTTCTTATTCAGCTTTTTCTAGGTCACTTAAGAATTCTCCCCGTTTCCATATACCATAAGTAAAGGTCTAGTTCGGCTAAAGATAACCCTGTTTCTTCAGCCACTTCCTTAAGCTTCTCTTCCAGCTCTAAATACTTTTTCCGTGTTAGTGTTTTAGGTGTCTTCTCGATTAGTCCATGTTTCACCATTACTTTAAGTATGTGTCTATCAATTATCGCTACGTTTTTGAATCCGACGTTCCGTAGGAAATGGCTTGCCTCCTTATACCCTATCCCTTTAATATTCCTGACTAGCCAGTCCCGCGCCACCCTTTCATCTTTAAAAGAAGAAATTTTCTTGTAAATGTCCTTATGCTCCCTAGCCTCAACAATGTATTCTGCTCTCCTCTCCGGGTAAGGGTGGCCAAGCCGCCTTAATTCCCTTGCAGTGTCCTCCTTACTCATGCTCAAAAAGCCATTTAACCTTAGCTCTTTCTGAGCTTTAATTCCAACTTCCGCTGAAGAGTTTGCTGTTAAAATGCAAAAGCAAAGCTCCGAAAACCACATATCCGGAGGCAACTTCTCAAATTTTTCAATTCTTTCTTTTACTTTCCGCCTAATTCTCCTATTTTCTTTTAAACTCTTCACTTTATTAACTAGAGTATGGAGGCTCAAAAAAACACCTTAGAACAACCCTATTTTTGTCGCTATGTCTGCAGCATTATATTCTGGCTTAAGCTTAACAAATGCCTTCTTTTCTCCCTTAGGTGTAATGAGCGTGTTAACCTTCTCTACTTTAACATCGTAAAGCTTCTCTACGGCATTTTTTATTTCTTTCTTGTTAACTCTGCGGTCTACAAGGAACACTAACTTATTTTCTTCTTCAACCATTCTGAACGTTGCCTCTGTTGCTAAAGGCGCCTTTATAACCTTATAAGGGTCCAATGTTAAAGCACCTCCTGCTTTCACTTAGAGACTAAACTGGTTAAAATTTAAATCTTTTCGGAAAATTTCTTTCCTTTCTTTAGGGATCTCTAAATAAATTTAGTATGGCTAATGTGGCATGAACAGCTTCCTCCGTTCTAACGGTTCGTGTTCCTTGATTTGGTAAAGTGTTTACTATGAAGTCTGACACTTCTTCTGGGCGGTATCTTTCCTCTGAAAGCATGTCTAAAACTCCCCTGTAAGGCCCTCCGAAAACTAAAAGGATCTCTCTCTTTTTCCGCCATGCTGAAAGAATTTGATTTAACTTTTCTCTTAATGGCTCTCCATATCTTGAAGTAAGGACCTTAACGGACTCTCTATTTTTCCTTAGCGTATCCCCTAATGGATGCTCGGACACCTCAACCATATACCCCCAATAATCTTTTACCTCCTGTTTTCCTATCCGTCTCCCCTCCACTCTCCCATTTTTACGTGTAATTCTAAGGGTTAGTCTCTCCCCTATGTTCGCTTTCTCCTTAAGTAATATCGGCTTCTCCACCCCTATATCGACGAGTACTCCTTTTGCTTTCTTAGCCACAACCACCCCTTCCCTTACCTCGCCTTCCCTTAGGCCTTTAAGCTTGCTCTTCAAGGGATGATGCGGTGTAGCAAGGGGAGGAAGAATTCCTGCGTACTTCAAACTCGCTTTCCTCTTAAAGAGGTACTTCCTTAAATATTGTGGCGTTTCCATGTATGCGAGTATGTCTTTCATTGTGTTTACATCTTCCATAGCACTTCGCGTTCTCTCATCACTATAAATCAGTATTCTGTCAACTCGAAATATTGCTGCGCTTCTCGCTATGAAACCGACCTTAACGGTCTTAGACCTTAAGTCTTTAACATCAGAAAGGAAAGAAGATGGAATCGCAACCGTTAGCTTTAGCTCCTTCAACTTAAACCCCTATAACCCTTCTATCTTCCTCGTTTTAACTTTGCGAGAATATTCCCTTGAGAAGACTAATCTATTTTAAAGGTAGCATTAGTTAAGGGTTTCCTGACCTAAAAAGGCTAGAGGGGGCGTAAAAGTGACTAGCTTCGAAAGACTATTTAAGCGGTTGAAAGAAGTCCTTGAAGCACCAGACCTCTACGAAGTCTGGCCTGATTTTAAGCCAGAATATGATGAAGAAGAATTTCTTCAGGCGGAAATAGGAGGTTTCAACGTTCTTCTCCTTCATTGTGCTTCCTGTGAAGGGCCACACAGCTTAAAGCTGGGCCACTCGACCCGCGTCATGAAGTTTGCAGACGGTGCATTCGTTCTAGGATGAAAAAGGCCGAAGAAAAGCTCTGCCCTAGAAAAAAATGGGAGGCTGTGGCTCTTTTCAGAGTACACTCGGTAGACGATGGATGAAAACGCTAAGTTATCGCCGCTTTTCTCTCAGACATGAACTCGTCGAATATTTCTTTAACTCTCCTCGCGATAGGCCCCTCTCCTTCCACACCCTTCTCTGTTACCTTCACTTTCTTAACTACAAGTATCAAGTTATTATCCTCAAGGAACTCAACGTCTCCTGGAGGGAAAACCTTACGTATTCTTTCATAGAGCTCTCCTAGGAAGCTTTCCTCTGTCTGGAAGAATTCAATTATCCTCTCTCCTTTAATGAAGACTTTGTTGTAAGTGTTTCCCTCTTCATCTTTTGCATCTGTAAGACATAAGCTTAAGCTGTTCGCTTCATACCCGCGTAGCTTCCCAATATACGCCTTTCCTCCCTCAAGATTCACCTTGATAGTCTTACCAACTAAGGCTGTTAACTCTCTAAAAAAACTACTGGACGTAATACTACCGCTCATCCGCCTCCACCTCAATCAACAAAACAACGTTAAAAATGAAGCGCTCCCCTTAAAAACATCTTGAAAACATCTTAAACATTCTATGTTAAAGAGAGACTAAAAAGTTTATCTATGAGCAGGCAAGTAGGGCGAAAACTGAAAAAAGAACAAACTTAAAGTAACCAAACGTATTTTTCTCTAAAAAGAGCTCACGTTGGACGTGGACGCTTTCACGCTGCCTTAAAGAAACACTAGCTTTTTAAGGAACTTATGCTTTTCATTACTAAAAACCATCCCTTTCTTAGTATTAGCGTTCTTGAGGCGGTGAGTGGTGTCAGCTAAAAGGGCTTTTCGTGAATCTCCGGAAGAGTATGTTTTACCTGGAAACTCTGCTTGTCAGGGTTGTGGCTCAACGTTAGCTCTTCGATGGGTGTTAAAGGCGTTAGGTAAGAGAACCGTCATAGTTAATCCGGCGTCATGTGGTTGCGTCTACGTTGGTCTCTACCCCCGCACAGCAGTGAGTGTGCCGTACATTCAAATGGCTTTTGCGGCAGCTCCTTCTGCGGCGTCAGGTATTGTGGGTGGCTTAGAGGCTAAAGGTGAAACCGATATTACTGTTATGTGTTGGGCTGGGGATGGGGGAACAGTAGACATAGGCGTTTCAAGCCTTTCAGGAAGTGCTGAGAGGAACACTAATTATATTTACTTCTGCTACGATAACGAAGCTTACATGAATACTGGCACTCAGCGCTCAGGTAGCACTCCTTTAGGAGCTTGGACTACGACAACTCCAAGAGGTAAGAGAGAAAACAAAAAGGACATGACCCTAGTAATGGCTATGCATAGGATTCCCTATGCCGCAACAGCTTGCTCTTCTTTTCCACTCGACCTGTATGAAAAAACGAAGAAAGCAAAGACAATTAAGGGTATGCGCTATATTCATATCTTGGCACCCTGCCCTCCAGGGTGGAGGTTTGACACCGGTTTAACAGTTGAAATTGGCCGTCTCGCCGTGCAGTCAGGCATGTGGCTTCTATACGAAATAGAGAACGGCGTATTCCATTTGAGCTCTCCAACTAAGAGGCTTCTTGAAAACCCTGAAAAAAGAGTTCCTGTCAAGAAGTATCTTGAGGCGCAGGGGCGTTTTAGAACAATATCTAATGAGGAAGTAAAGCTTCTCCAGAGTTTTATTGATGAAAGATGGGAGAAAATCGCCGAGTTAGAAGGTAAGAAAATCTTCTTTTAAGAGGGTGTCCAAATGGGTAAGGTCTTCGAGGTTAGATGGCATGGCCGTGGCGGTCAAGGCATCGTAACCGCAGCAAAACTCCTAGCAGTAGCAGCATTCCATGAAGGGTTTAAAGGCGTACAATCTATCCCATGGATAGGTGCGGAGAGACGTGGCGCCCAGATAGAAGCTTACAACCGCATCTCTAATGAACCCATCCTTCTTCATTCTCAAGTCTACCAGCCCGACGTAGTTATAGTCGCTGACCCATCCATAATACTGGAAAATAATGAGGCAGTTATTCGAGGGCTAAAGAGTGGCGGTTTACTCTTATTAAATATCAATAACCCTAACCTTCTAAGGTTCATCCAAGTCCCGGAAGGATGCTCAGTATACGCGGTGAATGCAACCATGATTTGTATGGATTTAAACCTAGAAGTTGCCGGGCTGGAAATTCTGGGTGTACCCATGCTCGGCGCCTTTGCGAAGGCAACCGGCATGATAAGCATAAGGAGTCTTAAAGAAGCCTTTAAAGAATCCTTCACAGGAACACTTTTCCAGAAAAACTTTGAAGCAGTGGAGAAGGCTTTCACCTCAACTAATAAGTTACCCTTGAAACCCGACCAGTATGTCAGCCCTATTCCTCCCTCACGTCCAGTACGTATACCAGAGATACATCATTGGACTGACTTGCCTCCAGTCCCAGTCTCAACACCTAGTAAAGGTAGCATAGGGAAAACAGGCAGTTGGCGCACTCATAGACCCGTAATAGATGAAGAGAAATGTGTCAAGTGCCTTTTCTGTTGGATGTATTGCCCCGAGGCGGCCATAACAGTAAATAGTGAAGGGTACCCGCAGATAGACTATGACTACTGCAAGGGTTGCGGCATCTGCTCTACCGAGTGCCCTAAAGAAGCCATAAGAATGATCGTTGAAGAAAGGTGGGAGGCAACTTAATGGAAACCATAATTGTAACCGGAAATCACGCGATCGCACATGCAGTTAAAATGGCGAAAGTCCATTTCGTCTCATGCTACCCAATAACCCCGCAAACCGGGATCGTGGAGAAGCTATCTGACTTCATAAGTAACGGTGAGCTCGACGCTGTTTTCGTCCCAGTCGAATCCGAGCATTCGGCTATGGCTGCATGCATAGGAGCCAGTTTAACGGGGGTAAGGACGTTCACGGCAACATGTAGCCATGGTTTAGCATACATGCATGAAATGGTTCACTGGGCTGCTGCTACGAGGCTTCCTATAGTTATGGCCGTCGTAAACCGGGCGATAGGTCCTCCATGGAACATCTGGTCCGACCATAGCGATGCAATATCACAGAGAGACACGGGCTGGATCCAGCTCTATACCAGCAATCATCAGGATGCCTTTGACACGATACTTCAAGCTTACAAAATCGCCGAAGACCCTGACGTCCTCCTCCCAGTCATGGTGTGCTTAGAGGGCTTCACCCTCAGTCATACTGTTCAACCCGTCTCTCTTCCAAGCCAGGAAGAAGTGGACGCTTTCATTCCGCATACAACCTGGAAGCATATACTAATAGATGTGGACGCACCGATAACTCATGGAAACATTCAACTGCCAGAAGACTGGTTTTATGAGTTCCGCTTTTTAATGCATAAAGCTATGGAATCTGCTAAGAAGAAAATCGTAGAAGTTTCGAGAGAATTCGAAAAGCGCTTTGGGCGTAATCACGGCCACCTCATAGAAGAGTACAGGTGTGATGACGCCGAAGCGGTTTTAGTTTCCATGGGGGCCTTGGCTGATCAAGCCAAGGTGGCCGTTGACGTGTTAAGGGAAGAAGGGTACAGAGCTGGCGCGGTTAAGCTCAGAGCCTTTAGACCGTTCCCAAGCGAGGAGCTTAGACGCATTGCAAGAAAAGTTAAAGGAATCGCTGTTATTGACAGGAATTTAAGTCCAGGTAAAGGGGGTGCGGTCTCAGCCGAACTTAAAGCATCTCTTTACCGCCACCAAAGTGAACCGTTAGTGTTAGAATGCATTGCTGGGCTTGGAGGTAGAGACGTAACACCCGAAGAAGAATCTGCCGCACTAAAGCATGTGTTTGATCTGTTAGAGAAAGGCGAATTTCCCCAGTCCCCTCTTTGGATTGGATTAAAGTAACCGACACTAAATAACCTTTCATCTTTCCTTTTAACCTTTAAGCTTAAAGGTTTAGGCTATCTGCCGTTTTTGCCTGTAATGTACCGTTCCTATTTCCTCTCCATTTTCTACCACTTTAACGGAGCCAAATAGCACCGCTGATATCTGGCTTGGTGAAACGGGAGTATAAACAGTAATTTTACGTGAGTTATAATCTATTTTCTTTAATACTCCTATACCTAAATACCTATTTTTTTCGTCTAAAAATGATACTAGAAGGTTCTCAAAGGCTTTTTCATGCATTAAATATATTTCTCTTCTGCTGAAGGCTCCCTTTAAAACCTCTATGTACTCTCTACATGCTTTCTCTCCTTCAGGAAGAATTACGTTTACCACGTCGGCGGCTACTTCTATGTATGTAAAATCTAGGTTAAGCGTTTTTGAAATATTTTTTATCGCTTCAGGTGTTAATGGTTCTCCGCTGAAAAGTGTGGTGTACGCAAGCGAAACCTTGTTTGCATCCAAAGTTACCAATTTTCCTCCAGAAAGATGTTGCCGATACGCTCTTTCACGCAGAAACTTTCTGGTCTCCCTATCTCTCTTATATGCCTCTATGGCTGGTAATCTTAACACACGTATTTTCGAGTGAGTAAACGTTCTAAGTATTCCTTCAGCTTCCTCCCCTTCTTGAAGCGCGATTACAATCGACGGTTGTAGGGCGTAGATGAGCGTTATATTAAGTTCTCTCGCGCGTCGACCTAAAACCCACCCTGGCGTATCAACCAAAACCATCTCGCTCCCTAACGATAAAGCACGTTCAACCATGAGTTTTACTCCTGCTACAACTCTATGCGGGTACGCTGACGGTGTGGTGGCTCCAACAAAGTACGCGTCTTCCACTTCCAACTCTGAAATACTTGTAACTGGACGGTTAAGAACTCCCATGGCTATACTGCATGGTGGGCCAATGTCGCTCTGCCCGACATCTGCATCAACAACAGCGACCTTCACCTTCTTCTTAAGCAACGTGTTCCCTAGAAAAGTGGTCATCGTTGTTTTTCCTGTATCAGTACCGCCTACGATAGGGGCTACTACTGGCTTTTCACTTCTCTCTAATGCGTCAATAGCATCCCACCACTGCTGGGGTACATCGTTTTTTATCTGCTCAATGCCTCCTGCTAACACTCTTAATACTGATTTAACGCTTGCCCTCATGGGAACGGCTTTCCCCTTAGGAATGACAAGATGCTCCTTTGCCCTCAACTTTTTACCGAGAACGGAAAGTTCTCCCTCCTGAACTTCAACGTTAGCCGGACCCTTGACCAGGATACATTGCCCATCTTCCATCTTAATAGTTTCCAATGAACCCCCTCTTTTCCCCTTTTAAGCGGCTACTTCCCACCACTTCAGAACTGAAAATATATTTTTCTCGCCTCCTATATTAGACATTTAGGTCCCTCTTCTATAGGGAAGACGCTATGAAAACTCTTCAAAAAATACTTTTCCTTTGAAGTTGCAAAGGCTACTGATAATTCAGAGGTGTAAAGCCGTGGATGCAAATCAAAGCTTAAAAATCTCTACTGGAATCCGCAAGATAGACGACCTCCTCTCTGGTGGTCTTCCCTTTGGCTTAATAACACACGTGTTTGGCCCTAGGGGGAGTGGTAAGACCCTCTTTAGCCTTCATTGCGCTCTTTCAGCGGCATCACACGGAAGAAAGGTCTTTTATATCGACGCAGACCACAGCCTTCATCCTAGGATGCTCCTCAATTTTGCACCGAAGAACGTTTTAGACCGCATTATGCTGGCTAAACCTAACTCCTTTGCAGAGCAGGAGAAACTCATAGAACGCTTATACGCTCTTCTCCCGCCATCATCACTAGTAATCGTGGACAGTATTGCATCGATGTACCGCCTAGAACTTGGGGAAAAAGAACAGAACATTGCCGTGAACCGTAAACTGAACCTGCAACTTGCAGAGTTACTGGACTTAGCCCAAGAGACACCCTCCTCTATCCTCCTAACAAACCATGTTGCCGTAGACCCTGAACTGGCATGTGTGCGTCCTGTCGGAGGAAACGTCGTCTCTTATTGGTCGGCAATCGAATTAAAGCTAGAACGTTTAATGCCTGGAAAAATCAGGGTTACACTTGTTAAAGGAAAAGGTAATGTGAACTCATCGGCAGAATTAACAATTAAAGAGCGAAAACTAATTTAAATAAGTCCCTGTTTTGGTTTTGAAGGGAGGTTAAATAGATGAACGCCTTAACTCTCATTCTCTTAATGTTCTGGTACATCCTTCCTGCCTATGCCGCAAATGGCTTAGCTGTGGTTTTTGGGAGGGGCAGCCGCTTAAATATCCCCCTAGACCTAGGGAAAAACTTTATCGATGGAAGGCGAATTTTTGGAGCAGGAAAAACATTACGTGGCTTCTTAGGGGGAATCCTTGCGGGGACACTCGTCGGTTTTGCCCAAACCATTTCAGGAAACACCATAGGTATATTTATGCTGCGTTTTTCACCAGTAACCTTACAGTTTATTTTAATGCTTCACGTGCTTGGCTTCCAATCGCTCATATCCCTTATAATACTTAATTCCCTACTGCTTTCTCCTTTCTATTTTGCGCTCCTAGGCTACCCCTTAACAATTAAAGAAGTTATAATTCCCTCCCCCGTAAAGGGGTTCCTTCTTTCAATGGGCGCGTTAGTAGGCGACCTTGCAGGCTCCTTCATTAAGCGACGTTTGAAAATGGAAAGAGGTAAGCCGGCTCCTGGGTTAGACCAGCTTGACTTCGTGATAGGCGCCATTCTACTTTCATCGATTTTCTACGTACCACCAATAGAAATCTTGGTAACAGCCCTATTGTTAACTCCTGCTGTGCATCTAACAGCCAACATTACTGGCTATGCATTGAACCTTAAGAAGGAACCATGGTAAACGTTTTTTAACGTTATGAAATGGGAAAAGCCGCTTTCTATTTTTAGGAGATGTAAAAATTAACATCATTGATCATTCCATTAATTAACTATTCCCTTGGTTTCATCAATCCTAAAACAATCTCTTTGGCAATAAGGGCCGCGCATGATTTACAATACTTTGTTCCATCAATTTCTATGTACTCCCCTTCCTTAAGCTTCTTCTTACAGTTTACCACAGCACAGTATTCGTCCAAGGGAAGCAAACCTCCATAAACTTTTTCAACGTCGTTTCTTTTTAGCTTTTCTATGGACTTGAAGGGGGGAATGGAAAATTTCCTATTACGCCACTTTTTTCGTAGGAACGGCAGGAAGCGGAAAATCGACATTAGCCGGTGTTTTTGCAGAATGGCTTGGAGACCATGATGTAGACGTGGTCACAGTCAACTTGGATCCTGGAGCAAGATATATTCCATATACACCCGATGTCGATATAAGAGAATACATAGTCCTAGAAGATGTAATGGACACCTTCAATCTAGGTCCAAACGGAGGCCTAATTGCATGCATAGACATGACCATAAACTTTGTAGAAGACCTAAAGAGAGAGCTGGAGGATTTGGCTGCGACCCACGTGCTAATAGACACCCCCGGCCAGCTAGAGCTGTTCGCCTTCAGGGAGTCAGGTCCAATAATAACATCTGCGCTGGGAGGGGCGCAGAGCGCAGTCTGCTTTTTAATGGATCCATTTCTTGTGCGTTCTCCCTCGGGATTCATAAGCGTTCTTCTTTTAGGAGCTTCCGTCCAATACCGCTTCATCCTTCCTCAAATTAACGTTCTCTCAAAAGCTGACACCTTAACAGATCAAGAGCGCCAAAAGATCATTAACTGGATCGCAGAACCGCACACGCTTTTAGAAGACGTAGAGAAGGAAGTTAAGGGAATAAAAAGGGAAATGACCCTAAACATATACGATGCATTAACGAAAATCCACATGTTTGACGTCCCAATCCCCACGTCTTCAACTAGGATCAAAGGCTTAGACATCCTTCAAGCATCCCTAGAGAGAATATATTGTGGCGGCGAACCCCTCACCTAGTTCATTCCACTTCCCCCACCCGAAAATGTTCAAAACATAACCTAAACTAAGATCACACTTCGCCTCTCACCCCTCTAACCATTACCTCCCAGCATCTACCCTCTTTCCATTGAAAAGTTTTAATATAATTCCTGGATGAAGACTCCCTCAACAAAACGTTTTTCTATTAAGTTTGGTTTTTCATTAGTCAGAACTAAAGGCGTGAGGTTGGGTAAAATGTCCAATGACGTAACCTCAAAAATAATTCAAAAAGCACTGAGTGAAGGGAGAACATACCTCTTAGAACCCGAAGCAAAAGAGATAATTCAGTCCTACGGAATCCCGACGACTACCTTCAAAATAGCGAAAACCCCTGACGAAGCAGTTAAACATGCCGAGGAGATAGGGTACCCCGTTGTCCTCAAAATAGTTTCTCCCGACATAATACACAAAAGCGACGCAGGCGGCGTAAAAGTAAACCTTAAAAACAGCACAGAAGTAAAAACAGCCTTCAAAGAAATAGAAGAAAACGTCAAAAAGTATAAAAGCAACGCAAAAATCATAGGCATCCTAGTTCAAGAATATGCTCCAGAAGGCAGAGAAGTAATCGTAGGTATGGCAAAAGACCCCCAGTTCGGCCCAGCACTAATGTTCGGTTTAGGAGGAATATTCGTAGAAGTGCTAAAAGACGTCTCCTTCAGAGTGGCCCCTATAACAAGGTATGATGCAGAAGAAATGATAAAAGAAATCAAAGGCTACCCGATCCTAGAGGGCATAAGAGGTCAACCCCCAGTAGACTTAGATGCACTAATAGACATACTCTTAAAGGTATCAGACCTATCCATGGACCATCCCGAGATAGACCAATTGGACCTCAACCCGATCTTTGCATATCCCGAAGGAGCAAAAGCAGTAGACGCTAGAATAATCCTTTCTCCCCAAGGAAAAGCATAACCATCTTACTAAGAAAAATTATCCTTTCAATTTGAACCTTCACGATGCCTTCCTAAAAAGAGAAAACTATAAAAACCTACATTTCATTATTCAGAATTCGAACTACCTTTAACCCTAGATGGATTAGCGAGGGTGCCCGAGCCAGATCCAGTGGATGAGGCTAAGTCAAAGGGGCAGGACTGAGGCTCCTGTGGCGTAGACGTTTAAACGGCGTAAGCCTGCGTGGGTTCAAATCCCACCCCTCGCACCACTCTATTTTTGACCATCCTTATAGTCCTTAATGTTTATCTATTTTTCAGAATGGACGTGGAATTATTTTTCTCATTTTAATTGAACGTGCTATTTTTTGGATGGTTTTATATACTGTTGAGTGGCGTGCTCCGTGGATGAGCATCATTATCGCTTTTTTCGCGCATTGAAGTTGGTCTATGTCTCCTATTATACTTACCGTGTGGCCATATACTGATATTACGGCACCACATGTTTCCTCTATTATTCTTCTAGCTTTCCCTTCTTCTCCTATTATCCTTCCTTTAACTCTTATGAGTGTGTTCCGTGATCTTCCTATGATCCTAGTTAAATCTATGACTTCTAGCATTTGCTCTTCATCTAAGAGGCGCATTGCTCTTTCAGGGCTGAATCCTCTTGCCATGGCTATTATTATATCTCTTGCCCTCCAGACTGCGAGCGGATCATCTGTTTCATCGGTTGCTTCTATTGAGACCACTCCATCCTTACTGTCAATTGTTATTTTAGTTTTTGTTTCTTGCTCTACTCTTCTTTTAACTTCTCCTTTTTTCCCGACTATTACTCCTATTCGTTCTTTTGGCACCTTTATGTATTCCCTGGCTTCCATGGCGGCTTCTCCCCCGTTACTCGGTGGTATACTTCTTCAAGTGTCGGCGTCCTTACTCCCTCGTTTGAAAAGTATTTTAAAATGTTTTTAAGATCTCTTACAAGGAACTCTTGGGATAATGGGTGGCTTATAAGAACTGCTTGGGAGAGATCTATCAGCACAGGTTCATTCCACCATAAAACATTATACTCACTTAGATCTGAATGGACTAATTCCGCGTTTCTATAAAGGATTGTGATATACTCGACTATTTTTTTAAGTGCTTCTTCATACTCTCTGCTAGTTAGTTTAATGTCTTTTAGTCTAGGGGCCGGAACGCCGTCTTCCCCTATAAACTCCATTATTAGGACATTTTTACGTTGAACTAGTGGCTTGGGTACTCTTACCCCTACTTCATTTGCAAGTTTTAGATTCTTATACTCTTTTTCAGCCCAAATATACATCATACCCCTAGTGCTTCTTTTAATCTTGGCAAATCGCGGGTCGCCTACAATGTACATCCAAATTTTCTTAAAATCAAGCGTTGAAGTACGATAAATTTTTACGGCTAAATCCCTGTCACCATCAGTAGCCCAGTAGACGTTCGCCTCCTTCCCCGTTGAGACGACGCCTAAAAGCTTATCAAAATATCCGCGGTTAGCCAACTCATATAATACCATTAGCGTACTAGAGTCTAATACGCCTTCAACGGTTTTAAAATCCTCCGACCTTTTCTCTTTAATTCTTGCCCTATCTAACTTTTCCTCTATCCTCCGAATGCCTCTTTCCAAATCCTCACCTCCAACCCAAATGTAAAAACAATCCCTTATACACTGAAACGTTTAACAGTTGAGTCAATGTTAATGCGGATAAAAAGCAAGAAGGTGTGGTGCGGGGAGCGCGACTTTCAGGGTACCTATCTAGGACACCCTTTTGAACGCGCGCAGGCTTACGCCGCTTGAACGTCTACGCCACTGGGTGTCTCACCCTTCTCGGGACCTAAGCCCAGCCCCTTTGGCCAGACTCGGGCATCCCCGCACCATCCGTCATCCTTGCCTGTTAGAAAGTTAAGTTCGTTTCTTTTTTAATTTTTCCTTTTCCTAGTTCTTATTTAAGCAAAAGGATAAATTTTTCTCTTCTTTTAAATTTATGGGTGATCGCTTTGGCTTTGAGGAGGCTTGTTAAACAGATTTTTGAAAGCTTAGATGAAAGTGTAAAGGATATTATTGATGAAATGCGTGAAAGTTATGGTAGGGTGCCTTTCATCGCCGATTCAATTGCTAAACATAAACCTGAGCTTTTAGTGTTAGATGCTTTAAGCACTCTTCTTACGCTGAGGAAGCCTACCGTCCTAAGTCCTAAAGTGGCGGAACTCGTCGCTATATCTGCTGCTGTGGCTTTAGGTTGCGAACACTGCACTGATTTTCACATAGAAGCTGCGCTACGTGAGGGCGCCTCTATAGAGGAAGTCTTCGATACCATACTTATTGCCGGTCTCATTTCAAGAAGTGCAAGGCTTGCAGTGGGTTTAAGGGTTCTTGAGAGAGTAACGTCGAGAATTAGGAGAAGGAGGAGAAGGGAGCAGCATTAGAGGATCTCGCTAACGTCCAGCACTTGCATTCTTCCTCCTGCCTTCACGAAGTTTTGCATGCATGCTGGGCAGGCTGTTATTATTGCTTTAGCTCCTAATCGCTTTGCTTCCTGAAGCTTTAGTAAGGCTATTCTAGATGCGGCCTGTACGTTAGTTGCTCTCAGTAATCCTCCCCCACCGCAACAAGTTGCTTCTAGCTTCTTATCTTGAAATTCTAGAAGCTTAGCTCCTGTTTCTTTTATCAGCTTTCGAGGCTCTTCGACTATATGGCATCCTCTTGCTAACTCGCATGGATCTTGATACACAAACGCTTCCTTCGTCTTTGCCACCTTAAGTTTTCCTTCTTTTACAAGTTGCCAGAGAAACTGTGTTGTATGTTGGACTTCAAATGGCACCTCTTTAATTTTCGGATAGATTTCTCGCCAAGATCGTAGGCATGCAGGACATGACGTAATCACCTTCTTTACACCTTTCTTTTTAAAGTTCTCTATGTTTTTCTCTGCTAGAGGCGCTACGAGTTCTCTTCTACCTGCTATTACTAAGGGAAATCCACAACATGCCTCTTCAGAGAGCAGCGTATAGTTAACGTTTGCTCTCTCAAGGAGAGATATGTGTGACGTAAGGATCTTGGAAAGTAACGGTGAAAAAGCCGAGTTACATCCGGTGAAATATCCGATGTCCGCTTTAACATCTATTCTCTCCTCTAGTGTTACATCTAGTTCAAACGTCCACATCCACCTTTCCTCGCTTTTTAAACCGAAAATGTTTTCGCTTCGCTTAATGTTTTCTATCATTTGCTCTATGGATTCGGGTGCTTTAACTTTACCTCTGAGGTGTTCTACAACTCTAGGTATAGGTACATTAACCGGGCAAACTTCCTGGCATGCAAGGCAAAGAGTACAATTGAAGGGTAAATTGGTAAGATACTTGACTCTTTCTGTGTCTTTCAACGCGTCTGGCCCATTTTTCTGTGGGTCTCCCTTTAACCCAGCATTAAGTAAGGGGCACACGGACGTGCAGGAACCACAATGAATGCACTTATCTGTTTCTAGTAGCAATTTAAGCGTCAACCCCTTCCCTCCCTCAAATACTTTAAAGCGTTTATTCCAGCTAGGTAACCTGAAGTAATAGCTGCTCCAAGACCTATCATGTTCTCATAGGAGACTGATGACAATGCTAGGAAAAGATTCTCCACTCTTTCACCATTCTTTTCGACATTTAGGCTCTCGTTTACCTGAAGGGGTAGTCCTTTAATTCTTAAAATGCTCTTCAGCATCCATCCTGTGGCCACGACGCCAACCGAAGGTGTGATTTTCTCTTTATCCACTTCTACCTCTCTTAAGTAGCCATCCTTAATCTTAACTCCTGTAACGTTTTTCCCCATTTCAACCTTAACGCCAGCCTGTTCACACTTTTCCTCGAGTAAGAAATGAA
>JAPDJY010000010.1:0-17881 GCA_029258835.1 Thermoproteota archaeon | reverse complement strand
AGCCTAGCTGAGGCCGGCTACGCGCTCTTCGCCTTCAGCGTGCTCTGGCTGCTGTTCATAGGCATCCTGATCGCGCGGTCCCACAGGGGGCAGAGGGGCGGGGCGCAAGGGATTCCAGAGGTTGGGGAGGAGAGCGGGCCAGAGCCACGCGGCGAGAAGGGCTGGAGCCTAGACCAGGTCGTCGACGCCGTGCTGAGGCGCCTTAGGGTCGAGCCCGGCCGGGCCTCGAGTTTGACGTCAAACGGCGAGGGGCCGGTCAGGACGATATCGTTCGAGTTGAAGCTACCTGAGAAGGTTGAGGTCACGGTCGACGCCCGCGACCTGCTGAGGTACGTGTTGGAGAGGCAGCAGAGCGAGTCGCGCCCCGCCCCGCCCACCGAGCCCGAGGAAGGCGAGGAGGTAGAGGAGGAGAAAGACATCAGGGAACTCGCGAGCAGCGGCCTCTTCCCGGAGGAGTGAGAACATGGACGCCCTCCTCCGCGCGGTGCTGATGGTCACGCTCGAGGACGTCCTCAAGCTCTTCGGCGGCAGCGTCAAGGCGTTCTGGGACTGGCTCTGGGAGAACTTCCTCAAGCCGTTCATCGTTGACCCGATCCTCATGGCGATCGAATCGGTGTTCGACGCGATAGGGGACGCGGTCAGCCAGGTCGTTGGGGGGCTCCTTTCGATCCTGAAAGCGCCGCTCGACGCGCTGCTGTGGGTCTACGCCAACCTCAACGGGATCCTGGCGAAGGTTCTAGGCCCCTTCGCCTTCTTGCTCCCGCTCGTGTGGGCTTTGATAGCGGTAGTCTCCCTCCTCGCGGCCTACTACGTGCTCAAGTTCGTCCTCCCGGTGATCTGACGTGAGGCGGGCCTCCACGCTCCTGATGATTACGGTACTGGTAGTGGTGCTGGCCGCCCCGCTCCTCGAGGCCCGGACAGTGAGATCGATCGAAGTTCAGCACCCCCTGACCGGCTTCGTCTTCAAGTTCTTTCCGACCGGTGACATCAGCATCTTCGACCCTGCGACCGGCGTATCGGTCAACCTGGATTTCAGGCTGAAAGGCGCAAAGCTGAACAGCACGGTGCGCCTAGAGCGCGTTGGCAACAAGGTGATCTGGGAAGTCGAGCTAGTCAAAGGTAAGCGCGACCAGGGCTGGGCTAGGTTCGTCTGGTCTTTCAGCAGCGTGATGCCAGCGGTCAAGTGGTCCGTCGAAGGCTACGCGCCGAAGCGCACGACTTTCGAGTGGCGCATCGACGCCAAAGGCAAGGAGTTTAAGCAGAAGCTTCACAGGGTCGAAGTCGCTAGGTTCGTATTCGCGTGGGATGACGCCGTTAAGCACGGTAAGCTTCCATCGTGTGCTAAGGCTAAAGGGAAGTGGCTGGTCCGCTGGACCGTCGAAGGTAACTTTGACATCGACCCTACTGTGACATCGACAGAAGGCTACGCCGAGACCCAAGGCTTCACTGCGTATTTCAACAGCACGCTGCCTGAGACCAATGTAACGCGCTTCGATGTCAGCGACAACACGCTGGAGAGCAGGGTCGGAGAGTATTGGTATGGCGAGGTCTTCACGATCTCAGAGCGCGTTGCGATCTCGGCGATAGAAGTTCACATAGCTGAGCAAGCCACGACCAGTTACGGCTTAGAGGTCAACTTAACGCGCACGTCAGGGGGCTACCCCAGCGAGACGATAGCTTACTGGGTCATCGACAACGGGACCGTAGGCACCGCGCTGACGTGGGTGCGCTTAGACCTGCCCAGCGCGACTGAGCTGGAGGCTGGCGACTACGCGATCATAATGAGCATTGCTGCGCCAGCAGGCACAGACGTAGGAGCCGGTAACGGCTGGCTCTTAGCTTACGATTCGGCACTGTCTTACGCAGATGGCTACGGCGTCGAATCTTATGACAACGGCGCGACGTGGAAGACTAGCACAGTCCTCGAAACCAACTTCGCCGTGATCGGCTGGCTGGAAGACGAAGAATGGTACCTTATCGAGGGGTATTACTGGGCTTACTCCGACGACAACGCCACTTACCGCTTCGACGTGCTCAACTACGAAATCCCAGCTGGCGGCATTTTCCCCGAGTTAAACATCCTACTGCCAAAAGGCTACGATCTCATAAACGTCACAGCGCAATACCCGCCAACTTACAAAGTCTACGACCCTGAGACGGGCACTTACGAAGAGTTCACCCACAAGATCCCCATCGTAATCAACAATACCGCTGGCGGCGCGCTGACTGACTATCAGAGGTGGTTTAACGTAACCTACCAAGCTAACATGGTCAGCGACTTCTCGGACATCAGATTTGCTATTTGGAACGCTACATCGCAGCGATATGAGCGCATACCCGCGTGGAACGAGACGCAAGTCGATGGGTCTTGGTGCTACTGCTGGGTCAGGATACCAGAGATTGCAGCAGGCACGTACTACGATGTCGCCAACACTACGTTGTTCTTATTCTACGGTAATGCCACGAACGTCAATCCCTACTGGGATCCTGCTGCTGTCTTCGACTTCTTCGACGATTTCGACGATGGCGCGATAGATACCTCCAAGTGGGAACCGGATGGGGATGTGAGCGAGTCAGGCGGCGTGCTATACGTCCCCGACGGGAGCAGCGTGAACACGACGATAACATTTTCTCCGCCTGTCATCGTCGGCGCCCGCGTGAGGCTCGCGGGCGCATGCGTCGGTTTTGCTCTGTGGCCCCCGGAGGGTGCTGCGAACCAAGAGGTCGCGGACTACCACGACTCTAACACGGACTGGGAGTTCATAACGAAGGACACCTCGACGACGTATACTATCACGACGATTCAGGTCGATGCCGACACAGCGAATTACCACCGCGATGAGATGTGGTGGACGAGTACCAAGGCAAGTCTCTACCGCGATGGCGCGCTCGCGGTTACGCACACGACGAATATTCCCGTCGACCCGGCTGAAATATGGTTTGCGACGTGGGGGGCGAACTACGTCGGCGACGTTTACGTTGATTACGTTTACGTCCGCAAGTACGCCGACCCTGAACCGACCGCGACGATCGAATACGCTTATGCCGAGTCTGCAAGTGGAACTGGCGACCCTGTGCTGCTGACCGCTGGCACTGACTATGTCGAGCAGGATTACAACGCAACTCACTTCTCGCTCGTGATCTTGAGCGATGCCCTAGAGTCTGGTGCCAACTACACTGTTTTCGCTCAGGCGTTCAACGCGGTCGTAGACGTTTCGACTGAGTATGACCGCGTATACTTCCTGCTCTCCGAAACTTTCAATGTCACCGCAGTTCTGAAAGACCCTTATGGCGATCCTATCGCTGGCCAGGAAGTCGACTTCTGGATAAACGAGACGCTCGTGGCGACGGCGACGAGCGACGCACAAGGCTACGCCACCGTGAGCGTATCTGCGCCAGCCTACGACAGCTTGTTTTACGTCTGTGCTAACACGTCGGGTCTTTACGCAGGTCTGAGGAACACGTCGGCGCTGATATCGACCGACATAAACTACTCAGTCACTTGCCCCGACATCGCTCAGAAAAATGTCGCTTTCGACATCACAGTTGAGGCGTGGATAACTTACGATTCGTCACCGGTCGACACGATTACTGTTAACGGCTCGACCAGCGCGGGCGGCTCGGTCACGATATCGGTCAACATCACGCTGAGCGGCCACCACAACGTGACGCTAGAGTTAAGTTTCGACAAGGGCGGCGCTGCGAAGTCAGACAGCTGGCTCAAAACGGTATTCGTGGGGGGCTCCGTCAACTGGAATGTCACGTTTGATCCCGACCGGTACCGGTACACGGGCCAGACCTGCGATATTAGCATCGATGTCACCTACGACACCGGCGAGAGGGTCGCTCAAACCGTCTACCTCTACTTAGATGACTCTCTGGTCGCCAGCGGTGCCCCCATCTTGACTCACAGTTTTACGATGCCAGACCGCGACGTTAGCGTGCTAGCGAACCTCACCGACATCGACGGCGCGGTTTACAACTACACCGCGACAGTCTTTTGGTTTAATGCGATCCAGTCGATCGGCATACCGCGCTCGGTGTTCTTGCTGTCGGAGTCCGTTACCGTTAACGTCACCTTAGCCGACCCCCACGGCGACCCTATTTCCGGCCAAGAAGTCACTTTCTGGGTCAACGATACGGTAGTCGGCAGCGCCTTCACTGACGCTAGCGGCGTCGCGCAAATAACGATCACAGTCCCGTCCGCCGATTCGCTGTTTTACATTAAGGCGAATTCGACCGACGCCAGTTTCACTTACGCTGGCGAGATCATCAGTTCGGATCTAATAGCGACCGACATAGCTTACAGCGTAGACTGTCCAGACATAGCTCAGAAGAACGTAGCTTTCAACGTTACCGTCGAGGCGTGGATAACCTACAACGGTACTCCAGTTGATTCCATTGTCGCCAACGGAACAACTTACTCGGGAGGCACCGCTACGTTGACGCTCAACATCACGCTGAGCGGCCACCACAACATTTCGCTGTCGCTGGCGTTCGATAAGGGCGGCGCCGTCAAGAGCGACTCGTGGCTAAAGGAGATATTCGTTGGCGGCTCGGTCAACTGGGCTGTCACGATCGACCCCGAACAATACTACTACCCGTCTGGCACCTCCGTCTCGATCAGCGTAGACGTGACATACGACACCGGTGAGCGCGTAAGCCAGGCGCTCTATCTCTACTTGAACGACCAACTTAACGCGACCGGCTCGCCCGTTTTGTCTTACAGCTTTACGATGCCGGACGTAAACGTCGTGATCCTAGTCAACTTCACCGACATCGACGGCGCGGTTTACAATTGGTCTAAGACGCTCTACATCAACGCGATAGACATAACGATCGAATACTACGGGACGCTAGAGCGCGTCGATATGGAGATTAACGCTACCGCGCGCTCGGGCGTCGTCGGAGAACACGACTGGGCGCTCTACTTTATGCAGCCCTCGGCTAGCACTTTCTACAAATACTCGCCTGCAGTCAAGGTCGGCGTCGTCGAGATCACCGCAGTCAACATTACGCAATCTGGCCTTTCGGTCAATATCTCGGTGCTGATTACGAACTACGATACCATCGAAAAGCAGATAGTCGTCAACGCTACGCTCTTCGCGGAATACTACGGGATAATAGACACGGCCGAGATAATCCAAACGGTCGCGCCCAATAACTACCTAGTCTACCTGTTCACGTTTTCGATCCCGGAGTCCCCGGACATGCCGATCTACCTATACATTAAAGCGGCCAACGGGACGGACGTGGCCGAGTGGCAAATCCTCACACCGGTAACGCCGGTCGGCTACGGCGTTATCAAAATGCAGCACCTAGACCCATCGCTGACCAGTATCACGACTTATGAGACGCTGACAGAGGCCAACGCGAGCGAGCCGGTGTACGCCTACGTCGCCATAATAAACAACATGCTGATATCGACGCCGGGCCACGCGCTCTTTAAGTTAGTCCTGCCTGAGACCACGAACGTCAGCGTGATCGTAACTTGCGAGAGCGGCGTGTTCGAGACCGGCGATGTCGTTGCGGTCGAAATCAACTACACCTGCGTCCCTACGCTCGAGGCCGACATAAACCTCTACGTGGGCGGGACGCTCGTCGCTAGCTGGCACGTCTTGGACAACGCCACGATCCTGACGAACGTCACGGCTCCCGACGCCCCGCAGGGCGCCGAGACGGTCGTCGACGTCACAGCCGAGGTCGTTGCGTTCGAGAGGGTTTACGCCTCCGGCAGCGACAGCTTCACGGTCTTCAACCAGGGTCCGACGATCCTGCTGAACAGCCCGCCGCAAGGGTCCACGCTCAACGGGACCGTCACGATCGACTTGGCGATATCCGACCCCGCTGGAGTGGCTTGGGCGATCTGGCGGTGGGACTTTGAGACCGAGTGGAAGAACTTGAGCGAGCCTTGGGACATTACCGTCGACACGCTGAAGTACCCGAACGGGCTGGCTAGGCTGATCGTCAGGGCGGCCGACACGAAAGGCTTCGAGAGCGAGGCCAGCTTTTACTTCGACATCTACAACGAGGTCACCGAGGCAGCCTTTTTCGCGCAGCTCCAAGAGATCGCGAATATGATTGGCCGCTGGGCCTTCTTGCCCGGCATCGGGGCCTTCGTAATCGCCGTCATCGTCGTCTACACCGGGATGAAGATCTTCCGTGCTCGGCCGAAACCGAAGCAGCCCGCAGGTCCGCCGGTCGTGGTCAACGTGACTGTCGACAAGTCCTTCGTCGAGGCCCTCCACGAGTTTGACGCCAAACGCAGGGGTGGGAGGCGTGGCTCGAGGAGATAAGTTCGTGCGCTATCAGGATGTCCTATTAGCACTGGGCGCCATGGTTCTCCTCTTTAGTCTCTTAGCCCTCGCTTTGGCCGCCGCCAGCGTGGCGAGCGCCCACGCGCAGAAGGTCGAGGAGTTCCTCTACGATTGGGAGGTCTACTACATCAACCCCGACGGCTGGGTCGTCGTCGCCAAAGATGGCTACCAGGTCACGGGCCAGCTCAAGGTGAAAGTCTGGGTCAACCAGCCTGGCGTCGTCTCTCTCACGGCCGTGATCGAGAACGAGGCGATTCTCGACGTCAAGGAGGAAATAGAGTTCATGCGCGAGTACACGGTCAACATCCCGACGGAGAAGTATGGCAAGATCATAACGTTTACCCTCCAGCTCACTTGGGGGAGGATATCGAAGACGGCCACCAAGTCCTTCACGATCGTTGAGAACCCCGTCTCGCCGAAGGTCACCTGGGCCCCCTTCCTGACGAAAAAGCAGCTCGAGCGGCTAATGGAGAAGCTCACGTGGGACGTCCTCGGCAAGGCTCTCATCGCCGGCCTGGCTGGCCTCGGGGCCGCCATCTTCCTGAAGTACGGCGCCAAAATGCTCCACTGGTACAACGCGCTCCAGATCCCTGTCTTGGCGGTCGCCATGGCAGCCAGCGTCGGCGCGGATCCCGAGTTCGGAGCAGGCTACTTTGGCGTGTTCTTCGCCATTAACCTCTTGGCTTACCACTTCCTCAAGGGTCCGTCGCTGCTCCACGTGCTCGAGGTCGACATCGCGAACCGCGAGGTCTGGAAGATATCCGTACCTTGGTACAGGACGATCGCGGGGAGGGTCTGCGTCGCCGTGCAAAATTCCATCTACGCGGTGAAGCGCTTCCTCGGCAAGCACGTCGAATTCTCGCCGACGGTCCCGATCGTCGAGTTCTGGAAGTACAACGGCGGCGAGCCGCTCGTCGTGGCGAGGCGCGCCAGGCTCGTCAAGAAGGTCGTCGAGGAGGAGGTCGGGACCGAGGAGACCGAGGGCCTCGAGGTCGTCAAGGAAAGGCGCCTCGCTGAGGTCTTCGAGGTCGAGCCAGCAGACGCGCACACGCTCGAGTTCATGATGAACGCCAAGACGTTCGACGAGCTGGTCGAGGATAACCGTCGGCTGGCGGCCGAGAACGCAGTGCTCCGCGCGAAGCTCGAGTCCGCGCTCGAGAAGGGCGCGATCATGGGCGTCAAGACCGTCGCGAGGCTGCTGAGGGGTGGCAAGCGTGCCGAGGAAGAAGAGGAGTGAGACGGAATACATCGTGTGGACCGTCAAGGGCCTCGAGGATGTCAGGGCGCTCCAGCTCGGCGTCCTAGGCGAAAAGTACGGGCTCGCTGGCGTGGCGCTCAGCGCAGAGCCCCTCGAGGTCGCGAAGTTTCTCGACTGGTGCGAGGTGTGGGATGACGACAGTGAAGTCAAGCAGCTCAAGCGCATAGTGCTCAGGCGCGCGCTCGCCGCTGGCCTCGAGAGGCTCTACGGATCCGACAAGGAGCTTGAGGCTCAGATTAGCGCCGGTCTCCCGAGGGAAGTCGTCGAATACATCAAGAGGCAAGCCGCCAAGGTGAAGGTCGAGGAGTTATGACCAGCGGCCGCGTTTTCAACACCCTTCTAAGGTCCGTCTTCGCTGAACATCTTTACACTAACGCTGTCGTGATCGGGGCGCAGGGACGCGGGAAGACGAACATAGCGAAGTATCTCGTCTCGAGGTTCCGTCCTGACGCGGCGTTCTACATCAACGTCAACGACATAAATCTCCCTTCAGGTGATGCTATCGGAGCCGTACTCAAGACCTTGAGATCGATCGATCCTAGAGACGCAAAGCGCGTGGCCCTCGTCCTCGACGACCTCTCTTACGCTGCGGTCTTCCTCGAGCGCGAGGTTCGCGACCTCTGCCGCTTCATAGCCAACGTCAGGCACTTTTGGGGCGAGGAGCGCCGCTACTTGACAGTCACGGTCCTCCACCACCCGCGCGCTGCGCTAACGTTTCTCCGCGACGCGCACGTCACGATTGCAACGTCGATGCGCCCCGTCGAGAGGAAAATATTCAAGGAGAGCGGCATCTTCCTCAAGAACCACATCAAAAACTATCTGAAGCACCTCGCACTCTTGAGAAAGGAGGGAAAGAAGCGCATAGGCACGGCCCTATGTCAACTCGAGGAGGACGTTCTGATCGTCAAGTTTCCGAGAGTGAGGAAGGAGCCCTGGACAGACTTGACGCCGCGCCCACTCCCCAGCTCACCAGAACCTAACATACTCTATGTTAAGGTGATCATGAAGAACGGCGAGATAGAGCGCATAAGCGACCGGACATATAGGATAAGGCTGATGCGAGGGGGCAAGAAATACGCGATCGCGAACATAAAGCTCCCCGAGGGCGTCGAACTCAAGGTCACGCACCTAAGGCGCCTCGAGATCCCCAAATTGAAAGTTACCGGTGGTTAGTATGGGTAGGAGGGGAAAGGATAGCTGCCCGCTCTCGTTTCACAACATTATTAATGACAACTATAGTTGTCGCTAGCCCTTCCTCGCGACTCCCTCAGTTGTTCCTTATAATACGTTACTTAACTTAGAGGGAGGCCGCTACGGCGATCCCCAAAACAAAGTTTTAAGCCGCAGCGGGGATCGGTTTCTTGCACTCGGCCTGGCCTTGCGATGAAAGAGTGTAATGGAGCAAGTGCCAACCGAGTGTGCGGCGATGATGTCCCATTCTCAACCGCTTGTTTTGCATTTATTCCATTACAATTTAATTAGGTAGATAGCTACACCTTTTCTCGGATGGAAGCCGCAGCCCAAGCCGCGAAGAGGGTTCTAGCGGCCGGCAGGGGGCGCGCCCTCTTGCCCATGCTCGACAGCCCCGAGGTCGCCAAGTACGCCGCGTACGTCTGGAAGCGCTCGAGGAGCGTCGAGTCGCTGCGCGTCTCGCTCTACGCGGTGAGGGACTTCCTCAGATTCGCTGGCATGGGGCCCGGCGAGCTGGTCGCGAAGGCGAAGGCTGGCGAGGTCGACGTCGCGGCGCTGCTCAACGAGTACATCGACCACTTATTCTTCGAGCGCGGCGTCTCCCCGTCGACGATCAAGAACAGCCGCGTCCCCTACGTCAAGACCTTCCTCAGGAAGAACGGCGTCGAGGTCCCGTCGGCGCTTCTCGAGTTCCCGCGTGAGTCGAGGGAGGACTCGGACAGGATCCCGACGCGCGAGGAGCTGCGCGACTTCCTGGCTGCGCTCGGCCTCAAGGAGAAGGCCGCGGTCCTGCTGATGTGCTCGGCCGGCCTGCGTGTCGGCGCCCTCTCGCGCCTGAAGCTCAAGCACGTCGACTTTAACTCGGATCCGCCGAAGATCACGGTTCCGGCGGCCCTCAATAAGTCCAGATCCTCGTACTACACGTTTATGACGCCGGAGGCCGCGAAGTTCCTCAAACTCTACCTAGCGGAGAGGGAGAAGCGCGGCGAGAAGCTCTTCCCCGAGAGCTACCTGTTCGTCACGAAGTACGGCCAGCCGTACACGGGCCGCACGTTCGAGGAGGTCCTCAGGCGCGAGCTGAAGAGGCACATGTCTTTGAGGCGGCTGTCGGGTCTTAAGGATCCACGCTACGACATCCACATACACTGCTTCCGCAAGTTCTTCCGCACGCAGCTCGAGGTCGCTGGCGTGAGGAGGAGTTTCCGCGAGTTCATGATGGGCCATCGCGGCGACGCGCTCGACCCGTCGTACTTCAGGCCGCCCGAGTGGCAGGTCCGCGAGGAGTATAAGAAAGCGATACCGTTCCTGACGATACTCGAGGACCTCAGCGCCGAGGAGATGAGGAAGCGGCAATTGCTCGACACTGCACGTCTGCTCGGCTTCAGCGAGGACAAGATCAGGAGGCTCGAGGAGGCGCTCGCTAGGGCGAAGAGCGTCGACGAGGCCGTCGAGAAGTTCCGCAGGTTCATGGCGAGTGTAGAAACGAGAGTCATAAGCGAGGAGGATCTCCCTGCTTACCTAGCCGATGGGTGGGACTTCGTCGCGACTCTGAACAGCGGAAAGGTCGTCGTCAGAAGGACTTTCTAAAGTGTGGTCAAAAGGGCCCCCTTATGCGAATGTGCTAAATACCCACCCTTATGACCGTTTTACGTAGTCAAAAGGGGGTGTGAATTTTGGTCAAAACCTGCGCTTGATCTCGTTCACTATTTCCGGCTTCTCCTCGAGGATAAACCTCACGTGCTCGCAGTTGTAGGTTTCTTCTGGTATGTCATTTTCTGTCAACGAAAGTAACTCGCCATGCCAAGCCTTGCCACGCCTGACCTCGCCCAGCCTTGCTGTGTCGCGCCTCGCCCAGCCAAACCTCGCCCAAGCCAGCCAAGCCTTGCCACGCAGGAAAGTATTAGATCTCCTGCTTTATTTTGAACTCGACGACCTCGAACAAGCCGAACTCCGGCCTGAAGTCGCCGAGACCGTACCACTTGCCTGCATCCTCGAGGATCCTTTTGAGCGTGTCCGCGTGGATCACCGTCGGATCCTTGTTCACTATCGTGAACTCTAGCTCCCACTCGTCGAAGCGCGGGCGGTTGCGGATGATCCGCTGTCTCTGCACGACGACGGGCCTAGAGTCTACGGCCCAGCCTTTGTGCTTCAAGGGAACGTAAGGATATGGCCTGATATCTATCCCCGCCCTTATCATAGCCGCGAAGGTCGTCCTCCGCCCGCGAACCTTGTAGTTCCGTCCAGCGTCGCGTATACAAGCCTTGATGTTGACCGCTGGGATGACGATGCGCCCTTCTTCGTCCTTGTACAGGTACATTTCCGCCTCCTTCTCCGGCGGGAGGTGCTCGCCCCTCCGCCGGGTGGGTTTGTCCCCGATCTCGGTAGGCGCGTGCATGAGGAGTGGCCTAGTCCCCCTTATCTTGACCCTGTAGACTTCCATTTTCTCACCCTCACAGATGACTTGCAATTAGGGCATGTCGCTGTTGCCAATCTTCCTTTGTAATCCCACTCGTACCCGCACTTGTGGCACTTGACCTTGACCATCAATAGGAGTAGTAGTAGGAGGAGTTATTTAAGCATAAACATGCATGGAGAGTTCTAACCTTCTTCCTCGAAGAATGTCACTTTCAGTTTCCTCACATCCTCTAAGGAGCGGGCGAACTCGACGTGAAGACAACGGAATGCTTCGCATACGTCGCAATATAGTCTGACACCCTTATCCGTCTTTTTCAGGAACACCCGCGCTATGCGGTGAAGACCGCCCGTGAAGTCTAGGATCTCCAAGTGATCCTCGAAGGTATTCAGGTGCACTAGGGCTCGATGTGTGAACTCGTCGTGTAGTCTCTTGATTCCCTCGCGTATGATGTCCACACGCGATGTGTAACCGAGCATCTTCGCGTACTTACTCTCCAGCATCTCGTCGATGAGGTCGGCCAAGTCTTTGGGTAGTTTCACTGTGACGTATTTGGTAGTCATTCTGGGTAAGAAATGGATACCATTACCTAAAATCTCTACCTTCAACGTTTAAAGTGACTTCCATTAGGCGTTTAAGGAAGCCGAGAGCGCTCGGGTGCAAAAGGTTTAAATAGGTAGTCATTTTTAGTCATAAGTGAACATGGTTAGTAGTAGCAACTCCAAAAAGACTACCATTAAGGTCTCCGTGACCTACCACCGGCTTCTCAAGCAACTGTCGGAGATCGAGAAGCGCTCAGTCTCGAAGGAGGTCGAGTACCTCATCGAGCGTCGTGCAAAGGAGTTGGGTCTAATCGCTGAGACCCCGCTACCCCGGTGAGGAAGTGAGATGGCGGCTCTCGCGAAGACTGAAAGTAAGATGAGGGAGGCCCTTCGGCGCCTCGGCCTCGAAGGATACGAGGTCGTCTGGAGCCCCGACCCGAGCGCGGAGAGGCGCGGGTACGTCAAGGGCCGCACGATCGTAATCTTCGACACCGACGAGGAAGGTGCGTGGGACACGTTTCTGCACGAGGTCGTCGAACTCAAGCTGAGGCCGGTACTCGGCGTTTACCGCGAGATCATCAATGGTCTGATCGGCGCGCTGGAAAGCATAGCCTACCGCGAAAAGGAGCGCGCCATTGAGGACGTCGTGAGGGCTGTCAAGGAGGTGGCTGGTCGATGATATGCGAGCTGTGCGGAAAGGAGATTGCCACTATCCCGAACGTCGTGGTTGTTCACAAGCGCGGTGACTTGCCCATCGTCAAATATGTGTGCGAGAGTTGCGCGGAGAGTTTCATCAAACTCGTCACGCTGCTGAGGGAGGCGAATAGCTGAGATGGCGCTCAAGGGCAAGCTCTACGGGACGCCGGTCGACGAACTCCTCCCGCCTCCGAAGCCCGGCCGCGTCAGGGTCGCCAAATGTCCCTACTGCAATAAGACCAGGCGCATCGGCGAGGTCGGCAAGAACAGGTTTTTCGAGGGCTGGCTCGCGGCCTTCGAGTGCGGCCACACCGCTCTAGTCGAGAGCTGGTGGGAGGTTCCTGAGAGAGTGGTGAGAATATGAGCGCCGAAGAGCGGCCTACGGTAAGCGAGGAAGAATACCAGCAAGCGAGGGAATTCTACATGGATGTCCTAGCCGACATCATCTGCCAGCACTGCTGGCTCAGAGAGGAGTGTAATAAGGTCGGCGAGGAGAAGGGAGAGGGCTACTGCATGGCGTTCAACGTCGTTGTTCACATGGTAGCCCTCAGCGAGGAATGGATCACCGAGGTCTTGAGCGAGGTGTACGGACGATGAGCGCTAGGGCCGAATTAATTGCCCGCCACCAAGCTGAGATCGACGCTTGCCCCCACGACGACTTTATCTGCATCTGCGAGGAGTGCGGCCGCCAGTGGTCGAAAGAGGAGAAGCGGGCCGCGCAGATCCACGGCTTCCTCGAGCACCGCAAGAAGTGCATAATCGTCATCTGCTACGGTTGCTTTGGCCACTTCGAGGTCACGTACTTCAACCAGATCCTCAAGGCCCGTAGGAAGGCCCACGGGAGCCCGCCCTGCGGCGACCCCCCTCAAAGACCGGCGCTAGGTGAGCCCCCGTGAGCCAAGAGGTAGTCAGGGAATACTTTCATAAATCTCTCCTCGACGCGCGGCTCGTGAGTACCGCAAACGCTAAAATTTCCAGTAGCGACAAACTGACCGAGCGATACTGGTCATCGGTACCTAGAGTCAACATCTCGGCGTATTTCCCGTGGCGCGTATTTTGCCGCGACTGCGGCGAGGTCACGGCCTACTGCCGCAACCTCGAGTCCGCTCTCGAGACTAAGAGCTGCCCGAAGTGCAAGTCGCCCTACGTGGAGGTGAGGGGTCCGTGAGTTTCGACAAGGAAAAGGTTCTCGAGGTCGGCTACACCGATGTCCGCCAGGCCGGCTACCGTCCCGAGATCCAGCCTCGCTTTAGGGTTCAGCTCTACACCGACCCCTACGATTACCGCTACGGGCCGATAATGCTCGTCTACGACGCCTACTGCAAGGAGAACCCGAAGAACTCGAGGCCGATCGCGCATGTTCATGTTGACTTCACGCAGGCCTTGGACATCGTAAAGAACATCCTCAAGGCCGTAGGCATGGCCACTGGCGCAAACGCCAAGGACCTCCTCGTCCTCGTCGTCCGCTCGATCGAGAAGGATCTCTTGGCCGTCCGGCCGAGGTGAGGAGGTTATGAGCTACCCGACCGCCAGGGTGGAGGACCTCGTCCCGCACCCAGCGATCGCGAAGTGGCGCCTCTCCCTCCCTGAACCCGACGACCCGCTCGTGTTGGACGTCAAACGTCGCGGGATCGTCGAGCCGATCCTAGACTTCGACTTAGACGAGATGATCCGTCTCGTCGCGAGCGTCAGCCCCGAGGTCGTGTGGGTCGGCTACGACAACTGGAACTGCAAGCTCCCCGAGCCGCCGCTGTGGAAGACTCAGAGGTTGATCGAGGCGCTGAGGGCGCTCGGTTTCGATGTCCGAGTCAAGACGTTCCGCAGGGCGTGGTGGGAGAGACCGTGAGTAAGTTGGACGAGATCGTGGCAAGGAAGGTCAGGGAGGAACTATGCGCTAAGTGCGACCGCGCCAGGGAGTGTAAAGTCCCCTGCGAGTACTTCTCGATCGTGTTCGAGGCGATAAAGGAGACGGCCTTGGAGTTCCTCCCGCCGCCCGTCGCCGAGAAGTTGGCTAAGGAGGGAGCGCCGTGATCAGGAGGCTCTTCAGCGCCCTCAAGGACCGCATCCTAGCAAAGTTCTCGCGGAGGCCCAGGGAGACCCCTACCCCCTCCCCCCAATTTTTTGCTCCTTCATCGTCGGAGAATCTGGTCACTCCATCGGGGTGTGACCATCCACCCTCAAAGGTTCAAATTTCGAACCGCTCCCGCTCGATCCGCGAGGAACTGAGGCAGGGTCTCCGCAAGAAGGTCTCCGTCCCGATAACGACCGAGAACTACCTCGCCATGGAGCGCTTGAGGCAGCAGATAGGCATGACGCAGTGCGACTACGTGGACCTCGCTCTCTCCATGCTGAACTCTTTCATCGTCGGCGGCAGGATCGTTGCTGGCAAGCTGACTGGCGGCCTTCCTTCCGAGATCCCGATCCGCGCCCAGGTCACGCACTACGTCGTCCGTCTGAGGAGGAAACCGAAGAAGGTAGAGAAAGTCGACCGATCCTTGCCTCCCTGCGAGCGCTGCGGGCGGCCAGCTAAGTTCTACGATGTCTCTCGCGGCTTTTGGCTGTGCGAGAGGTGCTGGGGTGGGAAGAAGTGAGACGTGCTTGCGCAACTTGCCGCTACTTTAAGCTAATCGGCGCCGTCGTCGGCATCTGTGCTCGCATTCGCGACCTCGTTAGGAACTACGAAGTCTGCGAGGGGTGGGAACCCTCGCGTGGCGCTGCTCCTAGTGCTGGCCGGAGGGGCGATGAGCGAGGAAGCCGATCTGACCCGAGGGGGATGATGTCCCGACATTCTGGCGAGCCCACAGGGTGAGAGTTTGATAGTCTGCCCTTGCTGCGGCAAAGTCTTTGAGGGAGTTAATACCTACGGCCGGGCCGCATCTCACTTCCGGGAACATTTCTTGTATTATATCGTCAATCGGGAGTGCGTGTGCGGCCGTAAGTTCACGACCGAGGCGGGATTGAGGAACCACGCGATGAACAACATCCACGACCCCCTTCACGCTGCGTTGTTTATTGTTATGGTTCGCAATTCTACTCGGCGAGGCAAAAAGAGGCGAGCTTGGCTCTTTTTGGCCCGGAAGGCATCTACAACTCCCGTTTCCCGTTAACTAGTCTGTCTACAACTTGAGTTGTCGGAGGGAAAAGTTTAGTTATGGGTCGCAGGACGCGCTCGACGGCGCAGAGGGTAAACAAGAGGCTCGCAGCGCTCGGAGCCATCCTAGTCCTCGCGATAGCGATGTTCGCCGGAGCCTACCTAGCGCTCGGCATGCCCGTTTTCGACGCTGAGCGCGTCGACACGACCGCTTTCAAGTGCTTGACCAGCACGGGCGTGGATGCTAATGTGACAAACGTGGCCACGGACGGCCGCACGCTCGAGTTTACGCCGGGGGCCGCGTGCAGCACGGTCGAGATCCCGCTGAAGGACAAGTGGTCCGACGTCAAGGGCTCGTTCAACACGCTGCACGTCGACCTCAGCGAGATCAACGACGTCGCGGTGTGGGAGCTGGCGAAGGTCTACGCTACCGACGGGACCGTAGACGTCTACCTGGGCGCAATCAAGGAGGAGTCTAAGGCCGCCGCTCTCGACGTCGACCCCGACGACCTCAAGTCCCTCGACGACTTGGCCACCGCGAAGTTCGTGATCAAGTTCTACGATGAGAGCGGTAGCCTCGTCGACGCGCTGGGCGCCACGGTGCAGGAGATCGAGTTCTACTCGACCGTCACCGCCGAGACGTCGACGATCTGGGGCTTCTTCATCAGCATAGGCATGGCGCTGGTCCTCGCGATCAGGAAGATACTCAGCGCGATAACGACCGCCCTCACTAGCGCCTTCCTCGCGGTGACGACCAACAGCGCTCTCCTGACGATCATCGGCGCTCTCGCGGTAGTCTTCTTAGCCGTAGCGATCTCGGAGAGGAAGGGCAAGCTGTCGCTGCCGTGGTGAGCACTATGGATCTCCACCCCCTAATTTTTTGCTTGGCGCTCACCAAGGCGTTCAGAGCGCTCAGGTGCGACATAATCGGCGACATATTCGGCGGACTCAAGGAGGCGTGGGAGTGGTTCTGGGAGAACATCCTGAAGCCGATAGTTGACGCGGTTCTCGGGGCAATCCAAGGCGTGATCGACACGATAGGGACCTCCCTCAGCGACCTCGGCAAGTCGCTGTTCGAAGCGATGACGTACCCGGTCCGCGTCCTAATGCAGTCGTGGGACGTAGCGCTCAGCACGCTCCGCGACGTTCTCGGACCCTTTGCCTTCCTCAGTCCGGTGATCCTCGGCGGCGTGTTCGTCGTCTTCGTCTTGGTCATCTGGTATGCGGTGAAGTCGATCCTCCCTGGCATCTAGCGGGTGAGTCGCGGTGGCGCGCAGCCTGTTCCACGAGCCGAAGCACGACTGGCTAGGCGACATAATTACGTGGGAGTCGACGAAGGCGGCCAGGGAGGCAGCGAAGCGGCTCCTCTCGGCCCTCGAGCGCGGCCACATAGGTAAACTCAAGATAGGCCAGAAACGTGCATTGGCGATCGCCAGGGCCCTCCAGAACGCCGCGAACGGCGCTAAAGCAGCGGCGAAAAAGCGCGGCCTCAAGTCCAAGACAAAGAAGCGCCTCCGCAGCGTCGCGAAAGTCTACGACAGAGCGGCCGAGCGTGCGTTCAGGATCTACCGCGAGAAGTACTCAGCGAAGGGCAAACGGGGTGGTCGCCGGTGATCGACCTCGAAACCCTCTTTATTTTTTCGACGCTCCTCGGCGTCCTAGTCTTCTGGTTCAAGTTCGTCAGGCCTCACCTCACTCTACTTGAGATGGGGAAAAAGAAGAGGGTTTTGGAGGTTGTCAGAATGCAGATTGACGAGCATGCCTCCTTAGCGTTTGAGGATGTCGCAATGGAGCACTTCTCAAGGGAAGTCGTTAGACTTGGAGCCTCTCGGGTTGGGATGTGGTGGAGCAGGGACGTAGAGCTCGACGGGATAGCTATAGACGAGGTTAGAGGAAGAGCCTACTTCATGGAGGCCAAGTGGACAAATAAGCCTTTGAAAAGAAGTGTTTTAAATGATCTAATTAGGAAAGCAAGCGAGTTCAGGTGGAGAATCGGGAGCAGAGAGGAGTTCTACTTTATCTACTCTAGGTCAGGCTTTGAGTTCGAGGAAGACAACGGGATAAGGCTGGTGGATCTGAATGATCTCATGAAAGAGCTAGGTTGTCCTCCTCCACCAAATCTTAGTCCCTTCGGAAGCTGTGCTCTCAAGGCTATTTAACTACAATACCTGGCTTTTGATGAAAATCTGAATCAGAAGAGGTCGTTAAAAAGAAATGATGGCTTTATAGTGATTCTAAATCTCTTACTTTTCTCAGGGAGGTCCTATGCCTCTAATCTCTCTGAACTCTCTGAGGCTATGCGTGTAGTAAGAGACCCGCAGTCCTTTGTTGCAACCCTTGATCTCACGGCACTCATGGTACGCTTGGAGGGGG
>JAPDJY010000083.1:0-18186 GCA_029258835.1 Thermoproteota archaeon | reverse complement strand
CGAGGGGCTCGAGGAGCCCACACCTTCATCAGGCTCTACGACTTCTACTACAACCACACCACACCACTCCCTCGACAGTCATCCACCACCCCCAACCCCGGGAAAAACCCGCACCCAGAGACTGCAAAGGGTACTAGAGGTGAAAAACCCTTAAGTTGACAACACCCGAAATTTGCCGGTCATCTTGTTGATGAATTACGCATTTAGCTGGTTTTGTGTAGCTAATGGGGAAACATTTGTGCTTGCTTTTATCCGGCTTACTAGGAGGGTTTTTTGAGAAACTGTTTGCGAGAAGGTTTCTTGAGTAATTCTTTTATTTCAGGTAGTTTTTGGTGTTGGAGGTGTTTCTTGCGAGGGGGTCTGCTCACATGGTTTTGGTGGGTGCCTCAATAGTTGCGAATGCGCGGAGGGCTGGCCTCATACAGGCTAGTTTGCCTGACTTGGAAAGGGGTTCTTCCTGTGGGAGATGGAGTTGGATGAGTTAGTCGGCAGGTTGCTGGAGTTTGTTTCTGGAAGCCCTAGGAATGCCAGCGCTGAGCTTAACACCTTCCTTGACCTTTTGTTGGAGTATGAGAGAGGGAGGCAACAGTGGGTTTGCCTGCTTTTCTCCGGCATGAGGGTCGGCGGGCTATGCGCTACCGTCCTTAAACGGTATATTGATCGTCTTTTGGCTGAGGAGTATGGTAGGAGGGTTTCTGCTGACACGTTGAAGGTGGGCGGGCTTGGCGACCCGGAGAAGCTTACGGATGGGCTGGCAAACCTCTTCAAATCCGTAACAGCCATTGTAAGGCAGTACAGGGGGGCTCCGTGTTCGTCCATGCGACGGGAGGGAGGCCTGAGACGGCTATAGCGATACTTGCAGCCAACTCCCCCGGGATGGGGGCTCCTGTTTTCTACGTGCACGAACGCTTTAGAAAGGTTATACGCATACCGGCAGTGACCGTCAGGTTTAGGAGGTGAGATAGGCTTAACAGAGTTAATAGGGCAACTAACGGATGGGGGGTTGACGGTGAGAGAAGCACTCGAAAAGAGGTATGGGGAAAGGACGGTGAACCACGCCATAAGGCTTGGATGGGCAGAGGAAAAGGAAGGAGAAGTACGTCCAATAGAAGCTGGGATGGTGCTCTGGGGGCAAACAGGAGAAATATGGACACGCGAAAATGGCAGGATGAAAGAACGGGCAAATGACGCCGTGACGGGGAGCTGGCAGGCACAGCAAAACACCTTGAGATCTATGGGAGGTGGGCGGGTTGGAGGTGAACTACGGGCTCCTTCGCAGGAGGAAAGTTAGGGCATTAATGAGGGCGCTAGCCCTGAGCGGAGGGGAAGCCAGCCTAAGTCGCCTCGCCAGAGAAACCGGGATAGCGAAATCAACCTTAGAGTACAACCTTAGAATACTTGAGAGAAACGGCTTCATAACCAAGACGAAGGGAATGGTTAGGCTTGTACTCAAGACGCCCATATGCTACCTTTTCGACGCACCCTGCAGCTACGCCTACATGGGGCTCCTAGGGGAAAGGACGGGGAGAGCGGAGGCTGAAACCGAAACCGCCATCAAACTCCTACGAGAAGAGGGGATCAACCCTGAGAAGATAGTCGTAGCCACAACGTACAGGGCGGTCACAGACTGGGAGGGGCTCATACACCTAGACGTGGAATGGCTCCTAATGACGGAAGAGGACATCACAAACGTCGAGAAAGTCGAAGCATGCATCCAGCCAAAACTGGAAGAACTCGTCAAAAACTACAAGGTAATCGCAGACTGCACCTCAGCCACAAAACCAGCCACAATAGCCCTATACAAGCAAGCAGAAAAACACAAAACACCCCTCATATACATATACGAAAAGCAAAGAAAACTCTACTGGATAACCTCACCAAACACCCTCAAACAACAACTCCTCCAAACCTAAACCCAAAAAGAAAAAGAAGCAAAATAAAATAAAAAACGAAAAATAGTAACCCTGTCCCGGAGCAAATGAAAATCAACGCAGTCAATTCCACAGTCAGCTCGCGAAGGGAATTATTGGTTATTGGTTGACCGCCGAAACCTCCTTTCACCTGCAGTTCCCGATTTAATGCCATAGAAGAACAGCTTACTCTTAAACACTCTCTTCAACATCCACCTTTACTACGTCACCTATCTTATAGTCAGGGTCATGTGACTCGACCACAACACCTCCTATCCTTGGGTCATATGTTGCAACGAACCGGGTGGGATGATATACGTGGGTGAGAAAGCAGTACAGCCAAACCGGGCCCCTACCGCTGAGGACAACCCCTTTAGCTGGGTTAACCTTCGGCGGTACAAGCTCCCTCAAAACATCGGGTGTAATAGCCCCATCCAACTCAAAATGAACAAGGGTATGTTTCTCAAACTCCTTAACTCGAAACTCAACTTCCAACATGGACACCCCCGTAACAGAGGATGAAGAGCCCCAAGAAGATGGCTGCCTCCCGAGCAGCTGTTTAAGGCCACACCTTAATGAAATTACGTTGCAGGTAGTTTGAGACAATATTGTATGCGTCTGTTATGCTTCGTACAGTAACTTCTTTCTGATGGGATGTAAACCATTGCAATTCACCCGGCCAATCAGATGACTTGAAAAAGCTCATAACAATTGTTCTCTCGTCTATTAATGATACGATAAGAGGTGATGGCCTGCGATAATGTTCATAATTGTACTCCTTTTTCTCCTTACCTTCCTTATCTTTTTTAACTTCAACTTTAAGCTTTACAAATCCGCTATATTGTTCTCTAATATCAGATGGCACATCTGTTTCGTCTGTAAAACACTTTCTAGTTCTAGTTTTTTCTTTTTCAGGATTAGGATTAAAGCGCACCGTGTAGTGATGCTTTCTTGGTGGTGACTTAGCTGCTCTGGGTAGCCCCAAGATGTAGGAGCCGAGAGCTTTTGCATCGTTTCCACTTACTTCTTGAAGACAAGCAACAAGTTTGTTTTTTCCTGCTCTTCTTAAGAAAAGATCCTCTAGGATGGTGTTTATGTTAGCTAGGCGTTCTTTATAGTTCGAACTGGGATGTAATCTCTTGACATATATCTCCACCGCATTCCTACTTAGGGAAGGTATTTCAGGTGGTTTTTCAAGTGCTTTATAGCTCTTCTCCTCAGCTTGCTCCATTTTTTCAATTAGTTTTTCTGCTATTTTTAAGGCATCCTCGATTACTTCTTCGACGCTTTCATGCCCTTTAACTCCTGAAGTTAGCCCCAGCAAACCCCTATAACCGTTCTTTGAGAGAAACGCTTCCATGTCCCCCGAAAGTTTTATTCCTGTTATCTTTAACGCTCCTAATCCCCTACGTGAACCCTTACCTATTCCTTCGAGGAGTAAGGCGAGCACTAGAGCATGCAAGCCTAAGGCCTCTTCCAAGAGTACTTTCTTGCTTGAAGAATAAACTAATATCGTAGCGCTAAAAATTTTAAATAACTCGCCTAATAAGAGGCTTAACTTACCACGCAACTTCCTCTCGCTTTCAGCTTTCTTCCCCATTAGCAAGAGACTTAACCGAATATTATCAGTACCTGTAACTCTAAATTCTGGCTTTCTTCCTCTCCGTTGCTCCACTCTTACCAAACCTTGTTTATCGTTTTCATTTAATGAACGTATACCCTCTTCTCCAATGTTAACCTTAATAGTTAGTAGCGAACTACTCTCGGTTGAACCTAGTATCATTTCCTGTGCTTTTTTTGCTTTCTCCTTATGTTGCGGGTCTCCTCTATCATATGCTTTCCCGCTTACTATTGCTCTCAGCCACCATGCTGCTAGCCCCCTTATCGACGTCCCCCTCAGTATGTCGTCGTGCTTGTTCGGGTCGTATCCTCCTATAGCCGACGGAGTTAAACTCTCTATTCCTATTTCGGCTACCTTTCTCATCTTCTCACTCCCCTTTCCAAGGTTAAGTTGTTTAGCGTGTAGTAGCCGTACCCGGAGGAGGTCTTCGCCCCCACTCCGGATTCCTCCCCCACAGATTTAATATACGCCTTCAGTTTTTCCACGACGTTTTCAGGATAGTTGCTCGAATCAAGCGCCTTGCATGCTTTTTCACGTAGCTTCTCGTAGTCGGAGTTCAGCACGACGAGGAACCTGAACTTCACCCCCTTGTTCAGGGCTATCATCTGAACGGGTGTGGGCTCCGCTTTATGCTCCTCCACGGCATTCTTCTCCAGCGAGTATATCGGCGTTATCACGTCCCTCACGAGTAGTGACCCGTCTCGGGGCAGGTCGACGGGGTACGCCTCGGTGAAGGTCAGAAGGGAGAAGTACGACTCCTCTTTCTCCGCCTTCCCGAAGAGGGGCTCAACCAATTTCGGGTTGTCCCACTGGGCCGCAGCCCTCACAGTGCCTTTCAGCCCAGGTATGGTTGGCGCATCCAGCAGCGGATCCCACGAAAGCCCCACCTCGTCTATCAGCCAGGCGAAGGGAGATGAAACATCAGCTATAATCCTTGAGGTTGACGTGAACTCGCAGACCAAAACATCCTTCCCCACGCTCAAGTACGCGTCCTTCAACACGTCCAAATACCTGCCACACCGCTCACAGATGTCCCTCGCATGTTTCCCTACCTCCTCGACCAGCCACCCGGCAAGATCATTCTTGTAGTCGTTCTTGTTGTATTTCCTCTTTCCCCTTTCCTCCACGTCTATTTTCTTCATGAGGAGTGCTGCTTTTCTCACATACTTTTCGTATATGTTGCCTTTCTCGCTCACTCTTCCCCCTCCTTCTTCGAGTAGCTTTCAACGACATACTTGAGCTTGGTGAATGCTTCAACCACCCCCCTGTATCCTTGAAGCAGCTTCTCCATGTATTCCTGTCCGGTCTCGGCAAGCTCTCCTCCACACAGCCACTCCTCGCTAAAGTACTCTTTCTCCCTGGTCTTGTCCAGTGCTTTCCTGACTTCTTCGTAGCCCTTCCCAGAGGACTCCGCCTTGACCTTCGTGTAAAACATGTGTAGCGTGGTGAGGGGGAGCCTGCGCATCCTCTCAGGAAGGCTTGAAAACTTGCTTTTCATTTCATCTGCCTTTTCCCTGATGTCATCATCCAGCTCGCGCAGCAGGTCTATGAAGAGCTCGTCCCCCCTCCTGACGGCGACATCCCCCACGTGGCTTTCCCCCTCAGCCCTTATTTCAGGCCAGCCTCCGTTGAACTTCAGTTTGGCCGGCTTCAGCACCCCTCTCGCCATGGTCTCTCTCCCTCCGACGATTAAGGGCCTGTTAAAGAAGTACTCCTCAAGTATTCTTTCAAGAGCTTCTCCGCCTATCCTGGCTTCAACCTTCTTTCCTCCCATCGTAACTGTTGCCTCCTTCAGCTTCGTGAGGCTTTCCTTGAGGAAGCTCGTCGCCTCGTCCCTTTCCACGCTTACCTCAACGCTTCTCTGCGATACGATGAAAGCACTCGAGAAAACCGAGAACTTGGGGATCTCCTCTTCAAACCACGGTCCATGCTCCACGTTCTTAAGGTACCTGTCACCACTCCCTCCAAACCCTTTCAGCTTAACTCCGGGCTTGAGAAACATTGCTTTCTCGAGCAGCAGCGACGCCACCACGTCGTTCACCACGACCAGGTGCTCTATGGGGACTGGTGGATCGCCGCCAAGCACCCTCTGCTGAACGTCTAAGAGCGCCGTGCTGAGCGGCTCCAGCCAGTCGGCGTAGGTGTTGGTGAACGTGAACTCCCCGAGAACGGTCAGCTTCTCATCCTCCGTGGTTGAGAAAGCCTTCGCCGAAGGCATGCCGGAGAGGCTTGAGGCTATGCGGCTTACGTGCACAGCCTGCTCGGCGTTTCCCAATGCCAGGTGCATTGCAAAGTGGTTGAGCAGGTGGGGGCTGGTGAGATACACTAAGCCGTGCTCGGCAATTGTTACCGGCACGAACACGAGGACGGCGTCGAGGATGGAGAAAACTCCTGCATGCTCCCTGCCTCCGAAAAGTGGCTCCTCAAGCTCTCTCAGGTTCCTGTTGACCGTTGACCTGAAGGCTCCCTTCAGCGACTCCCCCCTAATCTTGACCGTTGAGAACCTGTCCCTGTAGACTGGAAGGTCGGCTACCTCTATGCCTCCTCCCGGGGCTCCGGGGTGGACGTTGGTTAGCGCGAAGAAGGTGAATGGAAGACACTTCAACCCTTCCACCTCATGCCAGCGCGTCTAAAACCCTGCTCAGCGCGTTCAGGTAGCGTAGGATGCGCCTCTCAACCTTCCCCCTGATATTTCTGTCGTGAAGCTTCTCCATTAACCCTATAAGTTCGCCATCCCCGCTCACGTCTGGAATAGCCTCCTTCAGGATGAAGGCGGTTACAGCCCCCCACCTCCTCTCCTCCTCTTCCTTGATGCTGCTGTAAACATCGCTGCCGTATTTTTCGAGGAGGCGCTTAACGTTGCTGTTTTTAGCCTTCTTGTAGGCGAAGAGGAGGCTTGAGATCGCCCCCCCGGCAATCGTCATCGAGAACATTCTCTTAGCTATCTTCGAGACGGAGTCTGCCTCATCCCCCTTAAGGCCGAAGGACTTTGCGAACTCTAGGGCTGCCTTAACCTCACTCAACCCGTCTCCCTCCTCTGGCATAGGAGCACTCGGACCACACCCTTCCCCGTCGTCTCGTCCCCTCCAAGGTTGAGCAGATACCCTCTCTTCAGCTCCTCGACAAACCCGTCCACGATGCCTGCCTCACCCTCCTCCCCCTTCCTGAGGCGTATAGCCTTCATTAGGGGGGCGAAGAGGAGGGTTCCCTCGGGAATCAGCTCCTGGTAGAACATGGCCTTTCCAGCCGCAGTCTTGGTGGAGCGTTCTAGAGCTATCCTCAAAACCACGACGAGGCCATTATTCACAAGCTCCCTGAAAACCCCGTCCTCAACGACGACCAGCTTCTCCAGCTTAGACTTAAGGTATCCGTAGCCGGGGGCAGGAGCACCATCCACCTTAGGAACCGCCGTATCAACCAGGTTTTTAGCCAACCTCTCAGCCTTCTCCTCCCTTCTCAGTTTAAGCGTGTAGCGTCCATCCATCAGTTCAACTTCACCGTCAAGGCTCGCCGACGCAGCCTCCTCGCCGCTCACGTTCCAGTTCTCCTCAACGCTCAACCCTAACGCCCTGTCCGCCTCCCTAGCGTATGCTGAAATCTGGCTTGGAGACGTAACGTACAGGAAGAGATCCCTGTCAGCCTTCACGGGAAACGCAAGTATCTCGGCGTTCCCTATCACGACGCATCCAGCCTTGTCCGTGGAGCCAAAGACCACGTTAGCCTCATCCTCCCCTTTCAACACCTCGTAAAACGACCTGATCGCTCCCTTCACGCTGCTACCTCTCACGTATGGAATCCCCTTAGAGTTCCTCTGAACGGTCAGGTCTATCGGGCCAGCCTCCCTTTCGCCGCCAGGGAAAAACTCGCTCTCACACCAGAAGTACATCAAGCCAGCGACCTCGTACACGGAGGGAATAACCCCTTTCTTCCCACTCATTCAAACACCCCATCCTTTAGCTATCAGAGACGAACCCAAAACCCTTCGATAATCAGGATGGACAAACTTCCTCTCGAGGACGTCGCCGCCTGAGACGTCGCGCAAGTAGTAAACGGAGCCGGGGGCGACTCCAGCATACATAGCCTTCGGCCTTCCAGCAGCGTAGTCCCAGCCCCCGATCCAAACCTGGCGCCAAACACCCCCCTCAACGTTCAGGGATGGCAGGAAGGACGTGTACCCTCCATCCCCAAGTATGGCTGATGAGGTTAGCAGAAGCCTGGCCTCACCGGGCACATCCCAGCTCAAACCCCCCTCTAGGAGGGATTTAGCCCACCTAACCTCAAGCCTAACCATTCCACCCCTCCCCCCAAACCTAACCGTACACCCGTCAAGCTTTAGGAAGACGTCAGCCGCATCACTACACTCGTCAAGCCAAACCCCAGCTATGAACCCCCATCCCTCCCTCAAAACGAGCTTCTCTAAGGAGTAGTACATACCCTCCCCATCCCTAATCTCGACGGTTTTCCTCTCCCTGTCAAGCTTAACCCTCGGAAAAATCCTCTTCTCAACAACATCCCGCTCCCTCACCACGTCCCTCCCCTCCACGCACCTAAACTCTCTCTCCCCCTCCAAGTAGCGTTTCATGAAGCTTGCACTTGCAAGCCACCCCCGAGCCTCCTCACCGTCAAGCACAGCTGGGCCAAGAAGCCTCCTGAGCTCAAACCCCCTACCAGAAGGAATAGGGGTCAACTGTTCAATCAGGTAATCGCCAAGCATGAATGTCACCTTCCCTCCCTCCTGCCCCCCACCCTGTGATTGATCCTGTTTGCCGCTCTCTCCTTCCTCCTTCTTGAAGACGTCCATTGGCATGGGGTAGAACACTTCTCCGTCCCTGTAAAGGTGTGGTCCAACGAGCCTCCAGCAAAAGTTGTAGGTCGTATGCCCCCCTCCCAAGTCGAGAACCTTGGAGAGGAGTTCGTCCTCCACGTCTAGGAGGCCTGCGTCCCGCAGGTCCATTATCGATGAGCGCAGCATCCCCGCCACGCCGAACTCCGGGGGGGTTGTACGGGTTTCAGCGTATCCTCCAAGGACGAATGGGATGGGAGTCCTGAAGAACAGCTCACCCAAAGGCCACATGACAACCTCCAGCAGCTTCAACCTCACCACCCCCCATCGCTCAAAACTGCATTCTCCAAGCACCTTGAAAGTATCAGGGAGAGCGGGACAACCTCGAGCAGGCTCACCCTCCTCTTCCTCCCCTTCTCGTCCTCCGTGGCATAGGCTCTCTCCATCATCCCCTCCACAGCCCCCATAAGCGCCTCGACGACCTCTCTCTTACCCTCTTCCTCCCCCTCAACCTTGTGCCTAAGCGCCGAGCGGAGAACAACCTTCAAAAGCTCACCCGCCTCCCCGACGTCCCCCTCTTCAACACGCACACCGTAGAACTCGCCTTTACCCTCACGCTGAACCACGTAGAACTGGTGGACGTCGTGGAAAGCCCTCGAACTCACCGTACCAGACTTAACAAGGTCGCAGAGGGCGGCGGCGTCGGAGATAGGGGTGTAAACCCGACCCTCCCCGGAGGGCGAGCCCCCCTCAAAGAGAAAACCATCCAAGCTCGGAGCAACCCCAATAAAGTTGAAGTCGCCACCACCCGGGACATAGCTTTCAACTTTGGAGCCGGAGACGGCGCTTAGCAGGGAGCCAAACTCGCCCATCCACCAGTCAACCACCTTTCCTCCATTCATGATGCGCCCCCTGGCTTCGCTCACCCTTCTTTCATCGTACAGTCTCAGGGACTCCAGTTTCCCACCGCTCTTGACGAGCATGTTGGGAAGGGCGTAGACTCGCTGGATCGGCGCGCTCCGGGACATCAAAACAACGGATAAGCCGTCCTTCACGGTGACCCCGGACTCCTCCAACCCCTTACTCTGCCTCTCCAGCATCTCATACGAGTCCTCTATCACCCTCTTCAAGTAAGCCTTGTAGTGAGCCACCACAACGGAGAAGGAAGCCGTAGCCCTCACACCCATCCCGTAAACGTACACGCGCCCCCTCCCAACGTCGAGCGAGTCCATCACCTCACGCGAGTAAAGGAACCGCAGGAGAAGGTAAACGTAGTGCCACACCTCAGCCGGGAGAATAGCCAGCACGTCATCCCCACCACTATAAACGAGAAAGCCCCCAAAAGCCTCAACCACACTACGAACAACCCCAGTGTTCAGCGTGATAACCATCGAAAGCGTCGAAAGAGTCGAAGGCGCAACAGGCCTAGACCTAGCATAAACACCCCCATAAACCCTCCCCTCCCCATCCTCCACCTTCCTCCTATCATCGAGGACTTTCTCCTCGTTGTTGGGGGCTATCAAAACATGCCAAGGTGGAAGCAGCTTCCCGCTAATCCACTTGCCACCCACGTCGTCCCCATCCATCCTCAAAAGGGCGAAACGGCTCTGAGGGGTAAGGCTAACCGGCAACGGCAGCTTCTCCCCCTTCTTGATAAGAGGAAGCCTCCGCTGGACAGGCTTAAGGACAGCCTCCGCCAACCTGCGAGTAGCCTCCCCCTCACTCAAACCAAGAATACGGCAAACATGCTCAAACAGCTTCTCAGAAGCACGCCTCACAAGCTCGCCATTCCCCCTCAGCCTCCTCAAGGCTTCCACAGCCTTCTCGTAAGCGTCATCAACCTTCCCCTCCCTCAGAATGCGCCTCGCCTCCCCCGCATCCCCCAGTTCACGTGACAGGCTGGAAACAAGCTCGTCAAACATCACAAGCACCGAACTCGTATACACAATATTCCTAGCAAACTTTCCAATACTATCGTTTTTCGCCCTATCATTTTTCCTCCTGCCCAGAACACCACTAAGCTCCATGTAAAGAGAGTGAATTAACCTGTTATACACTAACAGTTCTTTATCCTTCAAAACTAGACGGATGCTTTCCTGTGAAACCTTGTACTCATTGGCAATCTTTCTCGCGATCTCAAGGTAATCCGAGAACTTACCTACCGCTTCACTGACAGCGCGTTTTTCATCATCTCCCATCTCTAACGACGCTAACATGAGGGCAAGCAGGGATGCCCTAAACCAAGCCGTCGCAACATCCCCAAGAGACGGAACAGGATACTTCAACGTTTCGCCGCGCGGCTTCACGCCAAGGCTTCTTAGCACGTCCGGCCAAATTTCTCTGAAGAGGCGTTTGAGGAGGCATGGGGCGCAGAGCCGCTCGTCGGCATCGACCACCAGTCCCTCCTCCAGCTTTTTCCAAGCGCCTTCAAGCTTGAGGAAGTCCCTTACGCCGCAGAGGCTACACTTCTCCGCTCCCCCTGGAACCACCTCGGAGGCGAACAGCTCCCTCCCCTTCTCCGACGACATGACGGCGCCAAGCGCCCCGTTAACAGCCTCAAAGTCCTCAAGCTTAAAGCTCTCATAACCCAGACCTGCCCTGCTAAGAGCGGCTTTAAGCTCAGCCAGCTCCTCAAATCCCCCCTCCTCCCGAAGCCGCTCATACGCCTCCTTAAGTTGCCCGTCACCCCTAACGTCCCCCGGATACCTAAGCACTGCAACCCTCACCTTCCTAAACAGGGAGAAGAACTCCATCTGCCTCCTAACCTGCTTCTCAACCTCCCCCCACGCCTTTCCACCGCCAACATACTTCTTAACCTCCTCCAGAAACCTTTCACAAACACCGTTCCAGAAGTCCACCATGGCCTCGTACAGCTTCCTCTTAATCGCCTCCTCGTCCACCCCTCCTTCAGGCGACCCACGGATTATCAGGAGAGCAGAGTTCGGGACAGTCGGAGCGACAAGCTCCTCCCAGTCCTTCTCAACCCCGAAAACACAGGACTCTATGAGAGGAGAGTAAAGCCACCAAGGAAGGATCAGCTGCTGAGGGCCAAGCCAGTCCACCAAAGCCCTTATCCCAGAAAGGCTAAGAAGAGAGAAAACATAGCTCGAAGCCCAAAAATCAGCGGTCTTCCTCGAAACAGAAATAAACTCCTGAACACCCCCAATATCAACATAAACCAGGTGAAAGCCAAGCTCCTCCACCCCACCCATACCCGCAAGCGCACTCACCATCTGAAGGTGCGAAAACATCGGAGAAGAAGGAACACGAGTATCCTCAGGAAGAAGCAAAACACACCGAGCAACCTCACCCCTCCCACAACCCAGGTGAAACCCATGGTAAAGAGGAACAAGACAACGAGCAACACTCAACAAAGCCTCCCTCCCACCCATCCCCCCCGCAACAGAGCCAAAACTAGGCAAACCCCCAACCGAAAAAGGAGCAGGAAGAACAGGCCTAATCAAAACACCCGAAAACGGGTTCTGAAGAACCAAATCACCCCCCTTACTCGGAACCAAAGTCCTATTAGCCGCAGACGCCGCCATGTCAGGAACACGTAAAAGCCTCCCCTCCTCATGATGACACCTAACCTCACTAATAACATCCTCACTAACATTCGCCCCTTTAAGCAAATCCGAAGCAATCTTCCCCGCATCCTCCGCATGATCCTTCCTCAAAACCTTATCTAGAGGATCGTGAAGAAAACCCGCCAACTTACCCTCCCAATAACCCATACCAACCCTCCAACAAACCCATACCAAAAGACAAACCCGCCAGCACTGGTAATCTCTCTAACTATTTTAAGCTTATAAATCTTACTGGAACAACATACAACAAAAAACAGGAAAAACCGAACAAAACACAACAAAACACAGAAAACCACCCGCATTCAAACATCCTATCACGCGCTGCACAGTTTGTGCAGTTAAGGCAAAGAATAAGCGTAAAAGGAAAAATAAGAATTTAAAAAATTCAATTGCAGAGAATCGTGAAGAAAAATGTCGGAAAACAAAAACGGGGTTTTCCCACCGCTTTAAAACTTTTGCGAGATCAACAATCACATATATACTTTTCGGTATTCGACAAAAGTCGAAGAAACCCCCCAGAACAACTAGAAAGAAAAATAGGAAAAGAAAACCTTAAAAAACCAAAAAAACAAAATAAAACACCCAGTCAACAAACAAATCCCGATGAAAAGGGAACGGCAACTCCTTCTCTAGTTTCCCGTAACGCCTTTTGTTTTCTGACGGGTCAACAAACAAATCCCGATGAAAAGGGAACGGCAACATTCTGATGTTAGCCATGTTGACGTTTTTGATTTCCTAGTTTGTCAACAAACAAATCCCGATGAAAAGGGAACGGCAACTGTTTTTCCTGTGCCTATCCCGGTTGAGCTTGGAAGGTCAACAAACAAATCCCGATGAAAAGGGAACGGCAACCCTATCATGATCTCTGCTGCTGAGCTGTAGAGTGTAACTATGTCAACAAACAAATCCCGATGAAAAGGGAACGGCAACTGACTTAATGGAACATCAAACGTGATGTGAATGCTCAGTCAACAAACAAATCCCGATGAAAAGGGAACGGCAACCGTTTAAGTTGCACTAAGTTCCTCTGTATCCATACTCTGTCAACAAACAAATCCCGATGAAAAGGGAACGGCAACTAGCGGTAGCTAACACCCACGTCTCCTTTTCTCCCCTCTCCGTCAACAAACAAATCCCGATGAAAAGGGAACGGCAACTTTTCTAAGGCGTCCTGTAACAATTGTGCCCTGTGATGTCAACAAACAAATCCCGATGAAAAGGGAACGGCAACGATTCTCACACCCATGTTTTCACCCCTCACAGATAAAGTCAACAAACAAATCCCGATGAAAAGGGAACGGCAACAGTACCTGCTATCTTGGCTCTGCGGATGAGGCTTTTCGCAGTCAACAAACAAATCCCGATGAAAAGGGAACGGCAACATTCCTGTCTAATGTTCTCTATTAGCTCCGTGGTTAAGTCAACAAACAAATCCCGATGAAAAGGGAACGGCAACACCCTCCCCGTCTCCGAATTGTAAGCTCTGATTTTCCACGTCAACAAACAAATCCCGATGAAAAGGGAACGGCAACAGCTCGTCACTGTCGCAAAATAAAACCCTATGAAACTCTTCAGGTCAACAAACAAATCCCGATGAAAAGGGAACGGCAACAAAAATAAAAAAAAGAAAACAAAAAGAAAAAATTTTATTGTGTCAACAAACAAATCCCGATGAAAAGGGAACGGCAACGTCGCTGACCATCTGACTTACTGCAATCACGTAGTTTCCGGTCAACAAACAAATCCCGATGAAAAGGGAACGGCAACTGAATCGACATGCCCTCTGGTAACCCTGGCAATTGTTGCCTTATGTCAACAAACAAATCCCGATGAAAAGGGAACGGCAACGTCTTCATTGACTTCGAAGACCGCCCCGCCCTCCAATTTCGTCAACAAACAAATCCCGATGAAAAGGGAACGGCAACATACTTGTAAACCATACTTGAGGAGCTGTTGACAGTCCAGAGTCAACAAACAAATCCCGATGAAAAGGGAACGGCAACCAGGTTTTGGACACGGATACTCTCGACTCCCCCACCCTCCTCAGTCAACAAACAAATCCCGATGAAAAGGGAACGGCAACCTTTGCTCATACCCTGCTCCACTACCTTTCTCATTAGTCAACAAACAAATCCCGATGAAAAGGGAACGGCAACTATATACCATCTTTCGAACTTGATACAACAGCATTTATCCCGTCAACAAACAAATCCCGATGAAAAGGGAACGGCAACCTTACCCCACACATTTTTACCACCACCTCTCTACTTTTTGTCAACAAACAAATCCCGATGAAAAGGGAACGGCAACTCAAAGAATTTAACGTTTGCATGAACTACGCTTTTCCAGACGTCAACAAACAAATCCCGATGAAAAGGGAACGGCAACTTCTTTTCCTTAGTTCTTCTATTTGCTGATTTATCTCTTTGTCAACAAACAAATCCCGATGAAAAGGGAACGGCAACCGGGATTCCGCCCCCGCCTCCGGGGGACGAAAAAGTTTGTCAACAAACAAATCCCGATGAAAAGGGAACGGCAACTCACCTGATTCATGAAATCTTTGTTTAGTGCTTTGGCCAGTCAACAAACAAATCCCGATGAAAAGGGAACGGCAACACCAGGCTTTTCCCTGTTTTCGATTCCTCGATTTTAACATGTCAACAAACAAATCCCGATGAAAAGGGAACGGCAACTGGCCAATAGCACTGATGAACTCGCCTGAAAGAAGTATCCTGTCAACAAACAAATCCCGATGAAAAGGGAACGGCAACATAGACTGTTTTAATTCTGCAAAGTCTTTCTCTGGAATTGTCAACAAACAAATCCCGATGAAAAGGGGAATGTTATCGTGTGGTGGCCGGGGGTTCTGGGGTTCAGAATATTTTCAGGGTGTTGAGTGGTGTTGAGCTGTCTGGGGTTGGGTTTAGGGGGGTGGCTGGGGGTTTGCTGTTATGGTAGTGAGGACTGGGCTGACGTGTGCTTCATACCTTTATGTGCAAACGACAGGGGGTGTTGTACTTTTCTAGTGGGGCTTGTATGGATGGCGGAGGTAGGTTATCTGAAAGATTAGGGGCAGATGGGGGTGAAATGCGCTAGTTGAGAAAATTTTTTATCTTATTTTTTCTATTTTGTGCAGGGAGGTAGAGGGATGGTTTATCATGTGGGTGGGCTTCAGGTTGGCTGGTTGCCGTTTCCGTTGGGTTACGTTTACCTTGCCCTTAGGGGGGAGGAGGGAGATCCTGTTGTGATGGGTTTCTTCGGGTTTTCGGGTTGTGTTGGTGATGGTGGGGGGAGGCTGGAGGTGGTGGCTTTCACGTGTGGGGTGGTGGCGGGGGGTGTTGAGGCTAGGTATGAGGGTGGGAGGTGTGGGGTGAGGAGGCGGCCTGTTCCTGAGGTGATTGCCGCCTATCTTTCCTTGCTTTTCTTGGACTTGAAGGTTTCTAGGTGGCCTGATTTTTGCTTTGTTGAGGTTGATCACGTGGACTTTGAGGGCTGTTTTTCGAAGGCGTATCCGCTCGTTGTGTCCTCTGCGTCGCATGAGGTGTGGGCTGACATGGTTAAGGGGGGCAACCAGATTAATGGGTCGCTCCCTATCCCGGGTTGCTTCACGGCGGCTCCCACAAGATACTGTTACGTTTTCCGGGAGGGTGTGGTGCTTCAAGTGCTTCACCCTACTTGGAGGGGGTAAGGGCATGGTGATGGTGGACTTGAGCAGGTGGTATGAGCTGCCTTTCTCCTCGCTTCGAATCGGGGAGATTATAAGTAGGTTGAGTGGGCTGGAGTTTGGGCCTGTTAACATTGCCCGTCTCGAGGCGTCTCTTAGAGGGTTGGGGGCTGCCAGGCGTTTTATTCCGGGGCTTGTGGAAAGACGCATGGTGAGCGTAGACGAGGGTGCTGTTTCTAGGGGAGAGATGCTGGTGCTGGAGCCGTCTTATAGGAGGGATGAGGAGGGGTTGGAAGGTTTGGAGGGGTTAGTTTTGGGATGTGGAGGGGGTGGGCTGGGGGTGAGGTGTTCTTTGGTTTATGGGTGTTGAGTGGGTGAGTGTGGGAGGTATCATCCTTAGCTGGAGGGGTTGCCGTGATTTTGAGGCTTGTTGTTGACTGCGAGTTTGTTGATGACTTCTCGGTTCCGGAGTGGACTGGAACGGCTCTTAGAGGGGTTTTCGGCTATGTTTTGAGGAGGATTTCATGCGGCTTTCCCAGGCGTTCCTGTGATGGTTGCGGCGTTAGAGGGGGGTGCCTCTACTACTTGACTTTCGAGACGAGGCCTGACGTTAAGGCGGACGCGAGGATTGGGAGGGGGTTGAGGGATATAACCCGCCCCTTCACCCTGGACCCCATCGAGATGCTGAACAGGAGGCGTTTCAGGTTTGCCTTAAACCTTATAGGCGACGTGGCTTTGAGGCATGAGGCAATCTACATATTCACTCTGGTCGAGATGGGGAAGCTGGGGATCGGGAGGGATAGAGCCAAGAACGAGAGGAGGAGATTCAAGATTTTAACTGTAAGGGTGGTTAACGACATTAGGGGTGTGGAGGAAACCATATGCAATGGGCGCGAGTACGTTTACAGGGAGAAGAGGGGTGCAGTGATTAGCCTTGACGACATTAGAGGCGTCGCTGAGAGGGTGGCTGCAGCCGAGCCAAGATTCATAATAGTGAACTTTGAAACGCCAACCAGGCTGGTTCACAACGGGAGAGCGGCTGACTTCGACTTCCACGTGCTCATCAGGAACCTTGCGAGGCGCTACAGCATCACAGCAGAGTACCATGTCGACGAGTGGCAGCCGCTCAGCCCTGAGAAGGCGAAGTCGATAATAGAGGCGGCGTCCCTCATTGAAACCAGCCATCTAAGCCTGCAACCAACGTTTTCCTCGAAGTTCTCCATTGAGAGGCTTAGATGGGAGCACTACGGCCCGTTCCACAGCGGCACGGCAACCTACAGGATTCCAAGCCGGTTCTGGAGGCACGAGGACGCCGTCGAAGCCCTAACCCTCCTAACGCTTGGAAGATACATGCACGTAGGAAAACTAGCAACGGCAGGATACGGAAAAATAGACTTCAGCCTAAAAATCGTCTAAAGCCAGCACAAAAACGCTCCAACGCGCCGTCAGCCACCCACGTTAGTGCTAATCATCGCTCCGAAGCCCCCCAAAGCATCCTCGCCTCATGTAGATTTCAAACGCTCTCCTTGCCCCCCACCAGCACCCTCCCCGCCATAATCAGCTTTCTTCCTCAAGTCGTAGAGCCTCCTGAAAGCCCAAGCCCCCCTCTCAACCCCAAGCTCCCAACGAAGTCGGCGAACCCGTCACCCCTCCTGGGGGCGTGGAACGTCAGGAGAACATCCTCGCAGAGCGCCCTAAAGGGGGGTGAAAGGGATGAAACAGCAGGTTCGTAATCGACCTGACGCTACTCTTCGAGGCTGCGAGGTGCTGAACGCTACAGTTGGCGGAAACTTGGAGGAGTCCTCCAGGCAGCTCCAAGCTTTCAGGTTTGCCCGAGGAACCGGGAATTACACCAGCAGGCTGGAAGCCCGGAGGAGAAGGAATAGAACGAATACAACCTGCGATCGAAAACGCTGGAAAGACGGTCAATTGGGGCCCGCAGCCCGGGAAAGCTCTTTTAATGTGGCTTGAAAAATTTATAAAGAGGTTTCTTTCCTCTGTTTGTACTGTCACCTGCTCTTCTGATGGATAGGAGGGGTTTCAGGTAGATGGTGAGGTTTTGAGCTGGCATGCTCTGCCTTCGGAGGAAGTTATGACTCTCTTGAAGACGAGCCCTCATGGGTTGAGCGATGAGGAAGCTTCTAGAAGGCTGAAACTTTACGGACCTAACAGGATAAGCGGTCTAAGGAGGCCCTCCGCCCTTAAAATGTTTTTTAAGCAGTTTCGCAACGCCTTAAACTACATACTGGCTGTTGCCGCGGCCATCTCGATCATTGGAGGACATTATATCGACGCAGCGGTAATATTGACTATAATTTTCATGAACGCCACCCTGAGCTTCGCTCAGGAGTACCGCTCCGAGAAGGCTCTTGAAGCCCTTAAGCAGCTGTCTGCCCCTAGGGCAACCGTGGTTAGGGGTGGTGGGACACGGGTTGTGGATGCTGAAAGCCTTGTTCTAGGGGACATGGTGGTTTTAGCCGCGGGGGACATTGTCCCTGCGGACATGCGCGTCCTCACGGCGGTGAGGCTACGGGTGGAGGAGTCGATGCTTACAGGTGAACCGGGATCGGAAGAGAAGATCGTGGACCCGGTGGGTGAGGACGTGCCCCTCGCTGACAGGC
>JAPDJY010000073.1:0-18229 GCA_029258835.1 Thermoproteota archaeon | reverse complement strand
AGCAGGCGGAGCAAGCTGTTGCCGTTCCCTTTTCATCGGGTTTTGTTTGTTTTCCTCGGGAAGTATCAGGAGAAGGAGCAAAGAGAATTCATCAAGTTGCCGTTCCCTTTTCATCGGGTTTTGTTTGTTTTCCGAGGACGAATGTATGAGTGGAGGGGTCACCTACTTTTCCAGTTGCCGTTCCCTTTTCATCGGGTTTTGTTTGTTTTCTTGCATCGCAGAGGGCAAGGTTCACGGTATCAGTAAACTTGCGTTGCCGTTCCCTTTTCATCGGGTTTTGTTTGTTTTCAGAGGCACTTATGGGGTTGGCATTCAGACATACGCTCTTTTTGGTTGCCGTTCCCTTTTCATCGGGTTTTGTTTGTTTTCACACAATATTGAGGCAGAGGTCAGTTCATCAGAGGATGGAATTTAGTTGCCGTTCCCTTTTCATCGGGTTTTGTTTGTTTTCAGCAGATTCGGCAGGAGTTGCCGAATCTGCCAGAGAATATGAGTTGCCGTTCCCTTTTCATCGGGTTTTGTTTGTTTTCGAAAGGAAGGAGGTTTTTGGGAAGGAGGTTTCTCCCGTCCTAAGTTGCCGTTCCCTTTTCATCGGGTTTTGTTTGTTTTCGCGTAATAGACAGGTTCAGGGATGAGGTCGAGGAGAGGCTTGTTGCCGTTCCCTTTTCATCGGGTTTTGTTTGTTTTCAGAATTGCCAGGGTTGCCATCAAACATGAGTATTCAGTTGCCGTTCCCTTTTCATCGGGTTTTGTTTGTTTTCATACAAAGATGGGTGTCCTGTCGGCCGCTACTGCATACCTTGGTTGCCGTTCCCTTTTCATCGGGTTTTGTTTGTTTTCAGATAGCGAACGGTGCGTTCACGGGTGTTGACGTTGTATGTTGCCGTTCCCTTTTCATCGGGTTTTGTTTGTTTTCTCTCAGAAAAAGAAGAGCGAGAAGAACATGAACACGGGGTGTTGCCGTTCCCTTTTCATCGGGTTTTGTTTGTTTTCAAAACACGATCGCAAAAGTGCGACAGTTTTACGAGGAGGCAAGGTTGCCGTTCCCTTTTCATCGGGTTTTGTTTGTTTTCTATACGTGAAAATGTGGGAGCTGGTAAAGAGAAGATACGTGAAGTTGCCGTTCCCTTTTCATCGGGTTTTGTTTGTTTTCTGGGTTGTTTTTTCTTCTTTTTTCCTTTTTAAGGTTTTCTTTTTCCTCCTTTTTCTGCTGGTTTCCTTCTCCTCTTTTTTCGTCTTTTGTCGAACCCGAAAAACATATATTTGATCGTTGATCTCGCAACGTTTTTTCCCGGTTCAGAAGCCTTATTTTCAGGTTTAATCTGTTTTTCTTCACCATCTTCGTTGTTTAAGGTTTATGAATCCGTCTTTCCCGGTTTTAGGTTTTATCCTCCCTCTGTTGCAGAGTTTGTGCAGTGTGGTGGTGCTGGTTTTCTGGTTTTGGCTTTGCTTGTTATTGTTGTTGGTGTGTTTTAGGGTGGTGGGTGTTTTTGGTGTTTTAATTTTGATTTTGTTGGGTTTGGGCTGTTGGGTTTAGCTGTGGATTTTGTTGGGTGGGTTGGTGGGAGGGGTTCTTCGGTATGGGGGTTGGTTTGTGGTTGGTGTGGGTTGGGGTTGTAGGGCTTGTTGGGGGTTGGGAGGGTTCTCGTTGGGGGGTGGGGTTGAGGGTTCTGGTTGTGGTGGGTTTGAGGGTGTGAGTGGGTGGTTTGGCTGTGTGGGGCTGGTGGTTTGGGCTGGTGGGTTGAGGGTTTTACTGTTTTCTTCGCTTTACTTTGCTGTTTTGGTTGTTGGTGTTTGTTTTCGCTGTCTGGTGGGTTCGATGGCTTTGAGGTGGCTTTGCTGCGGGCTCCTAGTTGCGTTTTTGGATGGTGTTTTGGGTTGAAGCGGCTGGGCTTAATGTCCTTCATATGAAGATTTCCTCTTTCTCTATGCAGGTTTTTGTAGGGTTTACTGCTTCGTAGGAGGCTGGTCAGCTATTCTCCCTGGCTTCCTTTCAAGGTATTTGACGAGGTCGGAGGGGCGGAGCCCTGTGGGCTCACGGAGCTTGGCGGGTGGCGGTGTCGATGTTCTTCCTTTGAGGGTTCCTTGTGGAGGGGGGTGCTCCGACCTTGGATCCTTAGCTCTCCGCCAGCGCGGGCTTGAGCTCCCGTAGCTTCCTCAGGATCCTTCGCAGCCTCCCGGGCTTTCACGGGGAACTTGCTTTCCTTTCTAAACTCGCTGGTTGCCGCTCACAATAACTTGTAACTTGGATTGTACGCTGTTAGCTCTTTGGGGTTCCTCGCTGGTAGGGGTTCCCTCCGGGAAGGAAGCGTTTACCCTTTCGTAGAATTCTTCGAGGAGCTGTGGCAGCAGCCCTTCTCCGCTTACATGGCCGCTTGACGGCCGGTGTAATTTTTAACACGTGTAAGCCTCGGCTGTTGGCGGGCCTGTTCGCGCGGCACCTCCCTCACGCGCGTTCTACGTTAAACGTTTAAGCGGTTTTTCCAATAGTTCATATGGTGGTTGGCTTGAGGGTGGTTGTGGCCACCGTTGGGGCCTCCCTTCTTTCCAACTACTGTAGGGATGCTGGTGTGGGTCAGGACGAGCTGATGAGGGATAGGAGGGTGGCTGTCAGGGAGCTGGCATGCTACCTCAGGTCTGCTGAGGAGGGGGGAAGCCTCCTCAGGGCGTGCGCTGAAGCCAACACCCTTGAAAGGGTCATCGGGAAGGGGGACTTCATATACTTTCTTCACTCGGAGACGGATGAGGGGGTGGTCTGCGCGGAGGCGTTGAAAGAGTTCTATGAGGGGAGGGGCTACGGGGTGCGGACTGAGGAGGTTAAGGGTTTAAGGTATGATGACAGGAGGTTTAAGGCCGTCGGGCTCCACAGCCTTGTTAACAGGCTTACTGAGATAGTTGAGGTGGAGCGGAGGGAGGGGAGGGAGGTGGTCTTCGCCGCGACGGGAGGGTTTAAGGCTGAGATGGCGTACACCACCATCACAGCCCTCATCCACGGAGTTGAAGCATACTACATACATGAAAAGTTCAACGACGTGATCTCCCTCCCCGTAATACCGCTGTTCTTCAGCCCGGACTTGTGGTTCAGGCACGAGGAGGACGTCAAGTGGCTCGCCGAGAAGCCGAGATCAGAGGAGGAGGTGAGGGAGAGGTTCGGAGAAGACCTCAAATACTTCTGGGCGCTCCTCGAAGAGGTTGAGAAGGGAAGGTTCGGCCTCTCCCCCGCCGGCTGGCTCGCCCAAAGGGTGTTCACGGGGGAGGCCGTAAGGAAGATCCACGTCAGAAGCGACCCACGCCTCAACCTTGAGGCGGGAGGCCACAGGACGGTGTGGAGGCTGAGCGGACGCTACATCAACCTGAACGACATACCCGACCATGACGCCAGAAAGCTGCTGAAGAGGCTTCTCTCCCTCCAGGAGGTCAGCAAGGTCAGGCTCGGAGCGTTTAAGGTCACAAGGCAGAAGGAAACGTTCCTCGAGTACCAGGGCATCAGGGGCACAGCGGTCAGGTACAGGCTGCACTCGAGGGGGTACGGGATCCAGGACGTTGAGGCCGTGGCTAACAGCAGCGAGGGGGCGGAAGCGGTGAGGGAGTTCATCGGCTCGAAGGCTTACCCTTAACGCTACCGGGGTGACGAGGTTGAGGGTTTGGGTTTCCTTCGTCGGGCGGAGGAGGGCTGCAGTCTGCAACACTGTCTGGGCAGCGGACAGGAAGGGAGTCTTCCACCCCGACAAGGTGGTTCTCATCCACACCGAGGAAACCAAGAGCGTTGCGTGCGAAGCAGGGGAGAAGCTGAGGGTCGTCGTCGAGGGGGTGGAGGTTGAACTGGTTGAGGTGGAGGACCGAGGGGGGCTTCCATACTTCAGAGAGGTTGCTGAGAGGATTGTGGGTGGAGCGGCCGCCGAGGGGTGCGAGGTGGCGGTCGACGTAGGCCCCGGGAGGAAGCCCATGTCCATCGCCATCCTTCTAGCAGCCTTGAAGCATGGGGCGAAAGCCTACTACCTTCACCTGAAGGACAATTCATACTCCGACGTGGACTACCCCCTGATACCGCTCCCCCTTCAAAGACTGGAGGAGGTCTCACTGGGGCCGTGAGGGGGTGGACGGTTGAAGACGGTTGACATCCCCCTGAGTGAGGGGGAGCTGAACGTCGTCCTCAACGCCATCTACGAGGACGCTGGCTCAGAGTTTAGGGTTGATTCACCTGAGGGAAGCATCCTGCTCCAATTCAGCTATGAGGACCCGGCGCACGCGTCACCATGCCCGGAGGAGAGGTACATCGACAGGGGGGTTCCATACGCCAAGTACGTTGACGCCCTCACCGCCGGAGGATGCCTCCCCCCTCCGAACCTGGGGGAGGTGGTGGAGCGGCTGAAAAGGGTTGCGGAGGAGAACGTCTTCGCGCGTCCCAAGCCGGTTTACGTGGCGCTTGACACGAACCTCTTCTACCTGCGCTTCCCAACCCACCACCTTAGCTCCCTCCCAGCCGGGTTGAGGCTGGCGGTTCCGGAGCCGGTGAGGAGGGAGATACTTGGCAGGGCTGGGAGGGGTTCCGTCGGCGCTCAGCTGCCGCTGGACGTCAGGCTGGCTAAGCAGGCTCTGGCGGAGTACGAGTACGTGGAGAAGAGGCTTGGAGCCCACCTTATAGGAGGGGAGGGGGTTGGTGATAGGGCGATAACGCGCGCCATAGGCTCGTTCGCGCGGTCGGCTGACGTGGTGCTCGTCACGGCGGACGACAACATGAGGATAACCGCTGTTGAGGACGGGGTTCCAACGGTTTTCGTGGAGCAGCAGCCCAGGCCGGTCAGGGTTGAGCTCACGTACAGGAACATTCCAACAACCCTTTCGTCTCTGGCTGTAACGTATTCCAGGGTGAGGCTGGTGACGGTTAACCCTCCGACTGTGACGTGGGTGCACGGGGCTTGGAGGGGTAAGAGGAACGAGGACTGGCTCAGCCGCACGCTGATGGTTCAGGCGTCGGGCAGGATAGCTGAGAAGGTTTGCAGGGAGCTGGAGGCTGTGAGGAGGCCGTAGGCTGCACAGGAGCTGTCTTCAGCTGCGGGTTGAGGGCGTCCTCCTCCGCCGCCTCGCCGACGCGTCCAACGGTGCTTCCAGGCTGCTTCACCCACATTCCACCTAGTGGAGGCTTCTTGCGGCGGAGGGTTGCTCCTGCACGGGTCCTAGAACGTTGACTCGGCGTAGAATAGTTGAAGCATGATGATTAAGCATATAAATGATTAAGCATATAGGAGTGAGGGAAGTAGTTGTTTTGCGGTGTGTTTCTCTGCTGGTTGGGGTCTGGTGGTGGGAGTGTGGCTGTGGTTGTTTCGACTCTTGGGCTTTCCCCTGCCATCGTAACCGAGTTCATCGAGGAGTTGAGGAAGAGGAAGGTTGACGTGGAGGAGGTTTTCCTTGCCGCAACCAGGACTTCTGTCGTGTCGGCTTACGCCCTCCAGCTCTACTTCCGCCTTAAGGGGTGGAACGTTAAGGTTAAACCTAGAACCCTTAAGGTTGAGGACATAAGGAGGCCTGAGGACTGTAGGGCTTTCAGGGTTGAGATGCTGAAGGTGTTGAAGGACGCTGTTAAGCGTGCTGGAGGGGCTGACAACGTTTACGTGAGCCTCGCCGGCGGGAGGAAGACGATGCCGATCGACATGTTCTTGGCTGCCATGGCTAGAGGGGTGAGAAACGTTTACCATGTGGTGGCCCCCGGGGTTTTGGGGACGCAGAACATCCTCAACGTTCTGAGCGAGGAGGAGTTGAAGCAGGTTGAAAGGGCGGCTAGGGATCCGAGGGTTAAGGTTTCGGAGGAGCTGGCGGGGAAGGTGGAGGAGCTGTGCAGGCCGGAGGAGGACGTCAACCTTGTAAGGGTTCCAATACCGCGCTTGCCGGACGAGGAGGTGAAGGGGCTGGAGAAGGATCTCAGAAGAACCTAGGGGAAGGCAGGGGAGATGAAGGGGTTTGTGGTGTTAGGGCTGGTTGGTGTGGCCTTTGCTTGGTGAGCTGGAGTGGCGGGTGCTGGGTGAGGTTTACAGGGGGGTTAGGGTTCGGGCGTCCTCTCTGAGGGGGAGGGTTAAGGCTTCGGAGGCGGAGTTCTCCTCTGCGGTCTCGCGTCTTTCCAGTGAGGGTTTTATTAGGGTGGTTGACGGGTGGCTTTCGCTGACCTTGGCTGGGAGGATGATTGTGGAGTTTTCCCGTGTTTCGGGTGGTAGGAGGTGGATTGTAGCTTTTACGGGTGGGAGGCGTGGGGTGGCCGGCGTCCTCAGGTCGATGGGGTTTGCCAGGTTCAAGGCTGGGGTCTGGTTTGCCCCGTACTCGGAGAAGGTGTATGGTGATGTTTCCTCCGTTAGGGGTGTGGAGGTTGCGGTGTGCAGGTGCAGCTTCCTAGGGAAGGTTTGGGGGGAGTTCACCGCTCACCGTGAGGCTGAAAGGTTGGTCATGAGGGCTAAGCGCCTAGTTGAGAGGGCTGAGAGGTTTATGGCTGAGAGGGGGGATGACAGGGTTGGCTTCGACGTCTGGGACATGTGCCTTGACGCTTTGAGCACCCTCAGGAGGGCTCTGGGAAGGGCTGAATCAGCTGGGCTGAGCGTTGAGGGGTTGATGGGGGAGGTTGAGGCGGCTGAGGCGTTCCTGAGGGCTGGCAGGGGTGGCAGGGGGCACGCCTACGAGTGCCTTGTCAGGGTTAAGGGGGTTATCGGGGAGGCTGAGAGGGTGCTTGGCGGGGGTTGACCTTCGCGGAGGGGTGCTGGGTGCTTTACCTTGTTGTTTACGATGTGGTTGACGATAGGGTTAGGGATGAGATGAGGGAGGTTTTGAGGGACTTTGGGGGTGTGCGTGTCCAGTACTCTGCGTTCCTGGTTGAGCTGTCTAGGGGTGAGGTTCAGGAGGCTGCCAGGAGGCTTGCCGTCCTGGCGGCTAGGACGGAGGCTGATGTACGCTTCATCCCTCTATGCTCGAGGGATCAGGAGAGGGTTACGCACATATCTAGCAGGGGTGGGATGGGGGAGGGTGACCGCGTCGTTTAGGGTGTTGGTTGCCCCATCCCCCGGATGGTGGGTGTTTCCGTCGAGGAGATGTTGCCGGTGTCTGCTGTAAGCGTTTCAGCCGTGCGCCGTCAGGTTTTCAGCGATACGGGCATTTCAACCAGCGTTCTGCGAGTACGCGAAGCCCGTAAGGTTGGGTGAGCGTGGGCAAGTCATATATCCGCCTGTTGTCCGAGTGCGATGCACCGAAGCGAAGCGGAGAGCTGCGAGCCGCTGATTTTCATGTTACTTCTTTAGTTTTCCACTTATCAGATATCCTTTCCCTTTTTAATGGTGGAAATGAGCAAAAGGTAAATAGGTATATTGTTCTTTTACCATTTTCAGACTGATATTTATTTTCCTTACTTTCCTTACATTTTTCCCATGTGGGGTGGTGCGGGTGGTTTACCATGTTAGCGGGCTTGGCCTTCAGCCGGGAGGTTTAACCGTCCCTTTAAGCTACGTTTACCTTGCCTTTAAGGCTGCGGAAAAAAGTGACCGAGATGCGAGAAGATTCTTTGAGCTTTCAGGGCGTGTAGGCGGAGGAGGAGGGCTTCCTGAGGCAGTGATCGTATTCACATCTAGGGATGTTATATTAGGGAAGGTTAAGGCAAGGTATGAGGACAGGTGGTTTAGGACGAGGACGGATAGCTGCCCTAGGGCTGTCGCAAGGTACCTTTCCAGCCTCCTCTCACACTTGAAGCTACCCCGAAGGGAGTGGCCTGAGCTTTACTTCGTAGAGGTGGACCACACGGACTTCGAGGACTGCTTCTTTAAGGCTTACCCGACCTTCATGGCCTTAGCCTCACACGAGGTTTGGGTTAACATGGTTGGGGGGAGCAACCAGATCAACGCCGCCCTCCTCTCGTCGGGGTGCTTCACGGCCGTCCCGACACGCTACTACTACGTGTTCCAGGAGGGCGCTTTACTCCACCCTGATCAGAGGATGGAGGATGCTGTTAGAAGGGTGGATTTGAGCAGGTGGTGTGAGCTTCCATTCTTCTCGCTTCAGATCGGGGGCTTGATGGGCAAGATTAGCATGCTTCTGAGGGATGGGGTGGTTAACGTCGCCCAGCTTGAGAGGGAGCTGGAGAGGATGGGGCTGGGAAAGCAGTACATTCCGAAGCTGGTGAGCAGCCGCCTGGTGAGGGTTGAGGGAAGCAGGGTTTTGAGGGGTTGGATGCTGGACTACTGGGATAGGCTGGTGAGGAGGATATACGATGACGTGAGGGGTGCCGCCGGCGTCGACGTCGGGAGGCTTAACATTGCAGCGTGGAGGAGGTGGGCTGGTGCCAGAGGAGTGCTCTGGCGTGTGAGCCTTGATGATGGCAGGGTTGAGAAGTGCCCCCCTTAGGGTGGCGGCTAGGAGGTGTGGAATGCTTCAGGTTTGAGGGGCTTCTCAAGCTGGTGGTGGGGTTGCGTTGGTCTTGAGGTATGTTGTTGAGGGCGGGTTCGTGGATGACTTCTCCATCCGGAGTGGGAACCATCCTGGAGGATTCTTCGGGCGCACTTTGAGGAGTTCACGCGTTAACGTAGGAATTACCATGATATGTGTGATGTAAGGGTTGCGGTCGGGAGCCGACGGCCACGTTTACACTTCAATTATTTCCCTTTACATGCTTCAGGCTTCCCCTCCTCCAGCCTCCTTCTGGCCTCCCTGTACGTTTCAAGCGCTACAATCGCCTCCCTGGCCGTCACCTTCTCCCTGCTGTAGTCGGCTTTTTTCCTCAGGTCGTAGAGCCTCCTCAGGGCCTGTGACACCTCCTTGAACCCGATGTTTCCGATCGAATTGGCGAGCTTATCGTCCCTTTTAGGTATGGGGGCGTGGAGGGCTAGGAGTAGGTCTTCGCTGACCATTCTCAGGGAGAAGTAGAGGGCTGAGACTGCTTTATTGTAGCACCCGTTTTCGATGTCTTTTTCAGCCTCCATGAGGAGGTCATCGGCTTTGGGAGAATAATGGGGAAAGGCGTTCTCCCTCCTTTTCGGTTACGATGAGGGGGTTTATCCCTATTTTTCCGTTGAACTTCTCCTCAACCCTCCTCGCAACCTCCAGAACCCTCCACCTCTCCTCCAGCCCTCCACCCCTAAGCACGACGAGAACGTTACTGTCGTAGACCATCACGTCCTCGCCGGGGGAGGCAGCCACAGCCACAACCACCCCCCCAAGCTCCTCCCTAAGCTCGCAGGCGAAGACGCTGACCGCATGACTCCACTCGCTGGTGAAAGTGAAAACTAGCGGTTTCCGTTGAACCATGAGAACCCCCATAGATTAGTAAGAGGGTGAAGGATAAAAGCTTTTGCCGCCGACTGGAAAAGGGTTGAGCGCTGTGGAGGGGTCCGTCGGCTTCCGAGGGGGCGGTCGCACCCTAACGGTTACCCTTTAACCGGGGCTTCTTGAAGGCTGCTGTTGAGGTGTTTTGTTTCCGTGGAGGGTGCTGCAGGGGAGGGGTGGGTTTGAGGGTGGACGTGCAGCCGGTGGTTGGCTTATCGTGGGATGTTAGGGAGGGTCTGGGGCGGTAGCCCGACGGATGGAAACGTGAAGCTACCTCTTTCTCGGCGGCTCTTGGGTGTGCCGCTTTTGGGGTTGAGTTTAGATGGTTGGGTTTGGCTATGGCTTGAAGCGTTGAGTGAGGGTGGAGGGCTATTGATGGGTAAGGGTTTAATAAGTGTTTCTCCACGTTTACCCGTGTTGCTGCCCCACGTTAGGGTGGAGGTGGAATGGTGAGTGTTGGGGGCGAGCTGCCTTTTGTCGGTGTTGTAACGTTTTGCAAGGTTCCGTACACGAGGGCTCTGGACGGTGTGGATGTGGCTGTTCTCGGCGTCCCCCTAGATCAGGGGGTTACCAACAGGGTTGGTGCGAGGTATGGGCCGAGGGCTATAAGGGAGGCCTCCCAGATTTACGGTCCTTTTCTCAGGGCTGAGGAGGGGATCTACGACGTTGAGCTTGGAAGGTGCAAGCTTGCCAGAACCAGGATCGTCGACTACGGCGACGTCCCCATCGCCCCCACCCTAAGCGAGTTCAACCTTAACCTTGTAACCCTCCACGTTCAGGAGATCCTGAAGCACGACGTGTTCCCGGTGGTTCTGGGCGGCGACCACTCCATCACGTTCCCCGTGGTTAGGGCTTTTGAGGGGAGGAGGCTGAGCGTCGTCCACTTCGACACACACCTCGACTTCATGGACGAGGTTGCGGGGGTAAGGCTCTGCCACGCGAACCCCATGAAGAGGATTTCGGAGCTGGGGCACGTTGAGGGGATCACCCAGATCGGCATAAGGGGGCTGCTGAACCCCGAGTTCATAGTTGAGGAGGCCGTTAAGTACGGTTCGAGGATAATAACGGCTGAGGAAGCCATAAGGAATGGGAGCAGGTGGGTGCTGGAGCAGATCCCCGAGTCAGAGAACATTTACGTCACGATAGACATAGATGTGCTCGACCCCTCGGTTGCCCCCGGGACGGGAACCCCTGAGCCTGGAGGCTTCACCTACCTTCAGATGAGGGAGATGCTCACAGCCCTCCCGGAGAAGGGCAACGTGGTTGGCTTCGACATCGTAGAGGTGAACCCGCTGTACGACCCTGCAGGCGTCACCGCTCAGGTTGCTGCAAGGCTAATAATAGACTTCCTGGCGGCGGTGAGGGATAAGGCGTCCTGAACGCGTGGATGCTGTTCCCGTCGACGAACCGAGGTGGCGAGGCGGGGTGAAGCCCCCTTCACCAGATTCCCTTCTACGTTGAGGCGGCCTCCTCCACCTTCCCCCATATCAGCTTCCAGTCCCATACTTCGACGCCCTCAGGCTCCCTTTTGAGCGCATCCCTGCTTGGAACGATCAGTATCCTCCTCGCATCCTTGAACGCTGATAGCTTATCTTCAACCCTGGCCAGCTCCCTTCCGTCAACGACGCTTTTCCACTTCACCTCCGCCACGACCTTCACCCTCATGTGCTCTCTTAACGCTACGTCCACTTCAAGGTCTGGCCTTGCTATTTTAACGGGCTGCATGTTAAACTCCCTTGAGAGGAGCTCTTCGAAGAACCACTCCATGTACATTGGAACCCTTTCGCTGAAGGCCTCCCCAACTCTCTGCTCGTCCATGTCCGCTTCGAAGAACCCGTACTTCTCATTCAGGTAGTATGCCAGGTCTATGATGGGGGACGCGTGCCTGTACTGGAAGGTCTTCCTCTTCTTCCCCTCCATCGGTGTAGCCTTCACCAGCCCCATTTGGACGAGGTTTCTCAGGTACTGGGAGACGAGTCCGGGGTTGTCCTTTCCTATCAGCCCCCTCGAGAAGAGGTAGCTTGAAATCTCGGAGGAGTACGTTTTCCCGTTAGCTATGGCCCCTAGGATGGCCGAGTATCTGGCCGTGAACTCGACGTCCTCCTCGGTGAAGACCTCCCCCGTGAGGTGTGGGACGTAAACCCTCAACTCGTCCTTCACGTTGAGGTAGGCCTTCTCCCTGTACCTTTCAACTATGGGTGCAAGCCAGGGCTCCCTCACCATGCACGCCACCTCAAACATCTCCTTCCCCTTCAAGCCGAGTGCCCTGGCGAAGGCTATGGCGTCCCTTGGATCAACAAGTGAAACCTTCCTCAGCTCGAAGAGGCCGAGGAGGGGGCTGCCCCTGCCGACAACCTCCCTGAAGTAGTGCATCGTCGACGTTATCAGGATCAAGTGGCCGACGCCGCTTAGGGCTTGGATGGCTGAGAGAGCTGGCTCGTCTAGGCGGTGGAACTCGTCCACCACCACCCTTTCATCCTTAACCATGAGGGGGAGCATCCTTCTGAACTCGCTCTGCGTGTATTCCTCCCCTTCACAAAGGTCTATGAGCACCTTGTTCCTTGCAACTATGAAGTACCTGTCGTAGTCAGCCCTTTCCCTCACGTAGAAAGTTTTACCAGTCTTCCTCCTCCCGTAGATCAGAAGCCACCTAAACCCCTTCAGAGCCGGGTCCAGCTCCCTCCTACGTATAACAGCCATTATAATAACCACCATTATAATAATTACTATTATAGAAACATTCAACACATATAAGCTTGACGTTAAAAAGCGGGAGGGAGAGAAACGATGCCGCTCACGGACGGAAAACGGCTTCAACCGGTTTAAAACGATCCACCGCAAGCTAGGGGCAGCAACTGGAGTAGCTCAGGTGCAAGCTGAGTGGCGGAAGCGGAAGAAGGAACCTTACGAACTCGTTGAGGGGGAAAAGGAAATTAAGGGTGAACACTTAATGAGAATGGTGTGAGAGCTGAGAGTGTGGAAGTGTGCGTTAACGGTTGAAGGCGGCACCGAGAAAGCGGAGGTGGAGCATAGCGTTCCTATGCGTCATCTTAGCCGGGCTGCTGCTTGGCGTCTACTGGCAGCGGCTGGTGGACGCTAACACCAGCTAGGGGCTTTTAGCGTTAACACGCCTCACGTGTAGCCGTGCAGGTCGACGGTCACGTTCACCTACATCCCGCTGGAGGATGAAGCCTACTCCGAAATAATACCCTTAGGCCACCTTAACCCTCCAAGGCACACTTTCCCGAGCGACCACGTATACTTCGTGCTGGTGAACGAGACGGGAGTGAAGCCTACAACGTGGTGGCCCCAGCAGACGGGGCAATAACGAGAACAGAGTATAAGCCGTTTAGTGACGGTCAACGGTGAAACCGTCAGCTACGACGACTACAATAGTGTACATCAACCACACCGCCACGTGCGAAACATACTTCCACCACCTCTCAGACTAGCAGGATGGGTTAAGGAGCAGGTTGGAGGCTTGAATCCTGATGAAAAGGTTGAGGTGAGCATTCCGGTTAGGGCTGGTGAGGTTTTGGGTGTGGCTCGTGTCCGCCCGGGCCAGTGCTGCCTTGACTGGGGTGTGGTGGACTATGGGGTTACCCTGGGGTTCATCCACCCTGAGACCTACCCTCCCTCCATGGCTCACGCGGTCTGCCCCCTGGACTACCTCAGGGAGGACCTGAGGGAGAGGGCCTACCAGAAGGTCAGGAGGGTTGACGAGCCCAGAGGGGGGAAAATAGACTACGACCTTCCCGGGAGGCTCTCGGGTAACTGGTTCCTGGAGGGCGGGGAGCCAGGGGTCTGGAACTGGAGCAGACACCTAGCATTCGTATACCACACCTTCAACGCTTCACAGCCCGTCGTATCCGTAGGCGGAAACGCCCTCTCACCACTCCCCACCGGACTCTACAACGCATCCGGACCCGACCCAGCAAGCGTAACAGTTGAAAGCGGCGTCGTAACATACTACCTAACTTACGTGGCTGGCGAGGCGGAGCCGGAGGACGTCAACTTCACGCTGATCGTGCAGGGTGGGGTGTGAAAGGATCAGGGTTGAGGCGTTTCAGGGTCATGTGGAGGGTGGAGAGTTCACGGGGAACGCCAAGTTTTACAATATAGGACGGGGCCGTATAACCGGACGGAGGGCCTTGTGGAAAAAGGCAACCTGCTGTGTCAGGCGGCGCTTTACGCGGTGCTCGCCACGCCAACGCATCCTCAACGGTGGGTGGTGTACGGGGTGGAGGGGGGCGGGGTGGCCGTCGGGGTTGCCGTGGCGCTTAAATACCTTGCTCCCCATTCGATGAGGGTTACTGCCGCCGTTAACCCTTCCGGGATTCCTAGTAGTATGTGATGGGTAGGAGGGAGGGTACTGTGCGGTTAACTGTTAGGTTGACTTCAGAGTCTTCTATCGGGAGCACGCTGTTTTCGAAGACTAGGTGGTAGGTGTCTGTTTTGGCGGCTTTATAGCTTCCCTCGTAGACCATGCTTGTGTTGGTAGCCTCTATGGTTAGGATGGAGGGGTAGGGTTCGCCGTTCCTGTAGCTTTCGAAGTTTTCCGAGTCTAGGAGGAGCACGTTTAGGAACCAGCTTACCGTGAAGGAGAAGTTCACCTGGCACCCTGAGTCAAGGTGGAAGCTAACGTCGTAGTAGGTGCTGTGGGTGACGTTGAAGGAGTACCGCCTTACGTCCACCGTGTAGTATGGGATGAAAACTACCTTGGCTTTCGGGGTTAGGGATAGCATTACGGCTGAGGCTAGGAGGATGAATACCACGGCTAACGCTATGACGCCTTTCCGCTTCAAGGGATCACCCGGCTAGGCGAGTTTAAGGATGCAAGCTTGTCGGCAAGCTTCTCCAGGCACCTTTTGATCTCCTCCTTACACCTCGGATAGTACTCTTCTCCCAGCTCCCTCGGATCCACTATGTCACCCTCCTCCCCAACGTACTCTTTAAGGGTGTAAACTCTCCCCTTGATGTCGTCCATGTCCAGGACGTTCCTCTTCTGTTCAGCCGTCATCGTAAGGATGAGGTCAGCCTCCCTGAGGAGCTCCCTGTGCCTTTTAAGATCCCTTGAGAAAGGAGCCTCAGGGACTGTTACCCCCTCCTCTCTGAGCATGAGGATCACGTCCTGGGAGATCATGCACCCATCCCTGGCGTGGGAGGCGACACCCCCAGAGTAGACCTCAACACCATCAACCCCCCTATCCGACAGCATGCGCTTCAGCATGAACTCGGCTAGAGGGCTTCTGAAGGTGTTAGCGTCGCAGACGAAGAGCACGCGGAAAACCCCACCCAACATTTCAAGCCCCCGGTTAACCGCGAACCCATTATTTTCCCTTCCTTTACGTTAAAAAAATTACTGCTGAACAGGTGGGAGGCGGGAGTCAGATGGTCGGAGGGGAGCTGAAGGGTTAAACCGGCCACCCAGACTTCCGTCGGTGGGCGTTAAAGGAGGCAGGGTGGACGCTTTTGGTGCTTCACCCTCACTGCGGGTTCCCCGATGGTTTAGTGCTCGTACAGTTTTAAGGCGACCTTTGAGATTGCCTCTGCGAGCTTGGCGGCGTCATCCATTGCTCTCTTGTCCATGCTGACCTCCCCCTTCCTGTAGGCTACCCCCCTCACCCCCCTGTGGCACAGGATTACTTCGTGCTTCAGCATGAATGAGTGTATTGCGGCGAGTGCCAGGTCGAGGCCGTAGCCTCTACCCACGACGCACCCTCCCCCGACTTTACCCCTAAGCCTGCCGCGTAGAGGCCACGTCCTGTCCATGAACGTTTTCATGAAGCTTGAAACGTTGTCGAAGTGCACCGGGCTTCCGAGGACGAGCACGTGCGCCTTTAAGACTTCGGGTATGATGATGCTGCTCATTTCATCGTCGATGCAGCATTCACCCCGCTCGACACATGTCCAGCATGAAACGCAGGGCTTAACATCGTAGTCTGCAACCCTTAGAAGGCGTGTTTCAAACCCCAGATCCCTCAAGCACCCCAAGACGACACCTAGAAGGTAGTCGGTGTTACCACCCTTCCTCGGGCTGCCGGAAACGCCAACAGCATACAGCATGCAACCACCATGAGCACGGTTAACCATCACCCTTATATACCTTCCCGGCAGCCGAACATCCAAGAAGCCGAGGAGAACCTATGAAGACCGCACTTAAACAGGCGCAACCGGTAAAACACTAACATCTTTTAAGGGTGCGTACGCGTCCAGCGGGTGATGCCGCCTTCAGCTATTAAAAAAAGGAGTTGAACTAAGGTTTGCTTTTACGACGTGAAGCTATTGCCACCGCTGCTATGGCCACGCCGGCCACGGCCCCTATCCCCGCGACGAAGAGCAGGTTGTTACGCTGCTGCCCCTGGAAGTAGTTGTAAAGGACGATGTACGGGTACATGAACAGCATGAGCCACGCGCCGGGTGGGATCGGGGAAGTGTACCCTTCGTAGCTCACCAGCTCGATTTGTATGTTATACGTGTTTCCGCTGGAGTCTCCTGTTGTCAGTTCCCCTTTAATGTAGTTCTTGGCGTCTGGGGAGTACCATACGTATCCTACGATCTGGTTCGGGTTCGAGGAGTTGAGCACACCTATCTTCCAGCACTCGAACGAGCCAGCCTCCACAGTCACCGTCTCGGTGCCTACAACCTTGAACAGCGGGTAGAACGAGTAGCTGTACGGGTAGGTGAAGTTCACCTCCTCAGCTATGGGGGTATGGTATGTTCCCGAGGAGTTTGTGTATGAGATGTCGCCATCTAACGAGATGTTTATGGAGGGGGTGTAGTTTCCGAATGTTTTCCCTGTTGAGAGCGGGAAGTTAAACATGAGGTATGGATATGTCTCGTTGAGCAGGGCTGTGAAGCTGGCATCCACCGTGTGTGTGCCATTATCGAATTTGAGGTGGTAGCTTGCACCCACCAATGAGAAGTTGTCTGTCTCCAGGTATAGCTTGACGCTGCTCTCGTTGGTGTACTGGGAGAGAAGCGAGTTAACGCTCACGTTACCAATGTTAAACGTGCTTGACAGGTATCCTATTATTATCATGAGGGATTGCGGGTCTATTGGGTTGAACTTGAAAACATAGCAGTCTCTCATGTTACCATGGTAATCCGTCATGTGAGTGTAGGCTGCCGAAGTGCTTGCGTTTATCGTGGCGGTAACCGTTGATCCATCGGTTTGATTGGTGAAGGTGAAGTTGTAAACCCATTCTTCAGACACCGAGAATGATGGTGCCTCGCCGCTGAGTTTAGCTTGGACCGGGATGGCTGCGGTTTCCGTCGACATGCACCCCAGGGACAGGACGAGTAGAGCAAGGAGAAGTGCAAAGGCAACCTTGCAGTACTTCACTCTCGTCCCCTCCAGCCAACTCGCTTAAATTTTAGGTCAGAGAATTTTGGTATAAAAGAGTTATTATAGTGGTAATCATAGGAGGTTGGGAGGCTGTTGGTGTTGGGGTGGTGGTTCACGTGGTGCCGGCGGGTCGTGTTGGCGTTGAATTTAAACATTGTTTGGGTGGAGGGTTGCTGCCGGCTTCTGCGTGTTTTCCCGGGCTAGTACGGGATTGGGTATCCGTAGTATGCGGCTAGTAGCGTCACCCATCCTGGTATCCCCAGTTCCCCTGCGCCGACCCCTGCCATCTTCATGAGGGATGCGAGAACCATGGCGAAGACTTCCGGTCCCGTGGAGGTCCACCCTAGAAGCGTCGCCAGGCCGTACAGTAACCCTGTTCCTATGAGGAATGAAACCAGGCATAGTGGTGTTCCTATTTTGAAGAAGTTTTTCCATGAGATTGGTGTTCCGTTTCTTTCTAGTATCGATATTGCCAGGAGGTTTGGTATCCCTCCTATGGGTGTGAGGCTGGCCCCAGCATTAGCACCATAAATAAGAGACCAAACAACAACCTTATCGAGGACAAAGGCATTAACAGAAAGAGGAGCCAAAACATACAACAAAGCAGTAGTAACAGAAACGTTATCCATAACACCAGAAAGAACGCCGGAAACCGTCATTGTCAGGAAGATCGTTGCTAGGGGGTTTCCTGTTGTTAGGCTTCCTAGGCTTTTCCCTATTGATTCGAGGACGCCTGCGCTGTGAACCCCACCAACAATAATGAAAATGCTAACGAGGAAAACCACAAGACCCCAATCAACCTCCTGCAGGACTTTTTCTGGGTCTGCTCCGCTTAGGAGGAGGAATGCGAACGCTGAGACCAGAGCAACCATGTAGAGGGGGATGTTAAGTGAGCCAGCAACCACGAAGCCGGTGATGGTTAGAATGAAGAGTATGATCATCCTTTTGAAGAGGTGGGTGTCCTCTATTATGGTTGACTCGTCGAGTGATAGGAGGCGGGCTCTCACGAGCTCAAACCCTCTCTCGTCATGCGCCTTGAACTCCTCCCTGAAGATCCTTTGGACGATGAGCATCGAAGCTGCGGAGTATGCCGCTGCGAACGGTGCGCCTAGAACAATGAAGTGGACGTATGAGAGGTAGTAGCTTGGGTTCAGGTTGAAGTGTGCCGAGATCAGGATGTTGACGAAGCTCCCCACTAGGGTTGACGTGCTCGCCGCGTTTATCACGAACACCTCCCCAAGAATGTAGGGTCGGGGGTCAACGCCGAGAGCCCTAGTCAAAGTCAAAGTAAGAGCGCTGATTATGATAAAGGCAGGGTCGTTCCCTATTATTGCTGTGAGTGCGAAGCTTAGCAGGCATAGGTAGGTGAAGAGCTTCCTAAGGTCTCCACCACTCAACTTAACAACCTTAATGCACAGGTACTCGAAGATGCCGGATCTTGAAGCCACAGCCGCGATTATTATGAGGGAGATTATTATGATTATTGTTGGCCAGTCTATCATTTCTGTGAATACTTGCTGGTCTGTGAATAGGAGTGGTTTTCCACACGCTGGAACCCCCTGCATCCACGATATTACGCAGTCCGCCACC
>JAPDJY010000003.1:0-18541 GCA_029258835.1 Thermoproteota archaeon | reverse complement strand
GTTATGACGCCCTAAGACTCGTTAAGGAGGGACCTTCAATCTCCCACAACCTCTTCGCCAAGACCCCTGAAGAATTAACCCGTGATGTGGCTGAGAACCTTTATGGCGAGAAGGCTGAGGAGTTGATCTAGGATGGTTGGAGGATATGCGGGAAAGTTCCTCGACATCGATCTAAGCGAGGACAAGATCAGGGAGACAAGATTTCCAGAGAATGTCCTCCGTCAATATATTGGAGGTAGGGGGCTAGGCGCCAGGATTCTATGGGACCGTCTGGGGTCGAGATGGGAGGAGGTCGACCCGTTAGGGCCGGAGAACCTCTTACTGTTTTTGACCGGGCCGCTCACAGGCTTCTTCCCGGGAGCCAAGATCTGCGTGTCAGGCAAGTCTCCTCAAAGCAATGGAATAATAGGGTCAACGGTCTCAGGGGAGGCGGGAGTTGAACTTAAATGTGCAGGGTATGACGGATTGATCCTTGAAGGCGAATCCGAAAAGCCAGTCTACCTTTTCGTATGCGATGACGAGGTGGAGCTCAGAGATGCACGGCACGTCTGGGGGATGGAGGGGAGCAGAACTCTAAGAGCCCTTGTGAGGGAGGGGAGGGAGCTTGTTAAAAGGGTGCACCCGGACGTGGGGGAGCTTAAGGAGCCAGCAGTACTATACATTGGACCAGCCGGCGAGAGAAAGGTTAGGGTTTCAGTTGTAATGGAGAAGAGAAGCCACGCTGCAGGGTATGGCGGCTACGGCGCAGTTATGGGCTCGAAGAAAGTGAAGGCTGTAGTGGTTAAGGGAACCGGCCCCCTCCCAGACGTACACGACCCGGAAAGGGTGTGGGAGCTCATCAGCTCGGTATGCGACAGCTGCTACCACAACGTGGACTTCAGGAGGAATGGAACCGCCAGCGGAGGATACGATGTCGCCGCCAAAATGAGCGCTGAGCCGATCAGAAACTGGCAGGAGGAATGGCACGACGACAAAAGCTACACGGTTGAAGAGTTCGCCAAGTACTGGGTTAAACCATACTGGGGCGACTTCAACTGCCCCACAACCTGCATGAAGCTCTCAGCGCTCAGAGAAGGCGAGTTTAAAGGCGCAGTATGCGACCCACCAGACTACGAGCACCAAGCGTACAACGGCACAAACCTAGGAGTCTTCACCCCCGAGGGAAACATATACCTCTCCCACCTCATCAACGAGCTCGGCCTCTGCGCCATACAAGCGGGAAACCTGCTGGGGTTCGCCGCCGAGCTATACGAGAAAGGAATCATAGGAGAAGAAGACCTAGGCTTCAAGCTTAAATGGGGCGACGTGAAAGCCTTCGCAGAAACCGCCAGGATAACCGCCTACAGGGAGGGGTTCGGCGACGTGCTCGCAGAGGGAACATACAGGGCTGCCATAAAAATAAGCCAGCTAAAGGGGTTAAAAGCAGAGGACGTGCTCAAATACGCCGTCCAAGAGAAGGGCGTGGCCATAGGAGCCCACGGCGTGAGAAGCGGAGCAGACCCCCTCACCGAGGAAGTATCCTACGCGTGCTCCGTCCAGTGCGGAGACCACACGTCCGTCGCCAGACTACCCCCCAACCACAGGTTCGGCGAGCTACTAGCCATATTCCACGACTCAGCAGTCTACTGCTCCTTCAACGCCCTCACCCTAGGAGAAAAGGAAATATTCAACTTCTACGAAGCCGTAACAGGATGGACCCTAAAACCCGAAGACTGGTACCGGGAAAAAGCCCTCCGAATACTCCACATACAAAGAGCAGCCCTCCTCCTCTCAGGGCCAGACGTGAAGTGGACAGGGAAAGACGACGACAACCCCCCCAGATTCTACGAGCCACTACCATCAGGCCCCCACAAAGGAAAAGCGGTCAACAGGCAAACGTTCGAAGAGAAAAAAAGAAAATACTACGAAGCCGTAGGATGGGACGAAAAAGGCATCCCCAAAAAAGAAACCCTAAGAAAACTCGGACTCCAAGACGTAGAAGCAAAACTAGCAAAAACAGGAATCCTCAACCACTAAACACAGCCTAAACAGAAACAAAACCAACAGAAAAACACGTTTAAAACCCAAACGCAACCACCAACCATTCAACATCTCCACTATGACGTTTTCAAAAATTTTCTAAAAGATAGAAAATATTTCACTTGATTCTTAAGATAGGAAAATGTATTTCAACAAAAGTAGGAAAAACTCGATGGGAGAGTAAATATAATGAGAAAAATAGTGCTGACAGGATTAATAATAGCCACAATAATAGGACTAGCCAGTATATCATCAAACATCCCCCTCAGCCCCCATCAAAACTACATCCTGTCAGCCCTAGCCACAAACAACCCCACCCCACCACTCAGCACCCCCACGCTAAAAGACGGAAACCAGTCAAGCGACGCGGGAGGAGACCCGGGAAGCGCAATGATACTTACAACCCCAGGAACATACAGTGGAGACATAGGTTACCTTATGGACAGCGTAGACTGCTACAATATATCAGTTCCAGGGCCGGGGTACACCATATACGTATCTTTGGATCTGGAAAACGTGACCCCCGGTGGCGAGGATTACATGAGCACACTAGTCCTGTCGTTGCTCGCTCCAAACGGGACAATGGTCGTCAACAACACAGCCGCGTATTACCATGTGGAGCATAGGCTCGGGCTGGTCTACACCCTGACTAACGGTGACCCCTCAAACAAGTACTGGACCATAAGGATCGCGGAGTCCGGCTCTGCCTACTGCGACTACTGGCTCTGCTTCAACACGTCAGCAAATGACGCAATGACCAGACCCACAGCAAACTGGACATTCATAGCATACCTAGACGCAGACTGCAACCTTGGAATGATGGCAATGAACGTTCTTGCAGCCATGGCTGGAGCAGGAAGCACAAGCAACGTGAACATAATAGCGATGATAGACCACTCAGATCCCTCATCAGACTACAACTACACTTTGCAGGAGGGAACATGGGTTTACTACGTCTACAAGGAGGGGCTTGTCTGGCTCAGCGACTACGGCTGCAGCGAGCTGAACATGGGCGACCCCGACACGCTCAAAAACTTCATAAACTACGCTAAACAACACTTCCCAGCCCAACACTACGCGTTGAACACGTGGGATCACGGTGGAGGCATTTTCGGCGTCTGCTGGGATAACAGCAGCAATGAAGATAACTTGGAGTATGATGAAATCCTTCAAGCCCTTAATGAGAGTGGCGGGGTTGACGTCCTCTTCTACTTCTCATGCCTAACAGGGACGTTTGAAAACTTCTACACCATTTCAAGCGTCGCAAATGTTGCAGTAGCCTCAGAAGAAGCTATCTCAGCGTTAGGCGACTACTACGTTTTCTACATGGACTTCCTTGAAAACTTAACTCAGAATCCTTCTGCTTCTCCTTCGCAGCTTGGGGGGTGGATAGTGGATGCGTATGATCAGCGCTACACGCATTCAGGTAAGACTATGGCTGCTGTGGATTTGTCGAAGATGGGTGAGTTGTATGCTGCGTTGAATGAGACAGCGAAACTCCTGGACATACAAACACTCGACACAACATGGAAAGAAAAAATGCTACAAGCAGTAAACGACACGGAAAAATACTACAATTATAGCGATTATGGCCTTGTGGACTTATACGACCTTATGAGTCAATTGGCCTCGAAGATTAATGATCAGTGGCTTCAAACCCTCACATCTAATGTTAAAAACAACGTTACAACATCGATCATAAAGGAGGTTCATGGAGCAAGCCACCTAAACTCCCATGGAATAGCAATATACCATCCAAATGAAAGCAGCAGTTTGTACAGCTACTATGATAATATGAGCTTCGCTTCCAGCATAATGTGGGACGAATACCTGCACCACTTCTTCAACCCTCAGGAGCATAACTACTTGGACTATGATAGTGATGGGTTAAACAACACTAGGGAATGGGAGCTGGGAACGGACGCGTCCTCCAGCGACACCGATGGGGACGGCATGCCTGACGGCTGGGAAGCTCAACATGGTTTTAACCCGCTGAGCGAGGACTCGGGGCAAGACCCTGACAATGACGGCCTCAGCAACTTGCAGGAGTACCAGCATGGCACCGACCCGCAGAGCGACGACACCGATGGGGACGGCATGCCTGACGGCTGGGAGGTGCAATATGGTCTTAATCCGACGAGTTTCGACCCATTTGATGATCCGGACAATGATGGTCTCAACAATCTGCAGGAGTACCAGTATGGTACTGACCCACGGTCTAGTGATACCGATGGAGACGGTTTACCTGACGGGTGGGAAGTAGAGCATGGTTTTAACCCCGCTAGCAACGACTTCCCGCTTTTAGCTTTGATGTTGCTTGCTTCGCTTAAGCCGAACTCTTCCCTTATACTTGCATTGGTTGCGGGAGTTGCTGCTGTTGCTGCAGTAGTAGGGATTATAGTTGGTAGGCGTATAATCAGTAAGCGTCGGTTAAGCGATGAGACATCGGGTGAACCGCCTATGGAATGGTCTCCATCTGAACAAGGTTAGAGAGGCACATTTAATTCCTTTGTTTTTCTTTATAGTTTTCTGAGCTCTAATGAATTAAACATTGATGAGTTTGGGCATTTCATTTTTAATGAATGTGCGTCAGTTTGGTTTTTAGGTTTTAGATGTTTTGTTTGCGAGGCTTCAAGATTGTCTAATAACTTGAATAAATTACGATAAGTTTGTGTTGGTGTTTTCTTTTTGATAGTTCATAATTGCTTAAATTTCAGTTTGGTGCTTTCTGGTGGTGTTTAATGTTAAATCCATTTTGTTTGTTTTACTTTTCTTCAGCATCTTGACGGCTGGGAGGTTCAGCACAGCCTGGACTCGACGAGCGACGGCTCAGGGCAGAACTCGGATGGCGACGGCTTCTCTAACTTGGAGGAGTTCAATAGCGGAACTGATCCTACGAGTTCCGCTTCGGCTCCCGCTCAGCCAGCCTCCTGCTGCCGTTGGTTCTGATGTTGCTTGTTCAGCTTCAGTCTCAGGAGGAAGGGCTGATTCTTCTTAGTATGGGGTCGGCTGGAGGCGTTGTTGCCGGTGTTCTGGTGGGAGTCGTTGCTGGCAGGAAGTGGGTGAGCTAGGCTGGAAGGTGGAACTTTCCTTCCTCTCTTTTGTTTCTTAGCTGTTCCTGTTTTGGTTGGGTTTGCCGTTTTGAAGGGTTGCGGGTGGCTTGGATGGTGGAGAGTAGGGTGGGGGTGAGGGTGTGGACTGCTTGTTGGTTTGTGTTTTGTTGCTTTCTTGCCTTTTGTTTGGGGGGAAGTTTTATGTTTTCTTTTTTGCCTAGTTGTTGATGGGTGTTTTGTTTGGTTGGCGGTTTTAACGTGGCTGTTGAGTTGCTTAAGCGGAGGATTGGGAGCAGACTTTTAGGGGTTGCTCTTTTTGGGAGTGTTGCTAGGGGGGACTGTGACGATAGGAGTGACGTGGACGTTTTCGTTGTGACTAGGGGTTTGGATGCGCCTCCGGGGGAGAGGCTGAGGCTGATATACGAGGCTGTCTCTCCGTTGAGGAGGGTGGTTGGGAGAGATGTAAGCGTGGTCACCGTTGAGGCGGACGAGCTGGTTGATGTGACGCCGCTCCTAGTCAACATCGCCTATGATGCCGTCATACTATACGACCCGGAAGGTTTTCTGAGCCGCTTCTTCGAGCGTGTCAGGGCTGCCGTGGAGAAGGCTGGCCTCACACCCTACACCACCAAGGACGGTAAGAGGGGTTGGAAGCCTCTCCGGAAGCTCAGGAGAGGGGAAGTGGTCGAGGTGAGGCTTTGAACTTCAAGGATGAGGCCTACTACCGTTTGGAGCTGGCTCAAGGCTACCTTGAAAGGGCTAGGAAAGCCCTTCAAAGAGGCGACAACGACGAATGCATCTCAAACTCGCAGCTCTCGGTGGAAAACTCTGCCAAGGCAGTTATATCTTGCTTCAGGATGCCAAGCTGGAGCCATGACCCAAGCAGCGAGCTAATAGCACTCGTAGAGGAGAACATCGAGGAAATACGTGAAACACGGGAGGTGGATGGGCTCCTTAAGCTGGCCGACTACGCACGCAACCTTGCACCCGAGCACGGGAGAATGTCCTACGGCGACCCGGTGAGGAGGATACCGCCCTGGAGGCTTGCAACCCCTGAAAGAGCGAGGGAAGCCCTTAACTACGCCGAGGAACCCTTTACCATAGCTAAAAGATTCCTGTCAAAATGGTTTTTAGACGGTGGGAGCCCGGCCGCTGACGGTGCAACGTAAGGGAAGGCGGCTTAAGCTGTCCGTTTTCGCTCCCCACGTAGGAAAATTGTAATTTTAGCAGACATCTTAGCGGGCTTGGGAGGAGGCGGTAGAGGATGGTGGAAAGGGGGGAGTGGGCGACCGGTAAACGTGGCCGTGTAAAGGTCTTATGGGTGGAGGAGGCAGCGATTAACCAAGAAATTAAGGGGTTAAGGGAGGGCTCACGGGGGACGGGCTCATCAGGCGTTTTCAGCCTCGAAACCTAAGGGTTCAGGTTTCATGTGCTCCCCCCTCTTCGCCATGCTAATGTAGAGTACGCTGTTTATGAGTCCTATGTGACTGTACGCCTGCGGGAAGTTGCCTAGCTGCTCACCCGTCCTCGGGTCAACCTCCTCAGAGAACAGGCCCAGAGGGCTTGCATACCTTAGAACGCTTCTGAACACCCTTTCAGCCTCCTCTATTCTCCCTGAGAGGGCTAAAGCGTACACGAGCCAGAAGGAGCAGAGGATGAAAGCGCCCTCGTCCCGGTAGAACTCGTCGGAGGCCTCAAACCGGTACACGAGGCCCTCCTTGGGCATAAGCCTCCTCATCACAGCGTTGATCGTGCCCTGAACCCTGTAGTCGCTGAAGGGGAGGAGCCCCATGACCGGTACTAGGAGGCATGAAGCGTCCAGCACGTCAGAGTCGAAGTGCTGGACGAAGCTGCCGAGCCTCCTGTTGAACCCCCTCTCAAGTATTGCGTTCTTAACCTCGTCCCTAGCCTCTATCCACCTTTCCAGCCTAGAGTGGTCTCCCAAACGCTTCGCTATCTTAATTCCTCTGTCAAGGGCAACCCAGCACATGAGCTTCGAGTAAACGTAGTGTCGTGGCTCCCCCCTGAACTCCCATATTCCAGCGTCAGGCGTGTTCCACACCTTACACACGTAGTCGACGGTTCTCTTGACGAACTCCCAGGCATCCTTTGAGATCTCCTCGCCGTAGCGTGTAACCTCGTACACTGCGTTAACGAGTTCACCGTAGATGTCGAGCTGCCTCTGCCTCGCCGCCTCGTTCCCTATCCTCACGGGCTTGGAGCCCCTGTAGCCTGAAAGGTGGCTTAGCACCGTCTCCTTAAGGTCGAGTTCCCCGTACAAGCCGTAGAGGGGCTGGATCTCTGACGGGTCCTCGCATTCCTCGCAGATGCGTATAAGCCATTTAAGGTGCCTCTTAGCCTCCTCAACGTAGCCAAGGTTGTAGAATGCCTGCACGGTGAAGGAGGCATCCCTGATCCAGGCAAACCTGTAATCCCAGTTAAGGGATGCACCGACCCTCTCCGGGAGAGATGTTGTTGGGGCTGCGTAGATCGCACCGCTGGGATGGGTGAGAAGCTTCAGGACGAGCGCCGAACGGCGGACCAGGCTCCTCCAGTCCTCGTCGACAACCCATTCAGGAAGGCGGCCACCCCTAACCCACTCACGCCAGTACCGAATGGTGTTTTCCAGCATGGCGGCGCAGGACTCCAGGTCAACAGGCTTATCCCCCCTGTAATGTAGGGCGAACCACAACTCCTCCCCCTGCTTAACCGTGAACCTTCCTCTAGCTTCGCCATCAGCAACATCCACCGGAACTTGGGAGGTGAGAAAAACCCACTCTCCTCCCCCCCTAGCCAAGACTCCGCCTTCAACCCGTTCAATGCTCGTCCTCGCACGTGCGTAGTTGAAGCGCGGCTTAAACTTAACTTCGAGTTCAACCACCCCCTCCTCGCACGTCACCCTCCTAAATATTCCCTGTGGGGCGCCCTCCATTTCAGCAACCGGCATGAAATCCGTTAGGACAACCACACCCGTACGCGTTCTGAAAACCGTCTGCAGAACGTTAGTGTCCTCAACGTACCGTTGCTCTGACTCGAACGAGCCTGACGGGTGGATGGCGAAGCATCCCCCCTTCACGGGGTCCAGGATGGCGGCGAAGACGCTTGGGGATTCAACGTAGGGGAGACAGCACCAGTCTATGGACCCGTCCACGCCCACGAGGACGCACGTTCTCAGGTCCCCTATAACCCCGTACTCGCCTATGCGCTTCACACCCTTCCCCATCTCCCTCAACGCCCCTGAAGCCCTCTCCCTCACCCCTGAGTCCTCGTCTCTAAGGGCGTGCATGAGCGGTTCAACAGCTCTTTCATCACCTATCTTCCCCAGCGCTATGGCGGCACCCTCCCTAACCGACGGGTTCTCGTCCTCTAGGGCTTGGACGAGGTGCTTCACGGCGGGCTTACCTATCTTTCTTAGGGCGTCTGCAGCGTTCCTCCTCACCTCCCACTCCTCGTCTCCCAGCGCACCCACGAGCGCTTCGACAGCCCTCCTCCCGCCCAGCTCCCCCAGCGCCCACGCCACTCTCTCCCTAACCTCCCACTCCTCGTCCTTCAACGCTTCCACTAGGGCGTCAACAGCCCTCCTATCCCCTATCTCACCGAGGCTCTCGGCGGCTTCAACCCTTACAAGCCAGTGCTCGTCCTTCAAGGCGTTCACCAACGGTTCGACAGCCCTCCTATCGCCTATCTTGCCAAGGCTCTCAGCAGCCTCCTCCCTAACCTCGGCATCCTCGTCCCCTAAACGTTCTATTAGGGGCTCGACGGCCCGCCTACTACCCAGTTTGCCGAGCGCCCACGCAGCCTCCCTCCTCACCCCTGAGTCCTCGTCCTTCAAGCATCTTATTAAGGGTTTAACCGCCCTTCTATCCATCAGCACGCCCAGCGAGTGGGCTACCATCCTCCTCACACGTGGATCCCTGTCCTCCAACGCCCCTATTAGGGGTTCGACGGCCCTCCTGTCCCCTATCTCCCCTAGGGCTCTGGCGGCACCCTCCCTAACCCTGGAGTCCTCATCCCTCAAAGCCTCTATCAGAGGGGGGACCGCTCTGGGATCTTTTATTTCTCCCAGAGCCCATGCAGCCCTCCACCTTACACGCCAGTTTTCATCCTTTAAGGCTTCTATGAGTGGCTTAACGGCCTTTGGGTTTTTCAGCTCTCCGAGAGCCCATGCGGCTTCCACCCTAGCGTTTAGGTCGCCGGCCTCCAGCTTCCTTACCAAGTCCTCAACGTTTTTGTGATTTATCACGCTCCCACCGGGAACCCACCAAGTTCCTATTACCTTCATTGCAACTTCCCCTTTTACCGTTTATCTTTTTGTGCTAGTGCAACGTTTAAACCGGCGGCTTAGATGGTGCCTGACAGCTCCCGCCTAGGCAGAGCACTCAGGAAGCATTCATGCTTCAGCATGTTATCAGGATTCCTTATCGACCGTGGCTTAGGTTCCCCGTGGAGAGGGATTCAACCGTCAGCAAGCGGTTTAAAACCAAAAAGTTCATAAAAAGCTCCTTTGATCTTTCTATTCATCTCCATGGGCGGTTGTGGGAGGAGGAGCGATGCTTGGAGTTGAGGTTAAGGGAGGCCGGGGGGATACGGTAAGGAGGCTGGTTAGGCTTCTGAGGGCTGGTCGCCCATCCGATGTCCAGGAGGCCTTGCGGCTCCTCGCAAGAGCAGACCTTAACACGCTTCTACGGTGCCTGAGGGAGGCGAGGAACCTTAACCCTTGCCAGAGGCTCCTCTTAGCCAGGCTTATAGGTATTGCCGGTGGCCGCTCCGTCGCCCTCCAAGCCGTCGGGGTGATGAAGGACGACGACCCTGCCTTGCGCTGGATGGCAGCTGCTATCCTAGGTGAGGTCGGGGATGCAAGGCTGGCATCGTACATTCTGGAGGCCTTGGATGATAGCTCGGTGGATGTCCGGTTGGAAGCTGTAAACGCGCTTAGGCGCTTGAAGGGTGAAGCGGCTCTCCAAGGATTGGTGAGGGCGCTCAGAGACGGTGAACCCGACGTTAGGCTGATGGCTGTCAGGTCTCTTGGATCGTTCGGGAAGGAGGAAGTCCTCTCGTACTTGGTCATGGCCCTCAGGGACGAGTGCGCCGACGTCGTTAACGCCTCCCTGAGGGTGCTGGAGGAGATCGGAGCCCAAGAGGCAATAATCCACGTGATACCCCTCCTAGAGAATGGCAGCCCGGAGGTTAGGGCTGAAAGCAGACGGGTCCTCGAATCTTTCGCAAGGAAGTTTGGCTTTTCAGGCATGGAGGAGGAGTGGATTAACCTAAGCGTTTAGGCTCTTAGAGCCATCGATGACTTCAGAGGACGCCTAGATAAGCTGGAGGAGGCGTTGAGGAGAGGGGACTTGAGGGCGGCCGACAAGCTTATGGTGGAGCTTGACGAGCTAGCCGACGGGGTGAAGCTTCAACTAGTTAGGGTGGGGGGGTGGGGGTTAAAGGCATTTGAGAGGGAGGAGGAAAGGCTTGAAAGGCTGTCGAAGGAGCTGGACTTGCTAGGGGAGGCGAGAGCTAAGGCCATCCAAGAGTTGAGGGGGACGTTGCTGTCCCTGCTGGAGGAGAAGGGGGTGGTACCCCTAGAGGAAGTCCCTAGAGCTAGCCTTATGGGGCGTCCCGTTGTCGGAGACGAGGACGTAGTATCCCTGTTTGAGGGGATGGTTAGGGAGGGGTTCAGGGGGGTTCTTGACGGGAGACTCCTCGTTAACCTCGACGTGGTTGAGGGAAGGGTGAGGGACATCTCAAGGGTATACTCACGCATCCGCATCGAGAAGGTCGCTGAGAAGGTTGGGATAAGCGAGAAGCTGGTGGTCGATGTTCTGGAGAGGATGATCTCTTCAGGGGTTATCCAAGGCAGGATAGACGACGCCGGGAAGACGGTAGAGTTTCAAGGGGGTCAAGGGGGGGCTGAGGAGGTGGGGAAACCTCAGGAAACCCTAGCTGATTCAAGCTGGAAACAGGGGTGAACGGAGGCTTCAACGGCTACTCGCCACGTAAGCGGAAGACCCGGAGGGGGGCCGCCTAAATAGGATGGTGGGGGCATCCAGCCGGAAAAGATGCAGTAGTGTTGTGAGGGTTGCAGAGGGGGCTTGTCACCGCATGCCAACCCCTGCAAAACGGTCGGAGCAGCTAGGGAGGGTCGTTTATGGCGGCTGTCTCCGCGGCTACCTGCCGCATCCCACGGCTAAAACGCTGCTTTAGATGGTACCTGGGGAGCCGTTGCTCTTCATGATTTTCGATGGTGGTTGAGGCGGCTAATGAGCACTCCCCGCGTTGCAGTTTTTCGTCGCGTACACGTCGAAACCGATAAAAGCGGTGGCTGCAAGAGGATGTGTAGCTGTTTTGTGGAGTCGCATGTGATCCAGCATTCCGTCTTCGGAGGTAGGATGGTGAAGGTTGGTGTGATAGGGGTTGGATGCTCCAAGTTTGGGGTTAGGAGGGATGCTACGCTGCAGGAAGTGGCGTTTGAGGCTGTTAGAGAGGCTATGCGGGACGCGGGGGTTACGAGGGAGGATGTGGAGCTGAGCGTCGTTGGGACGGCTGGGACTAGAAGCTACGAGCTGATGCCAGCAGTTCCCGTGAACGAGTACTGCGGATTTGCTGGGAAGGGGGCGTTGAGGGTTGAGGCCGCCTGTGCAAGCGGTAGTGCAGCCGTGTACGCCGCCTACTCGAGCATAAAGGCGGGGGTGGTGGACGTCGCGATAGCCATCGGATGCGAGAAGATGACTGAGGTTGACACCGCCACGTCTCTGGCTGTTGGGGGTAGGGCTGGCAGCTACCTGTGGGAGTTCCACCAGTACGGCACAACGTTCCCCGGCCATTACGCCATGCACGCCACAGCCCACATGGCTGCCTACGGAACCACCGAAAGACAGATGGCCATGGTGGCTGTTAAGAACCACAGGAACGCTGCGCGAAACCCTAAAGCTCACTTTCAGAGGGAGGTGACCGTAGAGGAGGTGTTATCGTCGAGATACGTAGCCTACCCCCTCCGACTCTTCGACTGTAGCCCTATAAGTGATGGGGCAGCGGCGGCCGTGCTGGCTAGTGAGCGGAGGGTGAGGGAGCTTGGGGCGGAGAGCCCTGTTTGGATAAGTGGGGTGGGTTATAGCGGTGACACTGCCAACCTTTCAAGGAGGAAGTATTATGGTGGGTTGAAGGCGAGCGTTGAGGCTGCACGTATGGCCTACAGGATGGCTGGCATAGAGGACCCTTTAAGGCAGCTTGACGTTGCCTCGGTCCACGACTGCTTCACCATAGCCGAGATAATGGCTTACGAGGATCTTGGATTCTGCAGGAAGGGGGAGGGGGGAAGGTTCGTTGAGGAAGGAGAGTCCGACCTTGGGGGGAGCCTCCCGGTGAACACCTTCGGCGGGTTAAAGGCGAAGGGACACCCTCTAGGCGCCACAGGCGTAGCGATGGTGTACGAAGTTGTTAAGCAGCTTCGCGGGGAGGCTGGAAGCCTCCAAGTGGACCTTAAGAGTTATAGGGGGCTAACCCATAACATAGGTGGAACAGGCCATTTTGGATGGGTCTTCATCCTCGAGGTGTGAGCATGGAGAGTAGAACCCTCGTATTAGAGCATAAGCTGCCCGTTGCAAGGGTTGAAAGGTACTGGAGGGGGCTGGAGGAGGGGAAAATATACGGGACGAAGTGTAGGGCGTGTGGGGCGAGCTTCTACCCTCCCCAAGCGGACTGCAGCAACTGTTACTCGAGCGACATGGAGTGGGTTGAGGTTGGAGGGGAGGGAGTGGTGGAGTGCTTCACCCAGATCCATCGCCCCCCTCAGGGGTTCGAGTTCACCGGGGAACCATACACCATAGTTATAGCCAGGTTCGGAGAGTTCAGGGTGATGGGATGGTTTAAGGGGGAGGGCCTTCCAAGGGTTGGGATGAAGGTTAAAGCGGAGGCGGGGAGGGACGAGGCAGGGGTCTGGAAGGTTTACTTCACACCTCTATGAGGGTGCTACGGCGCCGCGATGGGGGACACAGGTCGCTGTCAACGATTACGGGGGATGCTTCGAGGAGGGGTTTAGCCTCACTTGGAGGCTAGTTCATCCTCCCTTCAGGCAAACGTTGAGGACGCTCCTAGCTGGGGAAGGGAGAGTTTATATTTCTAATGCCAATACCTTTGTTTTCGTGGTGGGGTGGTTTTGTGAAGTGCTTGGTTACTGCCGCCTTCCACGAGGACGGGTTAAAAGTTCTCAGGGAGCTCATGGACGTCGAGTATAGAAGCTGGAGGGAGACCAGGAAGATCTACCTGGATGGCGGTGAGCTTGCATCGCTGATCGAGAATGTCGGGGCGGACGTGCTAGTTGTCGAGGCCGACTTCGTCACCAGGGACACCATTGAAAGGTGCGACTTAAAGGTTATAGCTTCATGTAGGGGTGACCCCTACAACGTCGACGTCGCAGCGGCTACCGCGAAGGGGATCCCTGTGGTCTACGCTCCAGGGAGGAACACGGTTTCCGTCGCCGAGCTCACGATTGCCCTGATGCTCGCGGCCATGAGGAGGATTGTTAAAGCCGACAGGATTCTAAAGTCTGGGAGGGTGAAGTACGCCAGTGAAGGCGACTTCTTAGACGTCTACAACGCCATCGTAGGGTTCGAGCTTAAGGGCAAGAAGGTTGGGATAATAGGGCTTGGGGCGATAGGGTTCGAGGTCGCCAAGAGGCTTAAAGCATTCGATGTTGAACTACTAGTCTACGACCCGTACGTTGACCCGAAGAGAGTTAAGGCTGTCGATGGGCGGATGGTGGGGCTGGAGGAGCTGTTCAAGGAGTCGGACGTCGTAACGGTCCACTGCAAGCTCACACCGGAGACCGCCGGGATGATAAGGGAGGAGCACTTTGCAGCCATGAAGCCCACCGCCTTCTTCGTGAACCTTGCAAGGGGTGGAATAGTGGACGAGGACGCACTCTTCAAGGCGCTGAAGGAGGGATGGATAGCCGGCGCAGGCCTAGACGTCGTCCAGCAGGACCCTGCACAGTCGGACAACAGGTTCCTGACCCTAGACAACGTCGTGTTAACCCCTCACATAGGGGGGAACACGTACGAAGTGGTGAGAAGGCAGAGTGTGATGGTGGCAGAAGACATAAGGGAGGTCGTGAAGGGAGGCAAACCCAAAAACATACTTAACCCGGAAGTATTAAGGAGGAGTGGAGGCAACTAAGGAAGGCCATAGATAGGTTGTCCATCGGGACGTGGAGAAGAGGATGACTGAAGAACTTAATCTGGGACTGAAACCCCCTTCACGGGTTGAAGAGGGGAAGCTGGTCTTCGAGGGCGAAGGCTGAAGCTTCCTCTGGGAGGCGTGGAGGCGGGTAAGAGGATCCCGGCAAGAGTTAAAAGGGCTTCGAGGAGAAAATGATTCTGGACTGCACGCTGGCTTTCCGCTCCTTTCAGGGAAGTGTTGGTGGTGAGAGGTTGAAGGAGTTACTGGCTGTCGTCGATGTTGGAAGTGGCTCAGCTAGGGTTGCGTTAGTAAGCGGGGAGGGAGAGTACGCTTACTTCTCATCCGTTAGGATGAGCTACTCTTTTCCGAGGGAGCTCATGGGGGTTGGAATGGAGCTGGACGCTGAGGTCCTCTGGAGGAGCATTGCATCAATGATCAATAGGAGCGGGATGGGGGGAAGGGTCGTCGGCGTCGGCGTCACCAGCCAGAGGTACGCAACCGTCTTCACGGATAGGGAGGGAAGGCCGGTTTACGCCGGGCCAAACACGGATGCAAGGGGGCTGACAGTCCAGCACCTCATCATCGAGAAGGTTGGACGGGGCCTCCACAGGATAACTGGTCACTGGCCCCCCCTACTATTCATGCCTGCAAGGATCTTATGGTTTAAAATGGAGAGGCCGGACGTCTACGCTAGGATTAGCAGGTTCCTCAACTTGAACGACTGGGTTACCTTCAAGTTATGTGGGGAATACGCTACGGACCTCTCAAACGCGGCTGAAACGGTTATGTTCGACGTTTCAAGGCTTGAGTGGTCGAGGAGGATGCTGGACGAGCTGGGGGTTGACGTCGAGCAGCTTCCAAAGGTTGTTAGTGCGGGCGAGGTGGTGGGGGAGGTGACTGAGGAAGCGAGCAGGGAAACAGGGATACCGGAGGGGACGCCCGTCGTGATGGGTGGAGGGGACACCCAGTGCGCCGTCCTAGCGTCCAAGGCGAAGGATGACGGAGACGTATGCGTTGTTGCTGGAACCACGGCGCCGATTCAGATGGTGCTCTCCAGCCCGCTTATAGACCCAGAAATGAGGATTTGGACTAGCTGCCACGTTCTTCCTGGCAGATGGGTTCTCGAGAGCATCGCAGGAGTCATGGGCAGGCTTGTCGAGTGGTTCAAGGAAGAGTTGGCGGGGAAAGAAATGGAGGAAGCGGAGGGGAAAGGGTTAAACCCTTACGATGAGCTATTCAGGATGGCGGAGGAGGCGCCTGTTGGCGCTGGCGGGATAATGGCGTCCATGGGGCCGCAGGTGATGGATTATAGCGGGGGAATCAGGGTTTTCCCTCCAACAATATCGTTCCCCCCCTTCATCATGGTTAGAGGAACGGTCACCAAGGGGGAGGTTTTCAGGGCTCTCCTCGAAAACATGGCATTCGCCGTTAGGGGGAACTGCGAGCAGCTTCAGGAGGTTTCGGGGAGGGAGGTGGAGGAGTTAAAGGTGACCGGTGGGCTGGCAAGGAGCAGATTCTTCCTGAGGCTTATCTCGGACGTTACCGGGCTACCCGTCTCCAGCCCCCTCGTGGAGCAGGGAAGCTCGCTTGGATGCGCCGTCTGCGTCGCTAAGGGGGCGGGAGTCTACAAGAGCTTCGATGAGGCGTTGGAGGGGATGGTGAAAGAGGGGGAGAGCATCCATCCATCACGGGAGAGAAGCAAGGAGTACGAGGAGTTGTACTCCAGATGGAGACGCTTCTACGGTAAGGTCGTAGGTTTAGGGTTCTGAGGTGGAGGAGGTTGGGGGGCGGCGACGAGAAGGTTATTGGAGGAGGCGTATCCTGTCCTTTATTTCCGCTGCCCGCTTAACCGTGAGGTCGACGTGTGGGGAGTCTGCTGGCTTGTCACTTACAAGGATGGTCTTCATGCCCAGCTCCTTCGCTGGGGCAAGGTCCGACTCCACTATGTCGCCCACCATTACGGCTTCCTCCGGTTTAACCCCGAGGCTTTCAAGAACCTTCTTGAATGCTGATGGGTGAGGTTTCAAGAGGTCAAGGTCGTCGGCTGTCAAGACGACGTCGAACAGCTCCTCGCCTAAGCCCAGCGCGCTGAGCACCCCCCTTAACCCCTTACGGCTGAGGTTGGTTAGCACGGCGAGTTTAAACGAGTTCTTCATCTCTCTAAGCATCGACGCGAGCTCTGGATCGGGGGCAACGTGCTCGGCAGGGTCAACCCTGTCTATGGCTCCGTAGAACTCCTCCCTCGTCACGCCGAGCTTCTCCGCTATGAGGGTTGAGGGGGGACGCTCAACGTAGCCCTCCCTTCTAAGCTCCTCCATAACCCTCCGAAGCTCGCTGATGAGCGACTCCCCGCTTAACCCCTTCTTCTCCGATAGGAGCCTCAAAACCTGGTTACGGTAAGCATCCGTCAAACTCTTAGACTTGAAGAGAGTCCCCTCAACGTCAAACACAACAGCCCTAACAGGCAAGAACACACCTCCAGTCGTTAACCTAAAGCGTGAAATATTAAAAAGTTTCTTGGGGGGATTCGTAGGACGCCGCCGGTTAGAGCTTCAGAGCCACCCAGCGGTTTACCCCTTCTAGAAGTGTGTAGCGTGGACAGCTTAAAAAAGTTAAATAACTGTTAAATACCGTTTTTTATTGGTTAGGGGGTGGAGATGGTTGCGAGGTGTTAGCGATTGAAAAGGTTAGATTCAGACTTTGTTAGTGGTGGTTTGAGGTGTGCCGGGTGGCTCTACATTCCTGAGGGAGTAAGGAGTCCCCCTGTTGTCGTCATGGCTCACGGCTTCGCTGCAGAGAGAAGCTTCCGCCTCCCAGCTTTCGCTGAGGTGTTTTGCAGGGAGGGTCTAGCTGTTTTCCTCTTCGACTACAGGCACTTCGGGGGTAGTGAAGGGGAGCCGAGGAACCTTGTGAGCCCTAAGAGGCAGCTGGAGGACTGGGAGGCGGCGCTCAGCCACGTACGCAGCCTAGAAGAGGTTGACGGGGGGAGGGTGGCGCTTTGGGGGACCTCTTTCAGCGGGGGTCACGTCTTGGTCACGGCAGCCCGGGACCAGCATGTCTCAGCGGTCGTATCCCAAGTCCCCTTCGTGGACGGGCTGGCTACGGCGTCCCTCCTCGGCTTAGGGTTTACTCTGAGGGCAGTAGCCCACGGCTTAGCCGACGCTCTGGCATCGCTCATCGGCAGGGTGCATCACGTTCCCGTGGTATCAGACCCGGACGAGTTCGCGGTCATGAACACTCCGGGGTCGAAGGAGGGGTACCTGTCGCTTGTACCTGAGGGCTCCACCTGGCAGAACAAGTGTCCCGCAAGGACGCTCCTATCGGTGCCCCTTTACAGACCGGTAAGACATGCTTCCAAGATTAGGTGTCCTGTGCTCGTCGTCTACGCGAAGAGGGATACGCTGATTCCGCCTGGAGCCGTCGAGAAGGCCGCAAGTAAAATGAGAAACGTGAAAGTGGTAGGCTTGGACGTGGGACACTTTGACGTTTACTTCGACCCCGTCTTCAGCGAGGTCGTAAAGATGGAGTCCGAGTTTCTAAGAGAAAACCTTCTCGGGAAGGAGCCGTGATCCTGAGAGTTGAAAGGCGGCGTCCTCGTCGACCCTGACCGTTATCATCGCCAAGCCATCACCCAACTGAAGCACTGTAAACATAATGTGAATGCTTCTGCAGGAGAGCTCCCTATTACGAGAGGTAGCTAGTATTGCTGTCGGTGACTTGAGGCGGCCGGTTGCACGGCCAATTTATCGCTTAAGCACCGCAGGGTTAAACGGTTCACCATGGACGGTAACGCAACGTTCAGGAAGAGTGTAAGCTGGTGGAGCAGCTGAAGGTGGGTTCGCGCAGAGTGAAGCCCGGGTTGAGGAGGAGGCCTTGCCCGTACGTAGCTCTCCCCTTACCCCCTTAACAGTGTAAGGGCGGTGGGAGGCAGCAACCCGACTGGAGAAAGTGTTCTGCTCGCAGGTGAGGGGTATGCTGCTAAGCCACCGTCCAGCCATTCCGCTACAGGACACTCTACGAATCCTCCTATGAGGGGGTGGAGGCCGAGGGTGTCCTGGGTTATGGCTGAGATGGATGACGCTCCGAGGGCGACCGGGCGGGGACGGCTCGTCACCTACCGGAAAAAATAAGAGAGGCGGGCTTCCACTTTAGGTGGGACTATACGTGACTGGGAGGTTCTAGCGTGGATGGAGAAGTGAGAAGGGTTGGTGAGGAGATTGTTAGGGTTGCTAGGGATATGGTTCGGAGTGGGCTGGTTGAGGGGACTTCCGGCAACGTCAGCGCCAGGGTGGGGGATA
>JAPDJY010000016.1:0-18944 GCA_029258835.1 Thermoproteota archaeon | reverse complement strand
GATACCCCAATAATTTTCGTGTTAGAACCAACAAATTTTCTTATTTTATCTGGAGCTACAACCACAACTTCATTTTCATCGAATCCGTAGTCTAGGAGTGCAGCTTCTATTTTACGTAAACCGTAAGGAGCGTTCCTAGCTACACCACCATTATGGGTTGGCACGGGTGGGCAAACCAATCTAAAGTAGAGAAACGGTTTAAAAAGATTTTTAGGTCCACACGCAGTAAAACCTGAGAATAATGCATTATTGTAGTTGCTCATTAAACACCTCTCAGCAGTCAGGACTACTTTATAGCCATACCTCGTATCTATCACCCTCCACCACTTCACCAACAGAGCGACATTATACGGCAACTATTCTAAATTTCGAATATATTATAAACTTTTCCGTTTCAAATGCCTCGTTGCACGGTTAGTTGTGCCCCCCTTGCCCTCAAAGGGGTAAGGTTTGCTCGGCTGAAGAACCATAGACCTGTCCCCCGATCCACGATCCAAGAGGATGAACACGTATCGGACGATAAGCTGGCCAGAAAGCTCACCGTGCTCGTCAGCGAGGGAGACGGGAAGGAGGCCAAGCACATGAACGAGGGTGGAGGACACCCCTTCGCCTACGTGGCAGCCTCACCCGAACCCTGGCGACGCCCAGGCGCCTCGCCCGCCTACAGGCGGCTCACCAGCCTCGCCGGAAGGCTCGCCGCATCCCGGGTTCAGGCCGACCCCGACCCTCAACCGGTCTACCGGAGGAGGCCCGCTGAGAGAGGCTCCCGGGACGTGAGGTGGAGCCGAAGGCGGATGGCGTCGGCTGACGCCATGGGTCCTTTAAGGACATCGGGGATAGCGTGATGGCGCGGGCTCTGGAGTAGCCCGGCTGGAGGCAGGCCTGAAGGCTGCGGTGTACAGCCGGCTCAGCTGAACACCCTGAAACCGGGGGCGGAGGGAAAAGCGCAGCGAAGAGAAAAGAAACGATTATGCAACAAAGCATGTTATCCAAAAAATTTATAAATTAAACTAGTAGTTAAGGCTGTGAGTATGAGGAATAGAGCAACTTGTAGAACTCTAGCATCCTTTGGGAGAGGACGGGGGGTTATCGTTACATCAGAGCTCCTTAAAAGGGGTTTTGATGTTTACATTCCTCATTACGCCTTTCATAACGGGGAAAGTGGGTGAGGTGTTGAGGAGAGGGGTAGTATGGCGGAGGAGTTGAGAAGGATGGTGGTTGGCGTGGTTCCCGTGCTTTTGGATTTTCCCGTAAAGAGGTTTCACGTTGATTATGATGAGGAAGCCGACGTTCTCTACATAAGCTTTGAAAGGCCTCAGAAAGCTACGGATACTGAAATTGCAGATGAGGGGATCCTGCTGAGATATAGGGGAAGCAAGCTTGTTGGAATGACCATTCTCAATGCAAGTAGATTCAAAGTTAAAGTGCAGGGTTGAAGCGGATGCGAACAGGTTCCACGGTGGAGAGATGGAGGTTAGAAGGGTTATATTGCTGCGGTTTCTGGGTTGCCTGGCTGCACAGCTTTCGGTGAGGCTGAGGGGGGAGGGGAGGTGGTGGTTGAGGGGGTGGTGAGGGGGTTTCATTGGCTGGATTGGTGGTGCTTGGGGCTTTATGAAGCGTTTAGTCATTCTGCTATCAAACCATTACCTGCTTTTATGGGATGCTTAGGGTGGGTTACTAAAATTATGGAGAAATGCGGGTTTGCTTTTATCACTAATTAATTGGGAGTCGGGGAAAATACAAATATTGATTTGGAATATTGAATTGGATTTGTGGTGGTTGTTTTGGTTTGAGGGTGGTGTGGTGGATGGTTGGGGTGGAGGTTAAGATGTTTTGGGTTTTGCAGGTAGTTGTTCTGGCGTTGACGGTTGCCCTTGTGACGGGGGTTGGGTGCATTTGTGTCTGAAGTGTTCGGCTTGGAATCCATGCATTTTACCGTGTCGGTTACGGCGTCTGTCACGGCGGCGGTGATTGCTGCATTTGCGGCTTCGCGGAGGAAGGATCGATTGGTAGGAAGAGTCGCTTAACAGCTGCCTTTCTCACGTCTTTACAGGGGGTTTTGTTTAAACGGGTGGCTTTGAGGTTGCTGGGAGGGGTTGTTTCGGGTTAAGCTGTTATAGGGGTGGTGGAGGGAGTGGGTGGATAAGACGCTTTTTTATGGGTTTCATTTTTTCTCTCGTCAGGGTATTGGATGAAGGGTTTTACTTTGAGACCGTGTTGAAGGTTGGAGAGGGGAGAGTTAAAGGGGGTTGGGCGGGAGGGCTTCTTACCCCGGGTTCCAAGCATGCACGTGAACGATGGGCGTAAACCTGAATAACACTACTTCAAAAATTGCTGATCGGGGCTGTGAGAGGGCTAGGGGCGGTGTGGGATGAGGCAAGGGGTTGGAGGGGGTATTCGCATACAGGTTGGTTGGCTTGTGATTGCGGTGGTGGGGCTGGCGGTAGCGTCTACTGTTTTCATCGTTTTGGTTGCTCCCTACGATTTTACCGCTTTTATGATGGTATCTGCTGTTCTGGAGTTTGTCTCGTTTTATTTTCAACCATGACCGTGGTGTGCGACGAAGAGTGTTTTGAGGTTCGAATCGGTTTTGTGGTTCGCAAGAGATTTCTCACTTAGAGATATTTATCCTGTGAGTGGTTAAACTTCCCTGGTATTATGGGTGGGGGATTAGAGTGGTGCCTGATGGGTTATTGTACAGGGTTTCAGGCTCATACGCGGTGGAAAAGATGGGAAGTGGGAGGCGTTACTTGATTGGAGCCGATGAGCCAGAGAAGCTCGCTGAGTTCGTAAATAATCGACTACGGATAGCAAACGAAAAATAACATTAGGGTTGATTGTTGCGGTGCTTCCCACTCCTCACCGGGGTCACCTAACAGGCGGCGGTGGGCGTAGGCGAGCTACAAGACGCCCTCCGACGATGAGGAAAGAGGAGTGGTGGCTTTAAGGGTTGGCATCGGAGGGGTCACGTATCACGTATGTACAAGCCGGATGCCGGAGGTTAACGAATAGCTATGCGAGCTAGCGTTTAACGCTTAACCTGAGCTTCGCCCTCAAGCTGGGAGGCTGGAGCATGGACACACACTTGTACATTTCGCCGTGAACGTTCATTCACGGTTGATGGGCTGGTGAAGGGTGATGCCGGGTTTAAAAACTGGGTTTAAAAAAGGGGGGTTGTTGGGTGTTTACCTCCATGGCCAGTGTTCGAACCCTTCGTATGCTAGCAGGTAGAAGATTAGTGTTGTTAGCATCCAGGAGAACAGTGTGGACTGCCCTACGAGTTCTGCCATCTTCGAAGTAGAGGGCGTAGACCATGGCGTTCCATATGGCGCCTGTGGAGCCGAACATCAGCCCTATTCCAAGGTAGAACATGTAGAGTGTTTCGAGCCCGCTCACCGGTAGCAGTAGGTTGGCTCCTGTGAAGGGGACTGCTAGCCCGGGGTTCACCATGAAAATGTAGAACAGACCTGTCCCGATCAGGAATGATACGGCTACCAGTGCTATGTTTCCTTTTATGCCCATCTTGACCATGGCCACATTCCGAAGGTTAGCTGTCCTGCAAGTAGGGTTACAAGTGGGAAGGCTAAGTATGCGACTATGTTTCCGTAGTTTACGCAGGGGAACGTGAACAGGTATAGCACCGTTCCCGAGACCGTTTCCGAGACCATGATGGTTTGGGATGATGGGGCCAGGATTACGGTGAGGATTCCCCATAAGGCTACCCCGATCAGGATTGATAATGTGAGGTTTACTGCGCCTCTCTTGGGCTACGGCATCGTCGGGAACGGTGCAACCACACTCATGATTACTGCCCCGACGATTATGGATAGTAGCAGGGAGTTGTAGGAGTCGTATGGCTCGGTGGGCATTAACGTTAGCAGGGGGATTCCAAGGAAGTACCGTGCCTAGGCTGCCCCTATCGGGTTTGACCAGAGAAGGTAGGTGACTGCTCCACGTATCGCGAAGGCGAGTGCCCATGATATTGAGGCGTAGATGGCCCTCTAACCACCGGGTGCACGTCTAGCTTCTTGGGTATGAAGGGTCAGTAGTTGAACAATGTGACCCATATTGGGAACACCAGGAAGCCGCTGGTGCCTAGTATGATCATCTCGTAGCCTTTCTAGTGGAGTGCGATTGCGAGAATGTACCATGTTGCGAATGCTAGGATCATTGATAGGGCTAGCACCGTGATGCCGGCCCAAGGCTGCTTTATCCTCGGAGGCGTGAACGGCCTCGCCGGCAGTCCTATGGTGACGAACCATGCGATGCAGAAGATGAAGTATGGAACCCAGTCGACGATGTAGCCGAGGGGGTACGGCTCCATGTATACGGCGCTGTTAATCGACATGAGAAGGCCTAGCTCAGGGGATCCCGCTGCCATCGCAAGCATCGACGCGGTGAAGGCGTTCATCCGGATCATCTTGGTGACGAGACCCCAAACCGGGTGGATGAACAACTGCAATGTAAGGTATGTTATGATGAAAACCGTTATGAAGGACAGAAACCCTCCAGGGCCGCTTGAACTTCGGTGCAACCCCTGCCTCCTCACTTCCTTCGCCTTGCGAAGCAGTTAAATATTTGGTGGGTGTTTGGGGTGCTGGTTTGGCCACGGGGTGGCTTATGGGTGGAGTCTTCGGATGTGGGGCTCCGGGGGTTACCCCGAAAGCCCCATTAGAGGCGTACGCCTCGATGATGGGGAAACGCTTGACAGACCAAAATCTCCACATTTACCCATAAAAGCCTATCAAGCGTGAACCCCATCCTTCCTCTACCTCCTTCCGAAACCTTTAACTGAATAATCCTTTACCTTTTCCAACATTTCTCGGAAGAAAGTTGTGAAAAACCACTTAATTAAAAAATAAATCAAAAAGGAATTAAAATTTAAGTTTTTAAGGTAAGGGATGGAAAGGTTAAGAGGACTCGGTTAAGTTTATGACCTGAAAGTTTTTTAAAAAAGTTAAAGTTAATAAGTGTTAGCGGTATCAGATTCCTCTTAAGCGAGGAAGGAGAGAGGAGATGGGAATGCGTGATGGTAAGCTGGCGTGCTTGGTAGCTATCGTCAGCGTCCTCCTTGTAGCCAGCGTAGGCGGCTTAGCCCTGCAAGCGGCGTTTACCAGCTACACTGCCCCAGCCACCCTTACAGTCGCTGGGCAGCGTGGTTTTAACGATTTAACCGGTAAGGCTGTTCAAATCCGTGTGGACGGCGAGAGCGTTACCATCGTTAGGGATGTCTTTGGTGTTCCTCATATTAATGCTAGTAGTCAGGAGGCTGCATTCTTCGGCTTCGGCTACGCCCAGGCAGAAGACGCAATAGAAACGGTAATGCTAAACTTCCTTACGGCTACCGGAAGCCTGTCGAAGACGTTTGGACCCTTCAACTATAATAACACGTGGTATCCTTCGCTGAGCAACATTGAGAGCGACGTGCTGCTAAGAGAGCTGGGGGTTCCAGCAAGCGAGGAAGACTACCTGAAGGTAAATGAGACCATGAGGAGGGTTATGATCGAGCCCTTCACAGCGGGGATAAACTACTACATTTACACCCACTGGGACGAGCTACCCTCATGGATAAAGGAGAACGCGCCGGTAAAGCCGACGGACGTGGCGTCGATGGGGAAGCTGATAAACCTGCTCTTCTCAAGTAGGGTGCTTGAGGAGTGGATAGTTGCTGAAGAAGAAATAGAGTTGATGGGTGTTGAGGGGTACCTCAGCAAGTATCAGCCAGCTGGCACGTCATCCACCTCGTCGCCTGGACCAGCGGTAGGCTACGTTGGCAGCAACCAGTGGGTGGTTAACGCCGACCGGTCAGCCACCGGGCACCCCATGTACGGGATGAACCCGCACCTGCCATGGGACGGCGTCCTCCAGTGGTATCAGGCTCACCTCATGGCTCCCGCCCATGACGGCTTACCAGAGCTAAACGTTATAGGAGTCATCTTCTTCGGGTTACCCTTCATAGGGATGGGGCACAACGAGTACATCGCATGGTCCGAGACCGTGAACCAGATCGACGTTGGGGATGTTTGGATAGAGAGGCTTAGCGACGATAACACGATGTACCTCTACAATGGGACATGGCGCCCCCTGGAGCAGGAGGATATAACCGTGCCGATGAAGATCAGCGGGATTGGAGTGCTCTACCAGGAGATACCCGTCTACTACACCCACCACGGCGTTCTCCTGACGATTAACACGACGGATCACTGGGCGCTAGCAGTAAACTACAGTACGAGGAAGAACGCTGTAGGGTTCGAGCAGTGGTACCTTGTTGACACGGCTCAAAACCTAACCCAGTTTAAGAAGGCGTGGGCTAAGCAGGGTACGGCGATATTCAACGTGATGTTCGCCGACGTGTACAACGAGACGTTCTACGTTTGGAGTGGGGTGTGCCCTGAGAGGAACGACACTTACAACTGGACTGCGGCGGTTCCGGGGTGGACCCCGGAAACAGACTGGGGGGAGATAATACCTTTCAGCGAGCTGCCGCAGCAGGAGAACCCTGGAAGCGGGTGGATGCAGAACTGCAACATTCCATCATGGAACATCACCGTGCAGCCGAACAACGTGTCGGAGACACACGAGGCAAACCCGTTCCCCAGGTACCTGGTGGGGTGGGAAGGGTACAGGGGGATGAGCAAGTACACCAGGGGGTACATGCTCTTCAAAATGCTGGAGTCGGATTCAAGCGTCACGATGGATGAGATGCTCAGCATGGCTGTTGACGTGTCAGTCAGCTACCTTGCATCGGACTGTATAGGCAAGCTGCCTGACAGCGTCTCCGGAGGAAGTAAGGCGCTTAACGACGCGATAGCAACGTTGAAGGCTTGGGACATGAAGGCGACAAACCAGACTGCTATGACGATATTCCAGCTGTGGGTGCAGAGGCTGATGGACGAGTGCAGGGAGGTTTACGGCGAGGAGGCAAGCATATGGGACTTCGAGGAGTACATCGGGAGCCTAACCCAGCAGCAGGCTGTCGACACGCTTAACGCCACGGTGAACTACATGCTTGAGGTTTACGGGAACGTCAGCGTCTACTGGGCGAACGTCCACTACGTTGAAAGGGGAAGCTACAGGGTTGGACTAAACGGAACCGACGGGGAGCCCTTCGGCTGCCTAAACCCGAGATGGTACACCTTTAGCAACGAGACGGGTGAGTGGAAGTGTACGGGAGGCTCGTCCTACATAATGGTTGTCCACCTTGAGCCCGGAAACGTCACCTCCTTCAGCGTGCTACCATACGGTGAAAGCAACAGCCCATCCTCAAAGCACTACGCAGACCAGCTCCTCAACTACTATGGTAGCGATAAACTACACCAGGACTACTTCTACCCGGATGACATCGCCGCACATAAAGAGTCGGAAAGCGAGGTGCAAGTGTACACGCTTAACGAGACCATGAACATGATCTATCAGCTACGCCAGCAGGAGCTACTCCAGTTAGCATACTCCCTTATAACGTTACAGGGGTTATCGCAGCTAATGGTCAGCTACTCAGTCAGCTTCCACCTCATGGTCGGCGGAGCCGCCACAGTGATCCTGATAGTAATCACCGCAGCAGCCGCCAAACTGAGAAAGAAATCTCCCCCTTAACTTTTAACATTTTTTCTCCTCCTTCTAAGAGGGAGCGAGGCGCCAGTAGGGGAAGCGAAGCTGAAAACGGGTTTCTCCGGGAACTTCAAGAATGAAAAGTAAAATAGTATAATCATGATTCTTCCGGGTGAATTTCTCATCCAAGAAAGCGGTTACGTGAGGTATCCTCTTAAGCTTTGAGAGAGTTGGCTGTGCTGGCTGCCTTGGGTCTTAAGTGAGACCTTGGAGGAAGGCTTGGGAGCGGCGGCAGCCTACGGTGCACGCTGCCACCTGCAGGTGTACGTGCTTTTGAAGCTTAACGCCGCTGCCTGAGGTGAAGTGGCGCACGTCCACACCGCCAGTAATACACTTATGTTCAAGCATTTGACAGCCAGAACAGGCAACCCACCATCCTGCCTTCAGAACGCCTTCAGAACCCGACAAGGAAGGGGGAACCCGATAACCCGCCCCAGAAAAACACTTATAAATTTAAAGAGAATAACTTCCCTTTCGGTGTGGAGGGTTAAAAAATGAGGAGAAGGGTGCTGCTCGCCGCCGGCGTAATGGTCGTGGCGTTGCTCCTGGCGGCTGTGACCGCTTCAGCCCCGTTCTCAGCTGCTATAAGCGGTATGCCTGCCGACATACCTGCAACGGGCGACACGTGGAAATACAATGTAACGTCTGGTGGAGCAACGGGTACCGCCACGCTAAACGTCACGGGAACCGCAGACATAAAGGCGGGAGTCAACGAGACGGAAGAATACCACTGTTACAACTACACCACAATCGTGGAAACAACGAGCTCGACGGTAAACATGACTGTGATCACGCATACGTATTATTCGATGGATGGAAACGTAACTGCCATGTACATTTACTATGAAGTAAATACCACCACCCCCACAACAATTACTACAATAACGAAGGGTTGGCTCCACTTCAATGATACTTGGAAGATGTTCGACTTTCCACTAGAGGAGGGTAAAACCTGGAGAAAGAACTTATCGGTTTACTTCATCGGGTGGAGTTGGAATAGTGCAACGGGGGCAAACGAGACCTACGATTGGAATAATGCTACCCCGTCAAACATCACGGTTACTGGAGAGGTCATTAACGTGACCGATGTTAATACAGGGGCAGGAACCTTCGAATGCTGGCTAGTTAACCTTACAAATGTATTTGAAGCGCTTACGGCTCAGCCCATGTACTCGCTTATGTGGTATAATCCTGAGGTTAAGAACGTTGTTTACAGGGAAGATTATACTGGCGCAACCCTCACCACCACGTGGAACCTAACGTCTTACAGCGTGTCCTATCCGATACATGAGATGATCCAGATGTTGACCTTGTTCACGCTGTGGAACATGCAGCAGCAACAGCAGCAGACTAACATGATGATTATGGCTGGTGTCGGTGTCGCTGTGGCTGCCGTTGTGGTTGGAGTAGCCGTGTACTACCTTAGAAGGCGGTAACGCGTTCCTTCCTCCTTTTCCTCCTTTTTTAAACCTTGTTGAGGCTTGTATCTGACCTCACAAAAACCCCTTTTATCGGCGCGTGTTGCCGTAATGAACTGCTTGGATGACGGCTAGGGAGGTGCGTCTTTCAAGGGGATGGCGGTGCTGTGCGTCAACGTGAGGGTGCAGCCTTCACCCTTCCTTTCAACTCTTAAGTGATTTATCGTTTTTAGCTTGGTTTAACGTTTCCTTGCGTTTTCTTCGGCTTCGAAGAGCCCTTTCAACTTCGATTAATTTACGTTTACATGTTCTTTGGGCTGATGATGGTGGAAAAAGAGGGATGGATGCTGGAATTCGTGGATGAAGGAATGGGCTTTGAGCATTGAATAGGCACCCTTGGAAGCAGTCTTCTGTGGTTGAAGGCTGGGAAAGAGGTGCACGTTAACGCTATGGCTAGTCGCCTGGGGGATAGTTTATTCTATGCTCCTTCTCAAAGGTTTTCTCGAAGACCGTTTCGCCGTTCACGGTGATCTTTGCGGTAACGGTGAGTTTTGACTGCGTCATTACCTGCACGGCGTTTATATGGCACTCTTTTCCTGCAAGCTTAAACGTGGATGACGTGTTTGCGTGTATTTCTGCGGTGGCGGGGTCGTCGGCTGTGATGACCGAAGCATTCCTGAAAATACCCGGAGTGGAGGAACTGTTCATCAGGGAAACCCCCCTGGGAAGGCTTGGCAAGCCAAGCGATACGGCTGCAGCGGCTCTCTTCCTCGCAAGCGACGAGTCAGAGTGGATAACCGGGCATATCCTATGCGTCGATGGGGGTCAAAGCCTTCGTGGAGTAGACGCTGAAAAAATATTCGAGCAGCTCTCCCAATAATCCACGTCAAACATTCCTCCACATTTTTTGATGGAAAAGATGAGGGAAAAATTGCTGACACCGCCAGCCCACCAGTGCTATTCCATTTCATATCAAATAAACCGTTTGCCATTACACTATTTTTTCCCAAGATTAAACGAGGAAAAAAAAGTTATATAGTAAAAGATTGTATAGCATCTTTTAAAAAGTTCCAGAAAGGGGTTTAGATGGGAGGTTGAGGATGGATGACAGAGGTAGCAGGTCAGGAGGCAGAGGCTGCACCAAAGTTCAAGCAGCCTTGGGAGGGGTTCCTGTCATTCTTCACAATCTTCATCCTAGCATACATTACACTATACATTTTCATCCACCCGGTCTGGGGACTCGCCACCAAGATGGTTCGAATGAACGCGTTTATCGCCACGATGCTTGGCATGGCGGTGGGAGCCCCTGAAATGGGCTTAGTCCTATCGCTTAGTAACGCTATGAACATGGAGCTGTACCCCCTCGGCTACATCGTCGACTGGGTTCCATACTTCATCTTCTGCATCGCATGGTTCGTCACCATAGGGCTGCTGGCGAGGCCGTTCACGCCTCCGAGGATAAAGCAGCCCTGGTACGGGATCATAGTGATGGCATTATCAATGATCTTAGCATTCATAACCTGGTACATTCTGGCAATCATACTTCACTGGAAGGGCTACGAGATGATCATCCTTGGCACTTGCGCCTTCCTAGTATTCCCCCTGTGGGCTTCACTGTTCACCTACTGGCCCTTCATCCCAAAGAGGCCGGAGACGCACCCCGTGGTTAGAGGGGCAGTATACGCTTCAATATCTTGGGTGCTTGCCTTCGTGATACGTGGCATAGTAACCTACCTTCTCTGGTCAAACCCTGTTGGGACCGCTTGGGCACAGTACCTCTTCGGCGTACCCATGATAACGCTAACACCAACCGAGCCGTATGACTTCTACAACTCCTTGCTGTTAAGCATAATCGTCGGGGGAGCGATCATGGGCGTGGTCGCTCCGTTCCCGAACATGCCTCAGCCTAAGAGAGGAATAGTAAACCTCACGCTGGCGGTCATCATCGGGGTCGCCCTATGGGGGATACTCTCCGCAATAATAGGTCCTTCGCTGCAGACCGTGCTGATTCCAGGAGAAGTACCATTCCTGTTCACGTTCCCGTGTATGAACCATGGAAACATCGCCGCGTACGTGGCCTTCCCGTTAGTAACCCTGCTTGCAGGACAGCTAACCTTCGGAATGTGGCCATGGTCAAGGTGGGGCATAAAGGGTAGCATAGCCTTCGTCGTGGTCTCGTTCCTGATCGGGACAGGTCTGTTCTACATTTTCTTGGTGAACCCGGCGTTAGCCATCCCGTTCACAGGAGCCAATTTACTGCTACCGGTGAGCGGGCTCGAAACACTCTACATGTTCTACCTTGGAATAGGGCTGATGTTCGGCTCCACAGGCGCCATATGGAACGCCATAGTGTACGCCTTATACTTCGAAGGGGTAGCTGAGCTCGTAGGAAGTGCTGTGATGTTTGCTTGGATCTTAACGGTATTAATCTTCTACCTGCTAGCATACGAAGGGTTCGAACACTGGCCATGGAGGTAAACACCCAACAACCCCCTTTTTTAAACTCAGACCGCCGTCACCTTCATCAGCACCTCAACCGTGAATAAATGTTCACGACCCTTCACGCTGAAGAGTGCACTTCATCTACATGAAAAACGCTGCTTGCCGCCTTTCCCCGCCACATCCACTTAAAGTTCACTAAGGTTGAAGAATGGCTATCTCGAGACAAATTCCCTTACGCTAGTGTATACTTTCACGTTGTTTTCCTTAGCGTACTCCTCTGCTTTAGGATGCACGAAAGGTGAAATTATGACGAGGGAGGGCTTAACCTTCTTCACCCTCTCGTAAAGGGAGGCCTTATCAAGGAACTTTTCCACATCCTCCTTACTCACACTCGACTTAATCTCAACCAGCACATGCTCCTCATCTCTAATCAAAACGTCAACCTCAACCATGCTAGGACGCCTGAAAACCACACACTCAGAATCATAATACTCCCACTTACTCACCTTCACCCCATACCTCTCCATCAAACCACGAAGCCCATCCCTAAACGCCTCCTCACTAGCAAGACCCCACCTAGCACCCAAACCACCTATAACAAAACGCCTAAACTCCTCAACAGACTCCTCAAGCAACCTCAAACGCTCCTCAGAAAGCTTAATACGCATCTCCATCTCCTTCTCGAAGGCGTCCATGCGCTTCGCCGACTCCTCCCTCAGCCTCATCATCTCCTTCTCGAAGGCGTCCATGCGCTTCGCCGACTCCTCCCTGAACTTCGTCATTTCTCTTTCGAATGCGTCGAGGCGTCTGTTGGCGTTTTCTATTTCTTTCTGGATGCTGATGTTTGTTTTCCTTGTTTCCTCGGTGAATGCTGATATTTTTTCTGCTAGGTTCCGTATTTCCTTTGTGAGGCTGCGTATTTCCTCTCTTTCAAGTATTCCTCCTGCAAGCATCGACGTAACTTCAGCTCTGAAAGCGTCGTCCTCTCTAAGCATTCTCAGGAATTCCTTTTTAAGCTCTTCTCTATAGCTTACCAACACGCATCCCTCTCCAAAAAATTATTTAAGGTTAAAGGGTATTTAAATCGAGCGACCCTTTGCCGTCAATCTTCCACCGTTTCACTCCGCTCTAAGCGGTTGGGTGAAAGGGTGAAGTTGCCTTCACCCGATGACCTTTCAGCGAAGAAGACGCCGCAACCAGTTAAATAATGTAGACGATAAAGCTTTTCACTCTACACGGATTTTAAACTTTTAGTCCCCGGTTAAAGTTCATGCCGGGCTGGAACGCCTTGCCCCCACCAGCTCCCTCCCAGCTCCAGTGAAAAATTCATCAATATCTTTTTCTTTTATTTTTTCATGCTTGTAATGCGGGGTTACCGTTCTTCCCTAATCTTGCAATGTCACCCAGTATCTCTCTGGTAGGTTGGCGAGGTGTTTCGGCAGCTCCTCAAACAATAGTTTGACTATTCTCCCTGCTCTCTCCACGCTTCCGCGTTGCAGCTCTTCTCCGATAGCTTTCTGTACAAGCTCTATTACGTGATAGACGGGCATCCTGCCAGGGGATAGGGTGCTTGCCGCCGAGAGGGTGGTGAGGCACCCTCCACACCTCACCACGAGTGCTTCAGCGCCTGTCTCCTCGGCTTCCTCGATTACCCCCGTTGCTACGTTAACCACGTCTGCTGGGTCCTGCCTAATAGCAAACGCTGCCAGCCCACAGCACGAGGCGTTCTCCCTGTTATGCTTCATTTCGACTATCTCGGCCCCCAGCTTTTCCAAGATCATGCGGGTTAGGTCATGGTACTTGTCCCCGAATGGCTTTGAATGGCAGTTGTCGTGCACCGTAACTTTGATGTTAAGCCTGTTTTTAACCTTCACCTCTCCGCTCTCGATCTTGTCCCAGATGAGGTCGAGGAACGCTACGCCTTCAAAGTCGTACTTGACCCCGAACCTTTCAGGGTAGATTTTCATTATCGTGTCGTAGCAGCCGAGGCACGGGAAAACCACCTTTCTAGCGCCTATCCTCCCGAACCACTCCTCCAGCCTTCTCGCAGCCTGCTCCGCCACGTCGAGCACGCCTATCCTGTAAAATGGCTCCCCGCAGCAAAGCTCGTTTCTCACGGCGATGGTGAGGCCGTCAAAGAGCTTCGAGTGGCTGAGGTATGGAGGGAAGCACATCACGCATCCCGGGTAGACGACCTCCTCAACCCCTCTCCTTTCGGCCGCTTCGGCCGCCTCCTCCCATAGCCTGAACGTTTCCCTCTCGTCCTCGGAGAGGGCGAGGGACCAAACGTTTGATGGGGTTTGAGTCGGGGTTACCATGAACCTTGCAATGGACGGCAAGCCATCCCTCCTGTAGCGTTCGTAGAGCCTGTAAAGGATGAGATCGTAGGGCTTGCAGTCTTTAGGGCAGAGGAGGTTACACGTCATGCAGCCAGTGCACTTCGAGAAAACATGCCTTGCCTCCTCTCCCTCAACCAGCCTTCTCACTTCCTCCTTCGCCTCCTCGACGGGCAACCCCATCACAGGGCACTTACTAAGGCAGACGCCGCAAAGGTCGCATGAATCCTCGTCAAAGAAGTAATATTTCCCCTCCGTCAAGGAAACCACCACTCAAAGTGGTGACGAACATCATATTTAAGGATTTCACAGCATTCTAGTCTGATTTGAATGATCCCTCTTCAATGATTCACCATCCTTACTCTCCTTCAACTTTCCCTCAACCTTCCCTCCCCACCATTAACGTTTCAACCGTTCCGGGAGCTCAACCAAAGCGGATAGCGCATCATCGAAAAGGCGGAATGATGGGGCTTCGGCCGCACCGTCCCATTCCGGCAACTCTTAGGCTTCGCACTCCCTTCTGCAACCCTCAAACTATTCATTTATCCTCCTACTTGGCTGCCGGATGGAGGCGCCCTTAGCCTCGGAGGGGGCGGCCTTCTACGCCCAGTTTTCGGCTGAGCCACCGTAAATCGAAATTTTTATAAAGAAAGTTTTTTGATGGTGGTGCTGAAAGGAGGTAATAGTTATGGTTGAAGAAGTATACATAGTGGATTACCTCAGGTCTCCGTTTTCAAGGTCTAGGCCTAGGGAGCCTGACAGGGACGTGTTTAACAAGGTTTACATGCCAGACCTCGCCGCGATGCTCGTAAGGAAGATCATCGACAGGACGGGTATAAACCCTGAGGAGATAGGGGACGTCATCACCGGGTGCACCATGCAGATGAAGGAGAACTGGCTTTACGGCGGAAGGGTCGTCAACATTCTCGCCGACCTTCCAATGAACGTCCCCTCCCAAGGTACTGAGCGAGTGTGCATTTCGGCCATGTCGGCCATGCATCAGGGGATAATGGAGATAATGCTAGGCTACTCGGACATTGTTTTCGCCTGCGGAATAGAGCACATGACCCACCTCCCAATGCAGATGGACCTCAACCCCCACATAGGCGTAACTCCAACCCTGCTAGCTCGCAAGGACTTGGTGGAGAAGTATGACTTGATGACTGCGCTGTCAATGGGGTTAACCGCGGAGAAGCTTTTCGCAAAATACAAAGACGAGCTAGGGTGGACTAAGAGAGACCTAGACGAGTGGAGCCTCAGAAGCCACAGGCTGGCCGCTGAAGCAGTTAAGGAGGGGTACTTCAGGAATGGGGCAGGCTACCCGGAGGGTAGGCGTGACGGCGAGATAGTGCCCGTCGAGGTGGAGCTCGCTGACGGAAGCAGGAAGGTGATAGACGTAGACCAGTCCATAAGGTTTGAGACGTCCATGGAGGCGATGGAGAAGCTTAAGCCGGCGTTCAAGCCCGACGGCGTGATTACAGCCGGGAACTCCTCCCCCCTCAACGCTGGGGCAACGGCCCTGCTCTTAATGTCCAAGAAGAAGATGCAGGAGTATGGGCTGGAGCCGATGGCGAAGATAGTTTCGATGGGCTGGGCAGGAGTAGACCCAAGCGTTATGGGCGAGGGGCCTGTTCCAGCTTCCCGTATGGCATTGAAGCATGCTGGGATGGAGGTTAAGGACATAGACTTCTGGGAGATAAACGAGGCCTTTGCGGTGGTGACGCTGTTCGCAATCAAGAAGCTTGGGCTAGACCCTGACAGGGTTAACGTGAAGGGTGGAGCGATTGCGATAGGGCATCCCCTCGGGGCGACGGGGTTAAGGCTCACCGGGACTCTGGCGAGGATACTCAACATTGAAGGTGCAAAGTACGGCTGCGCCACCCTCTGCGGAGGAGGCGGACAGGGAGGAGCAACCATCATAGAAAACGTCAACGTCTAATCCCGTTTCCCCTCCACTTTTTGAGGTGGACCTTGAGTTATGCTGTTTTCGGAGCGGCGGAAAAGATTGTTGCCTCGCCTACTACGAGGCGATGGCGAGCAGCCCCGGAACATCACACTCCATTTTCGTTCACGAAGGAGGGTTCGATCCCACGGAGTAAGCGTGGAGGTTGCACGTGTCCAAGCCAATCGTTGGCCCACCTATCATGCAAGTGGGGGCAGGCTAAGAGGAGTACCAAGGAAAATTTCAGGGAGCCGTCTGCTCCCTTCCCCGTGACGTTAGGGAGTAGTGTTCGGCGACGCATACTTGGACGAGCAAAGGGAGTGGATTGAACGTGCCTACTGGAAGGTTGGAGTGGAAGCAGTCAAACCCCTCTGGAGATTGGAGCCTGAGGACGTGACCTCACGTCAACGTAGGGTTTGAAGCTATAGTGGTTTCCGCCCGGTCAGACCTTATAGGCGAGGAGTGAGCTGGACGCCCGGTAGGCTGGGACTTCGTAAACTACCTTAAAGGAAGAGAGATCGACCTCTTGCGGGGGGAACGGCGAATACCCATGCTCGTCGTGAACAGGCCAAATCCAGAAGGCTGAAAAAGTAGTTAAAGGGGAGCTGGATGGTAAGCTGATAGTGGCTGACTTCCTCTAGGCGTCTCCTCTGCCGAGCGCCTCCACGCTTTACGCCCTGTAAAACCCGTACTTCATCACTGATTTCTTTCATGGCTTTAAGGTTCTCTGGCGGGATGCTGTCTGGGAGGACGCATGACGAACAGAGCATGTATCCTCCCCCTTCCATGCACCCCTCTATCTGCCTCTTACAGTATTCCTCAACTTCTCTCGGCGTCCCCAAAGCCGTCACGTGTGGGGGCATGTTCCCCATTACACATGCCCTGTCCCCCAGAACCTCCTTAGCTTTGAAGATGTCCGTCTGGTCTAGGTGGAACCACGTTTTACCCTTCGGGAACTCCGTAAAGTAGTCTAGCACCGCCGTGTAGTCGTTATCCAGGTGGAACAGGACGATGCAACCCTTCCTTATTATCTCACCTGCTATCTTTTTAATGTGTAGCCAGAAGAGATCGAACTTTCTCGGCGAGATGATGTTTGATGCAACGCGTGAAAAACCGTAAACAACTATTTTTGGCCCCTTCCCCCTTGCCATGAACTGGACCTGCGGGTCGACTGTTGCTATCATCTCGTCTGTTGTCGCCTCGCAGGATGCGACGAGCGTGTCGGGGATCTCGACGACGTCCAGAAGAAACTTGTTGAGGCTTCTTAGGAAGGATATCACGTCGACGGGTGGCTCCACCACAGCGTGTCCCAGTGCCAGCACATCCATCTCCCTTAGCCAAGCGCCAGTGTCGAGCTCTGCGTACTGCATCACGTACTTAACGAACTCCTTTTCCAGTTCCGGCCTTCTTTTGAACGGGGTGAATCCCTCCTCCATCACAACCCTGTAGTCTTCCCTCTTCATTATTTCCCTCTCTATCATCTGCTTGGGGGTGTCCCCCTTTGGAAGCTGCCAGTCGAAGTAGAGATGCTATGCGGGTTAGGCCAGGGGAGGTAGTATATTATTATGGGGGAGCAGCCGGAGTACATGTCGAAGCCGCCAAACACCCCCAAACCTTCCCTGTTGCCTCATAGGACTTCTTCACGTCGAAGAAGAACTCTTCTATGGTCATTCCGGTCAACAGGGCTTGCGCCGCGTGGAAATCGGCGATGAAGGGTACCCGATCCGGCTCCTTCAACGCTAACGTGGCTTCCACCCTTTCCCTCGGCGTCATGGTCTCCATTTCATGCATTTTAAGTGGCATCATCCACCCCGTAAGTTTAGTGTAAAAAGAGGGAAGCCGTTAAATAGGTTACGCAGAGCTGCATTATTCAGCGCTGCTCTTCCAGGTTGGGCGCAGCAAGCTGGCACTAGCTTGGTTAGAGGCGAATAGCAGCTTCTTTGAACGTGAAGCAGGATTTAACGCCGCCAGGCGGGCTCCCTTCTTTAGGCCATTATCTTCTTTAGGCCGTTAAAAGCGCCTACTTCCTTTTTGCGAAGCCGGGATTATACTGGAGGATCTTCTCCACGGCCCAGCGGGCTAGGTCCCCCGTCACCTTCTGGCACTCGGGTGTTGCCTCGGCCCCCTCTGACAGGCTTGCAAATTCCATCAGGGCTTTGGGATTTGTGAAAATGTATGCTTTCCCCCAATTGTGAAACTGGACCTCTACACACCTTATCCCGCCGTACTTCTCTCTCATCTTAGCTCCAACCTCGGCTACGACGCCGTTAACGTTAAGCATCTTCATGATGTCCTTTTCAAGTTCTTCCTGGGTGAAGCCGAAGCTAAAGCTTATCGCCGCGGCAGCCCCAGCCATGGCTCCACAGGTGCCAAGGGACATGTTCCCCGTGCCGCCGGTCAACCCTATAGTTGCCTTCCACACCTCCCTAACCACGGGGTCGTCGCCGCGTCCGAGGGTATCCATCACGGCTGCGAAGACCGTTGGGGCGCAGGCACGCCACCTCTTCAAATACTCGTATCCTCTACGGTAAGCCTCCTCCAGAATAGCATCCAACTCCTTCAACCAAATCCCTCCGCCAACTACTGGACACTCTTACTCATAAAAGTTTCCCTCGCAACCCCCATAGCTGACCTTTAAATCCACACGTTAACCATCCAATTCTGCCACAGGCATCCGTCAACAAACCGGGAAGTGCCAGGCGAGAAGGATGGGAACGGTAAATAGGAACGGTCAAGGATGCTTCGGTCGGGGTGCTTCCATCAAATAATTCCTTTCTAAAATATGTGAGGATATAGGGGGCTGCTATTGCGCTTGCGATCCGGATCATCCTCAGCCTTACCTTTCCAGCTATGCGGCCCTGGCGACGGCTAATCATCCACGTTTCTTAACTGCATCCGCCCTAAGAAAGGCGTATAAGGCCAGCACTGGTTAACGTGTGAGACCGGGCTCGCATCCATGCTCACGGTGACCTACGTCGACGGGCGTGGACGGAGGATGGTCAGGCTGGCGGGGAGGAGACATGCCGCAGGGGAGGAGCGGGATGCAGCCACCTAATCATGGAGATCTCCCTTAGAAACCCATATCCCCTAGCAAACTGCGAAGGAGACGGTGACGGCGCCGCCTCCATGAGGGCGGGGTGCCGCCAGGTCGGAATATGCACTTACGGGAGGGAGGGGCGGAGAGGCCGGTGGTCATGG
>JAPDJY010000064.1:0-20143 GCA_029258835.1 Thermoproteota archaeon | reverse complement strand
TCATTGTGACGGAGGTGGCGCCGACCACGTCAGGCTTATACTCCTCAACCTTCCTGACAACCTTCTCGTCGGAGTACCTTGAAACGAGCAGGTCTAATACTTCAACTTCAAAGCCGTTCTTTTCCAGCACCGCCGCAAGGTAGGTTATCCCTAAGGGGATGGTCGGGCACTCCGAGAACCAGTAGGGCGTGTTCACGAGCAGCGTCCTCATCAAGATCCCCTCTTCCAAAGTTAAACAAGTGTATATCTCATCATGTTTAAAACTTTTACCCCCCGGCGCCGCCAGCTCGAGTGTAGCATGCGTTCACTCTACCGGTCCATGTGCTAATGCTCGCCGCCGGACGCCTTCCTGAGGTAGAAAACTATGCTTTTCGGGAAAACGTGGTTTAGAAACTCCTCTATTTTCCTGAGGGGTTTAACCATCGAGGAGTAGACCAGGAGAACCCTCCAAAGTGCTGGTATGATCGCATCGTCGTTGTCGAGTCCTGCAAGGCACTTGAGAAGCCAGTAAACCGTGTGCAAGGCGTGCTCGTAGCAAACCCTAACAACCTTTAACCCTCCATCCTGAAGCTTCCTCCTAAGGTTCTCCGCCTTGTAAATTCTAATGTGCCCCCCCGGCGTCCTGAAGTACTTGGCTGAGAGCCTGCCATACAACCTCTCCGAAACCCTCGTGGGGACGCTTACGGCGGCAACCCCACCATCCTTCATGATCCTCACGACCTCCCTTATCGCCTCCCTATCCTCCCGTACGTGCTCCAGCACCTCTGTGCAAATAACCTTAGAAAAGGACTGGCTCCTGAAGGGGAGCCTCCTCACGTCCCCCCTCACTAGGTCAACCTCTGCCTTAACCTCTCCGTTGTTCTCCATGAGTCTAAGGGCGAAGAGCACCCTAAGGAGGTCTATGAAGGACGTGTCTAGGGCTACAAGGAAGCACGGCCTCTTAGCCACCTCGAGGGTGTGCCTCCCATCCCCACACCCGGCATCTAGGATCAAGTCGTCCTCTTTCACCTTGAATATGCTAAGGTTTATGGTTAGCATCCAAAACCTCCATGTAAACCTCCTCTAACTCCCTAGCCACCTTCTCCCACGTGTAGAGCTTCTCAACCCTCCTTCTCCCATTCCTTCCCATCCGCTCCCTTAACTCCCTGTCCTCCAGAACCTTAGCTGCCGCGTGGGCTAGAGCCTTCCAGTTTCCCGGCTCAACCAGTATCCCGGTTGACCCGTTCTCGACGACCTCTGGGAGCGCGCCAACCCTGAACCCTACAACAGGCTTACCGCAAGCCATGGCTTCAGCTGCCACAAAGCAGAAGCCCTCGAACATCGAGGAGATTATAACGAGGTCCGTCATTGCGTAGTGCTGGGCCAGCTCCTCTACAGTCAGGAAGCCGGTGAAGGAGACGTCTTCCTCCAGCCCGTACTCCTTTATGAGTGGGGGTGCCAGCCCCTCCTCCTTCCACCTGTCAACTATGGTGAGCTTCACGTTAAGTTCCAGCTCCTCCTTCATGTACTTTAACGCCCTGAGGAGGAGGCTTACGCCCTTAACCCTGTTATCAGTGTTCCCGACGAACATGAGCCTGTAGTAGTCGCCGTCTCTGCTCCCGCCGTCCCGCATCCTGAAAACGTCGGTGTCGACTCCGTTGTGTATAACCTTTATCTTCTCCCATGGAAGCTTGAAGTGCTTCCTGATGTTCCTTGCCGAAGTGTTCGAAACAGTAACCACCTTATCTAGGAACCTAGCCACTACCTTCTGCATGAACATGGGGTAGAAGAGTATCTGCTTGAAGCGCTCCCTGCTCGTCCTTGCAAGCCTCATCGCAACAATCCTGTCAATAGTTAACGGATGGTGGATCGTTGCTACGACAGGCATCCCCAAAGCCTTCATTAAGAGCAGACCGTACCCTAGGCTCTGGTTATCATGGATTATGTCGAACCTCTCTTTTTTGATTAGTTCCTTGACCTTGAAGAACGCCCTTATGCTGAAGCTGAACATTTCAGGGAAGACCCCTATGCTGGCTGCAGTGTACTCGTACGCTGAGAGAACGGATAGGTTCTCGGCTGTCAGGCGCTCCCCGGTAAACTCGCTGAACTGAGGCGTCTTGATCTTGTGGACGGTAGCCCAGTCCATCTCGAACGGGTATGGTGGGCCAACGATCACGTGGACGTCGTGTCCAAGCCTTGCAAGCTCCCTTGAAACGTAATAGAGGTATACTCCTTGACCGCCGCAGCTCATATTACCCCTGTAGCTCAGGAGGCAAATCTTCATTTTTCCCTCTCCAAGACCTCTCCAAAAACCTCTATGTACCTGTCTACGGCCTTCCTCACGTCGAACATCTCCTCGACCGTCCTCTTGGCGGCAGCCCCCATCCGCCCCCTAAGCTCGCTGTCGGACAGGAGCCGGGTTATCCTGCCTGCGAACCCTTCAATGTCTCCCGGGTCCACGAGGAAACCGTTAACCCCGTCTTTAACCTGGACGCCCACTCCCCCCACGTCGTACGCTACGACCGGCTTACTCGAAGCCATAGCCTCCGTCAGGGACAAGCCGAACCCTTCCATCTTCGATGGGAGAACGACGACGTCAGCCATCTTATACGCCTTCGGAAGATCCTCGTGTGGCAAGTACCCCGTAAAAACAACATCCTCCCCCAACCCCAAGTCATCGATCAACCTGAAGATCCTCTCCTTTCTTTCATCCCTAATTCCAAGCACGTTCTCGCTTAGGGATCCATCCCCCACGCATACCAGCTTCGCGTTCTCCCTCTCCTCCTTAACTAGGAGGAAGGCCTTTAAGAGATCCTCGTGGCTCTTAACAGGGTCTATCCGTGCAACGCAGAGAACCACCTCTCCGTCAGGGGGGATCCCCCACTTCTCCCTGAACGCATCCCCCTCCGAGTCCGGAATGCTAAACCTTTCAGGGTCAACGAATGGGTGAATGCACCTGAGCTTCCACTCTGGAACCCCAAGGCTAGCCGCGTGCTTAACGTATCTCTGGGTGGAGAAGACGACCATGTTGCACATGTTCAGCCGCTTAGCTGCTTTCCTACCTAAATCTTCCCCCATCTTCTCCGTGAACGGGACATGCCACGTGTAAACCACCGGGACGGGCACGTTCAGAAATTCTGGAACCAGAAAAACCTGCCAGTCGTGCAGGTTGACAATGCTAAACCCTTCATCCTCGTAGAGTTCCATTATCTTCGAAGCCATTGTCCTGTCGAAGAGTTCGAAGGCATCATACCCGTCCCAGCTCCACTCGCCTTCCCTCCTCAAACCATGAATCTGCTCGTACAACTTCTCCTTAAAGGATGCGTACCTCCTCCAGTTCTCTTCCTCCCCCAAGTCGACCCTGTAAACCTTGACTCCCTCAACGACTTCGAAGCTTGGAAGCGAGGACTTACCAAGGTGAACCTGCAGTACTTCGACGCCGCGCCTGAGAAGTTCCTGAGTGAAGTAGTACAGGTAGTATGAGACGCCGCCGGCGAAAGGGTAGAAGGACTGGCTGGCGATGCAAACCCTAAGCCCTTCAACGTTCAACCTTCAACCGCCCCGCTCCACCACGTTAAAGCATGTTAAAAATCACGTTACAGCTTTTAAGAGTTGCCATCCTCCACCTCACACCAAATTTAAGTAGTGTTGAGCTTTAAAGTGCTTTATAAAGGTTAAGGCTGGTGACAGGCGGCTCCTGGCTTCCTGGATCCCCCTCGACCATTGGTTGGACGTTTAAGGCGAGGCGGAATCCAAAACGAAAAACCATTTTTAGGGAGAAAGGCTCCTTTCCCTTTCAGGAAGGAGGTGGAACGGTGGAGAAGGATGATGAAGGGGAGGGAAGGGGTGTAGGCGTCGAGGACGTCTCAAGCGACGAGTTCATCAAGGCAGTCTTCAACCTCCTCGTGAGGGCTGAGGGGGACATACCAGTCTCCTTCGTCGGCTTCGGCGAGAAAGGGCTGAAGGGAGCTGAGAAGCTTGCATCCCTAATAAGGGGTAAGGGGGGAGAGGCTGAGGTCGTGAAGGCGTACGGAGCGGAGGACGAGGTGACCGTTAAGTGGAAGCTTAAAACTCGGGGGAAGCAAGGGGGCGTCAGGTGAAGGTGAAGAGTAAAGGGCAGAGGGCCTCGTGAAACCACGGGGTGGTGCTGGTGAGGCTGGAGGAGGCTGAGATGGCGGTCGCCAAGCTCGAGGGCTTATACGGCGACTTGGAGGAGTGGTGGAAGGGGCTTTCAAGCTTCGAAATACTCGTATCAACGGTGATCTCCCAAAACACTAACAGCAGGAACACGGCTGCAGCCTTCAGAAGGTTAAGGGAGAAGTTCAAGGTCACCCCTGAAAACATGGCTAACGCGCCTGTTGAGGAAATTGAGGAAGCGTTGAAGCCTGCAGGGCTATACAGGGGGAAGGCTAGAAGGATAAAGGAGCTCTCCAGGATCATCCTTGAAAGGTATGGTGGGTTAGACGTCATCCTGAAGATGCCGCTGAACGAAGCTAGGAAAGCCCTAACCGAGCTTCCAGGAGTCGGAAGCAAGACAGCAGACGTCGTTTTAAACTTTGCCGCTGGCAAGGCGACTTTCCCCGTTGACACGCACATAGCTAGGATAGCGAAAAGGTGGGGGATAGTTGGCGAGAGGGCAGAATACGACGAGGTGAGCGAAGCATTCAAGAACATAGTTAGCGAGGAAAGAAGGAGGCGAGTCCACCTCATATTAATAAGGTTCGGGAGAGACTACTGTACGGCGCTAAACCCTAAATGCGACATATGCCCGGTTAAACCGCCATGTAGGGGCATACGTTAAAAAGCTTCTGGAGGGGAAGATGGGTTGATGTGGCTGTCATCGGCATTTAACACCCTTCTCCAAGGCGGCTATGCTTAATATTTTTATTGTACTTCCATCTAGTTTAATGTGGTTTCGTTGGAGGTGGGCTGATGGTTAAGGTTAGATGGTGGGGTCATGCGTGTTTCGAGGTTAAGGGCAGCAAGGTTACGGTTGTCCTTGACCCCCACGGCGGCTCCGTTGGCCTACCCGAGCCTGATGTTAAGGGGGACATCGTTCTAGCATCCCATGGACACTTCGACCATGCAACCGGGATAGACGATGTGGCTGCCCCCGGAGCCGAGAAGCTGGTAGGCTTCACAGGAGAGAAAACGGTTAAGGAAGTCCGCATTAAAGGCATTGCATCCTACCATGACCCTAAGAAGGGTGCTCTGAGGGGTGAAAACAGCATCTACGTGTTCGAGGTTGACGAGGTTAAGTTCTGCCATCTAGGAGACCTAGGGCATGTCCCTTCAAGCGAGCAGGTTGAGGAGATCGGCGAAGTCCACGTGCTCTTCATCCCCGTGGGGGGAGTGTACACCATAAACGCGAAGGAGGCCACCGAGACCGTTAACCTGATAAAGCCGAGGATAGTCGTCCCAATGCACTACAAGGTTCCAGGGTTAACGGTTGACGTGAACGGAGTCGACGCATTCCTCAAGGGTAAGAGCAACGTTAAGCAGATAGGCGGCCCAGAGTTCGAGGTGAACGCTGAAAGCCTCCCGGCGGAGACGGAGATCTGGGTGCTGAGCCTCTAAACGCCACGCCTCATCAGCAGCGAGCCTAACGGACGAGTCCAATAACCGCTTGGCATTCAGCATCTTCCGGTTTTCTTTTAAGAAGATCTCCTTAAAAGTGTTATTTGTTCGAATATTCCCTTGATCTACGTTGGATTAACTTTATAACAGAAAGGTTCATATATGCCTCTCCCCACTTAGGTTGTTAAAGGTGTTTGAGAGGTGGGTTGGTTGGCTAAGAAGTGGCGTGAGGAACTCGAGAAGGTGCTCAAGGCTATGGAGAGCTCAGACCCTGACATAGAAGCCTCGGCCATAGTGAGGACGGACGGGCTTGTGATGGCTTCAGCTCTTCCGAAAAGCGCTGATGAGGGGTTGATCGCCGCCATGAGCGCTGCAATCCTGAACATAGGAGCTAGGGCCCTAGAGGAGCTTGCGAAGGGGGAGCTAGAGAAGATCATAGTTAGCGGGGATAAAGGTGACATAACGATCGTGGGCATCGGAAAGGAGGCTGTCCTGTCGGCGATAACTAGGCCTGGAGCTAACATCGGCTTAACACTGGTGGAGATGGGTAGAGCCAGAGATAAAATAATGGATATTTTGAGGAGCATGTAAGCGCCGGCCTCACTTGTTCCTAATAGTTTCCCTTTACGACTTCACGTATTATCCTCTGCGTCTCCTGAGGGGGAGAAGTAGTATTAACCATGTAGGTTTTCACTCTGTGGAAGAGCTCGAGGAAAAACCTGTTTCTGATCCTCGTTTTTCTTTCATCCTTCTGGAGGAGGTGGGGGTTCACGTAGTCGTGGTCCACCATGTACTTCAGTCCTTCCTCCGGGGTTAGCTCCCTAACCACCTCGGGGTCGTCGCCGTCCCTCTTTAGAAGGATTATAACGTCTAGGCTGGTTAACGGGTAGAACCTGTGCTCCCCCATGAACCATCTTAGGTTCACTACGGCTCTGCCGTAGGCGTCAAGCTTCTCCTCTGCTATGAGCTCCTTGAACTCCGGGAAAATCTCCACTATGTCGCTTCTCACGTAGATCTCCTTCTCGCTTGCGTACGCTATTACGTCACCCTCACCGTAGAACCTGACGAAGAACCAGTCGTCGCTTACAAGCCTAGCCCCCTCAACCTTCATCAATCCGAAGGTGTGGGTGGTTTTCCCCGTGCCGCTGGGCGCTATGATCCCGACGCCCTTACCCCACTTGCTCATGTTTAGGGCTGCGCCGTGGACGCTGTAAACGTCGTGGACGTCTTCAAGTATGTCTCCGACCACGCTTAAGGCTATGCTTTTCAGCTTCCCATAGTAATCCACGTTAAACATGAAGCACGTTCTCCCCTGAGGCTGGTAGAGGATTGTGTTTTTAGGGAAGTCCGGGTCGAAGAAGTAAAAGACCCTGCCGTGGCTCCGTATGTCCTCGTCGCTCATGAAGAAGTTTCTTTCGAAAATGTCAATGGCCTCCCTCACGTCGGTGACGAGCTTCAACACCGCCCCATAAATCTTCGCCTTCCTCTTGTATTTAAGCCTCCTTCCCCTCTCAAGCTTCTCCAAGATCACTTCTTCCTCGTCAGGGGAGATAAGCTTAACAATGTACTCATCCGTCAAGTCACCTCACCTAAGGGAAAGGCGGAAACACGCCTATTAAAGGATATCCACACCCTAGATGGAAACAAAAGGGCAGTTAGGCTCCAAGAACCCCATAATTTAGCCACTCTAGAAACTTGCCTCCCTCCCTCACCTTCTTCAAGGTCTACTACTCCTCTGCCGTGTCCCCAGGAGGATGCCTCACCCTGCTCCAAAGAAGGCGCTGGCCCTGTGCGGCTAGGCCGCTGTCCCTGGACTACCCGCCCCCTCTCCAACTAGCCCTTCGCAGGATGGACGGCGCCCCAAATAGGTTTTTCAAGAAGTGTTTTCAAAGTATTACCTTGGGAGGGAGAGTGCCTTGAGGCTAGAGGGTAAGGTGGCGCTGGTTGTCGGTGCCGGCTCCAGCGGGCCAGGCGTGGGGAATGGAAGAGCTGTCTCTTCTCTCTTCGCCCGGGAGGGAGCTAGGGTCGTGTGCGCCGACATAAACCTTCCTTCAGCCGAGGAAACCGTAAGAATGATACGTGAAGCAGGAGGGGAGGCTGCCGCGGTTCAAGGAGACGCCACGAGAAGCGAGGACGCGAAACGCATGGTGGACTTCACCGTGGATAGGTATGGAAAACTTGACATACTCGTCAACGTCGTCGGCATAGCCAGCGGCTTGGGGATCCTCGAAACAAGCGAGGAGGAATGGGACAGGGTGGTCGCCACCAACCTGAAAAGCATTTTCCTCGTGTCAAGGCACGCCGTGCCCGTAATGATCAAAGGTGGCGGCGGAGTCGTAATAAACATTTCATCCGCAGCCGGCTTCGTAGCTCACCCCAGCCTAAGCTACGGCACAACCAAAGCTGCAATCATAAACATGACAAGGTGCATGGCCGTTGACCTGGCGAGGTATGGGATAAGAGTCAATTGCATCGCACCCGGATTCCTCGACACACCCATGGTTGCCCCTATAATGACGGAAGAGAGACGCACCTTTCTAAGCCAAGTGATCCCCCTCGGGAAAATAGGGACAGCTTGGGATACCGCCTACGCCGCCTTGTACCTTGCATCCGACGAGGCGTCCTACGTGACGGGTATAACCCTGGTCGTGGACGGGGGACTACTGGCAGCCGGCGGACGACGCAGAGGCGAAGAAAAACGCCTTTAGGAGGCGGCAGGCTCCAAGAGGTTTCCGAAAACCCTTCAGAAATCCTCGAAGAATCCTCCGGAAGACCATAACTTGCCGCCATCACAACTAAACCTTATACTTCCTTTGACCTAAAACAAGCTGGTCATAACCTACCGTAAAGGGGTAAGATCGTTCAAGATCGTTCAAATTTCACCCAACCACCGGGAAACAGCTTCACAAGGAAGAGCTAATAGCCCTCCACCGCCGCTCCCACACATTTCGGAGCCCCGAAACCCCAACAGCGTTCACATAGTGTAATAAAGAAAAAATCCTACTAGAGATGTCAACACGAACCCTACCCTCTCCTTTTTCCCCACAAGTAACCCGCTGTGAACACAGGGCAACTTTTGAGGAGCTAATAAACCTTTAACCTTTAACTTTAAAGGTAATCTTCTCTGGGGGGAGAAAAGACGTCCACAACTTTCGCCCTAACAGGTGTTGTTGCGGAGTGCTCGGTGTTCGGGGGGATAAGGTAGCTGTCCCCTTCCTCTAACGTGTACTCCTTCCCGTCGACCACCAGTTTTATTTCCCCCTCAACCACGTATCCAACCTGCTCGTGAGGGTGGCTGTGGGTGGGGATCTTGGCTCCAGCTTCAAAGCTGAACTCGACGATCATCATCTTCTCCCCGGTAGCCAGAGTTCTCCTCCAAACCCCCTCACCAGCCTTCACAGCCTTCCGCTTCCTCCAAACAGGCATTTACTCCCCTCCTACCTCTCTTTAACCCTCTTCAAGAGCTGCTTCATGATGGACCGAGACCTCCTCTCCAGCCTAGACTTGCTAGGAAGGCAATACTCCGGTGCAAGCCTCCTTATCGCCTCCAAGTACTCCTTTAGAGGGGGATCAGCCACCCTCAGGTTCTCCGACACCTTAAGATCCCAGGGTATTTCCCTTCTGACGTCGTCGAGGCTTACCCCCGGGTAGACGCAGTCAAGGTACATTTCCTTGCTCTCCTCGTCAAACCTGAAAACTCCTTTAAGCGTTATTACGGCTGAAGGACCAGACCCTGGGGGGAAGCCGGCCTCGTACCTTGACTCGCCCCCGTCAAGGTACCCTGGCGTACTGAAGTAGTCAAGTTTTTCGACGAACCTTCCGCCTACAACCGTTATGACAGTCCTCTTAGCGTACCCTGCAAACTCTGGCGCCCCGCCACACCCGGTTATCCTCATTCTAGGGTTGAAGTAATCCCCTATCACCGTCGAGTTAACGTTTCCGTACTTGTCCACCTGCGCCGCCCCTAAGAATGCGACGTCTACGAGTCCCCTGTTCAGCAGTATGGTGTTGACGTCGAACAGGTCGCAGAAGAAGCTAAACCCTTCAACGGCTGTCGGGTCTCCAACTGTGTAGAGCCCCTTGATTGGAACTATATCCACCATTCCGGCTTCCGTCAGAAGCACGCAGTTTGGAGCGTGGGTTAGCTTAGCTATCAGGCAGGCGATCATCGGCAGCCCCTGCCCCATCACCACGACCTCTCCATCCTTGATCTCCCTTGCGACGCATGTTATCATCATCTCATGGTAAGTGTAGATGCTCACCTCACAACGCCCCCCGACTCCTTTAAGACGCTCTCAAACTCGTCCCAGTTAACGTCCAAGTACTCGTTGTAGCCGTTCTGCCAGCCCCCCTCCCATGGAGCTCCGAAATTCACGCTTTCGCTCATGCGCGTCTTCGCCCTTAGCTTCTGCAGGGCTTCGAAACCAAACCTTTCAACGTAGTGTTCAATGTACTCCCCTCTATCCTCCACCCCGTAGACCCACTCGTCCATGAAGGCCCTTAGCGACTCGGGGTTCGTATTTGAAACATAGAATATGCTTCTAAACATGTCGTCTTCCCCATAGTATCCCAAGACAGTGTTCGGGTGGGCCCCCCACGGCTCCTCAACGACAGCGTCAACCTTGAATCCGGGTATAACCGTGTAGTTTGGGCTCCTCCTAACGGTCTCCACGTCAACTATCTCCTCAGCTGAAACTATGACTTTCTCCGCTGCAAAGCAGATCCACTTGGCTCCTGCAGCTGAGCCCCAGAGCTGAGCGTTACCGTACTTGTCCACCCTCTGCACGTGGACGAATGCCACGTCGGGCTTAGCAGGCGGGACAACCAGAACCCTCCGCCCGGTGAACGGACACTCGACCTCACCGAACTTATCCTTCTTCATGAACGTCCTGACCTTGTAAATGTCGGTCACCTTTATCCCTGAAAGAACTGGCATGAAGAGGTAGCCCATCGCTCCAGCCTTAAACCTTGCCAGAAAAGTGAAGTTAGTGTAGTCTTCAACCTCCACCCTCCCCTCCATTAGCGCTCTGTCAAGCTCCGTCTGCATCCCGTAAGCCTTGTGGCTGTAGCTTGTCACAACCCTGCTTACACATCCGCCAGCTAGGAGGAGGTCGACCTCATCGATGGCTGACTGAACCCAGAAGGTCAGGTTCCTCCTCCTCTGCCTTATAACCTCGTGGATGGCAGCGTACGGTACGCCGTGCAGGAAGTTTCCTGAGGCGACCTCTAAGCCATCTCTTATAAACTTTTTAACAGCCTCCCGCATGCTCATAACCTTATCGTAAACCTCACATTCAACCACTCTCCCACCTCAGAAAATCATCCGGGTTAAGGTTCCAGCAGACTTCAGCGTTTCTACGAGTTGCAAGTTGATAAAAAGAATTTTGATTTTTGATTAAGTTTGGGAAAGGGATACGTGACGGATAGCTGCTACGTGCGTTTAACCCGTAAGATTTCCAGAAGCCTCCTGTCCCTCCACCTTACCAGCTCGTCGTACCCTCTACCTCCGATTTCCGCCTTTAACCCCTCAGCTAGAAGAGTTAACGCCCTCGGCGTGAACGCCTCCTTCGGGAGTTCCTTCCAGCTTGCCAAGTCCCTGAAAACGTATTCGAGCGCTTCCTTGTAGCTTGCCAGGGCTGCACCAGCCCCTCCCGAACCCATAAGGTGGGAAATCAGGAACTCACCCATTAGAGCCCACCTAACCCCCAAACCATGACTGATAGCCTTCTCTATGTCTTCGACAGATGCAACCTCCTTAAGTGCTAGGTCTATTGCTTCACGCAACAGGGCGAATCGTAGCCTGTTGATAACATGCCCTGGAACCTCCTTCCTCACGACGATGGGCACCATGTCAACTTTCAAACAGAGCTCGCGGACCGCTTCAACCACGTCCCCTGCAGTCTCCGGCCCCGGGACAAGCTCGACGAGGGGTATTATGTGGGGAGGGTTTATCGGATGAACGATTATGCACCTGCTGGAGTCATTTAGCCCCTTCGCAATCCTACTGATCGGGATTGTTGAGGAGCTACTCGCCAGTATAGCATGTGGAGGGCAGTGACGGCTGATCTCCCTGAATAACCCCCTTTTAAGGTTTAGGTCTTCTGGAGCCGACTCCTGAACGTAATCTGACCCCTTAACGGCGTCTGCCAAGTCAGTGTGCGTCTTAATCCTCCCTACGACCTCCCCCACATCCTCTCCGCCTATAACGCCTGCTTCAACCATGGTTTGAAGCCCATCCCTTACCCTCTGAAGCGCCCCCTTTAACGCTTCCTCGCTTACATCGTAAAGGTTCACTTTTAAACCGTGCATGGCGAATCGTAGAGCCCAGGAGTGGCCGATCGTTCCAGCACCGACACAGGCAACCCTTTCAATGCCCTTAACACTCATACTAGACACCCGGAGGTTTGAAGTGGAAAGCGAATAAATATATATTTTGGCCTTTCAGTTTAGTAGCCGCCACTCTTGACTGGTGAGAGGAGATCTAAGATGGGTGAAGTATCTGGTGGAAGGCTTGTCGCTAAGGCCCTGAAGGCGGAGGGAGTAAAGTACGTTTTCTCTCTTCCGGGAAGACATATCTCCCCGATATATGAAGGGTTGATCGACGAGGGGATCGAAATCGTGAGTGTAAGGCATGAGCAGGCTGCCGGAAACGCCGCTGATGGCTGGGGGAGGGTTACGAGGACTCCCGGGGTGTGCCTCGTCACCGCAGGCCCGGGGGTTACAAACATGTTCCCCGCCTTAGTTCAGGCTTATCACGCCGGCAGCCCGGTCATCGCTATTACAGGACGCTCCCCGTTCGCGCTCCTAGATAAGTACGGCTTCCAAGAGATCGACACTATAGCCTTAGTCAGCTCGGTCGCGAAGTGGGCAAGGTCGTGCTCGATGGTTTACAGGATTCCGGAGTATGTGCAAGACGCGTTTAGAGCGGCGTTAACTGGGAAAATGTGCCCTGCAGTCTTGGACATTCCACTTGACACCCTATGCCTAACCTGTGAAGGTTCGAAGGTTCCTATGATTCCTCCAGAGAGGTGTAGGTCGGCAGGGAGGGTGTACGGGGACCCGGTGCTGGTAAAAAGGGCTGCGGAAATGTTACTGAGCGCCGAGAAGCCGATAATATTCGCGGGGAGCGGGGTTTACTGGGCGGACGCCTCAGAGGAGCTGGTGAGACTTGCCGAGTTAACACAGATACCCGTATGCTACTACGACCTTGGGCAGGGGTGCATTCCAGACGATCACCCTCTCTGCGCGGGGAACGCTATTGGAGCCTTACGCTTCGTGAGGCCCGACGTCATGCTAGCTGTCGGGGTGTGCTTCAACGAGTCGTTAGGGTTTGGCGTCGACGAGACGATGTACCCTAAGGACTTAAAAGTAATACACGTTGACATAGACCCAAGCGTTATGGGGAAGAACCGTCCGGTAGACTTGGGAATAGTTGGAGACCCTAAGGCGGTTTTATCCCAGCTAATTGATGCAGTAAAGCAAGTCTCAAGAAATGAGAAGAGTAGGGATGGGAGTTGGGCGAGGGAGGTGGCAGAGGCTAAGAAAACGTTTTTCTCAGGATTTGAAAGGGCAGGTGACTCTTCAGCTAAGCCTATAAGGCCGGAGAGGTTGATGAAGGAGCTACGCGAATTCATGACAGACGACGCGCTTGCCATCTTGGATGGCGGTGACGCGGCCGTTTGGGCCTACACGTACCTTAAGGCACGCTTCCCAGGGCAAGTGATAGGTTCGCAGGGTCCGCTGGGGCACTTGGGAGGCGGGATTCCCATGGGGATAGCTGCGAAGCTCGCGAGGCCGGAGAAGAAGGTCTTCGTTGTGACTGGGGATGGAAGCTTCCTCCTCAACGGCGTGGAAATAGATACAGCGGTAAGATACAACGTTCCACTTGTAATAGTGGTGGTAAACGATGGTTACTGGGGGATGGTCTACCACCAAAATGTACTTGCATGGAAGTCTAAAGAGAAAGCCTCCGTTGGGACAAAGCTGGGTGGAAAAGCAAGATACGACAGGTTTGCTGAGAGCCTTGGAGGATACGGGGAGACGGTCACCGAGCCGGAGGAAATCAAGCCGGCAATCCGGAGAGCTTTAAGGGAGAACGTCCCTGCCGTCATAGACGTCCACGTAGACCCCGAAGCCGCCACAATACTCGACTACTCCACCGCTCCAACGGTAACGTCACGGTTCTGGAGGGAATACTGGACGTTTTAAGCGGGCGAACAGAGGGCAACACTCATTCCACGTGCCGCTAGAAGCCGGCTACCTTGCCTGGAGTTCAGCATCGCCCCTTAAACTGTAAGCCTTTAAACACGTAACGGCACATACAACTTGGGTTTAAATGCACGTTGAATACCCTCTCCTGAGAGGGTGTTTTACATGCTGGATGAAGAGGAGTACGCGAGGTGGATTAGGTCTTCTAGGTCTACTCTGGATTCTGCTAGAGGGGATCTTGAAAGGGAGGACTACAACTAGGCTTGCTTTAAAGCCCAGCAAGCAGCAGAGTTCGCCGTAAAAGGTTTACTCCACGGCTTCGGGCTACCCGCTTACGGGCACAGCGTGTCAAAGTTGCTGGAGAGTCTTCCTAAAAGCTTGAACGTTGAAGCCCTGCTTCAAGCAGCCAAAACACTTGACAAGTACTATGTCCCAACGAGGTACCCGAACGCGTGGGTTGAAGGAGCTCCCGAGGATTATTACACTTAGGGAGGACGCTGGAAACGCTATTAAGCATGCTGACGATCATTAAATGGGTGGAGGAAACATGGAAATCATTGAGGAAAGGAGGAGAAGCAGGGAGAAGATTATAGGAAGGGTTTCGAGCTGGGTGCGGGAGCTGCCATTCAAAGTTACAGCTATAGTGGTGGGATCCTACGCGAGGGGGGACTTTAACCTTTGGAGTGACGTAGACGTCCTCCTAATATCAAGGGATTTCAAGGGGTCACCCTTGGATAGGCTCATGGAAATAGACGTCCCACCCGGATTTCAAGTTATACCTTTAACCCCTGAAGAATACAGGAGGCAAGCCGAAAGAGGGAACCCCCTCGTCTTGGAGGCAGAGGAAAAAGGGGTGGTGGTGAAGCATGACGAAGACATTTTCAGCGCTGAGCAAGGAGAATGACGCCTCCCGGAATGCATCGGGAGAACCCGGCCGTTCCCCAAGCACCAAAATTTAACTTCTGATTTCACTTCTGATACGCTGCATCCCCGGGGAGTTCCCATCCACCTGTTTAACAGAAAGGTTGTGCCTGATGGCTTAGCCTGCTTTTTCAGCTTCCATCTCCCTTAGCTTCCGCCTGAAGACTTTTCCTACCGGGGTGCGGGGGATGGCGTCTATGAATTCCACCCTTCTGGGCCACTTGTACCCTGCCATCCTCTCCTTAGCCCAGCTTATCAACTCCTCCTCGCTCACTTTACCCTTGTATTCTGGCTTTAACACTATGAACGCCTTTATGGTTTCTCCCACCTTCGGGTCGGGGACGCCTACCACGGCGCACTCTAACACTGCGGGATGCTTGTAGAGTTCTGTCTCAACGTCTTCAGGCATAACCTTGTAGCCTTTATACTTTATCATGTCCTTGGTTCTTCCCTCAATGTAGAAGTAGCCGTTCTCGTCCATCCTGGCTAGGTCCCCTGTCCTGAGCCACCCATCCTCGCTGAGAACCTCCTTTGTCTTCTCAGGCTTCCCCCAGTACCCCTTCATAACCTGAGGCCCCCTAACCATCAGCTCTCCAACTTCCCCTGGAGGAAGCTCCTCCCCAGTATCCATGTCTACTATCTTCGCGTCAGTGTCGATCAGCGGAATCCCTATGCTATCCCCCCGCTTCGGAAGCCACGTTGGCTGGCTGTGTGTCACCGGGCTTGCCTCCGAAAGCCCGTATCCCTGGGCGACGTCCTCCCCCGTCTTCTCCTTCCACTTCTCCGAAAGATGAACTGGAAGCGTGTCGGCGCCGGAGACGGACAAGGATAAGGATGAAAGGTCGTACTTCCCAAAGCTGGGATGGTTTATCATCATATGGTACATGAGTGGGATTCCTATGAACGCGTTGCACTTGTACTGTTCTATGTGCTTCATGACCAACTCGGGGTCGAAGCCGCGATACATTATCATCATAGTCTTCGAGTATATGTAGCCTTGAACCATGGTGAAGCCGAACACGTGGCACATGGGTAGAACAGCCGCTACTGCCCCCCTCCCAAAGCCGTCTGAGGTACGGTCCCCGGAGTTGGACACGTACGACTGGATGACGTTCGCAACTATGTTGTAGTGGGTTAGCATCACCCCCTTCGGCAGCCCGGTTGTTCCACCCGTGTACATTAGGGCACACAAGTCCTCCCTCGGTTTTATCTCGACGTCCGGCGGCTTCGGCGGGTACCTCTCAACGAACTCCCCATAGTTTATCGTGTTCGGCTTCTCCTCACCCACCACTATTACTTCCTCGATGTCCACTTCATCCCTCGCCTTTTCAACCTCCGGGTATATGTCAGAGGTGCAAAACACCGCCTTAAGTATCCCGCTATCCTTCGCTATGTGCACTATGTCGGGAGCCTTCAGCAAGGGGTTTATCGGCGTCACGGCAGCCCCGGTCTGAGTTATACCGTAAAGGGAGAAGACGAACTCCGGGCAGTTAGCCATGTAAACGCCAACCGCGTCTCCCCTCCCTATGCCGAGGTCGCTTAACCCAGCTGCGATCCTGTCACTCCAATACATCAACTCACGGTAAGTGTACTTCCTCTCCTTTGGGACGTAGTATACCGCCACATTGTTAGGGAAGTTCTCCGCAGCCTCCCGGCCGAACGTGTGGATTGGAATCTCAGGATACTTCACCGTCCGGGGGATCTCCACCTCCCTCCCCTCGGGTTGGCCATACCACTTAACCCTGTACTGCCTCCCATACCACTTGCTCCACGGGCGTCCAGGTCTAACCCATTGGCTATCCCTATCATAGTAGAGAACCACGTCGTAGAAGGAGTTGGAAAGTTTAACCTCAGCCAAGAGCATACCCTCCTCCAGCTTTCCTTGAAAAAACTTTCCTTGGAAAAATAAAAGAGGAAGTGATCGAATATTAACGTATCGACTCCCCCTCCCTCCGGGGAGGGGTGAAGCCGGCGTTAATAGCAAGGGTTACCACTGAAGGGTGCAACACCACCATAAACGTTACCTTAGTGGAGGATGGGAAGGTTTTAGTCCCCCATTTAGTGGACAGCACCCCCTCCTTGAAGGGGAAGGTAAAGGAAACACTCTAGGAAGGATAATTCTATGAGCAGCCGGGATGAACCTTACCGGTTTCAGGCTTAAAGACCCCTCTTAAGGCTGCTCACGCACTTGGAGAGCTCCTTTAGCTAAGCCCCTCTCATGATTTTAAGCGTTCGTGGAGCGCCGTGCCCCCTCGCAAGTTTTAATTTTTAATACCATTTTCTGTTACATTAGGTTGAGGAAAAATGGGGGAAGTGGCGTGGAGAAAGGGAAGGTGGCAGGGGCAGCCCTAATAGCGGTTATCATGCTGCTTGTCGCCGCAACCCTTCCCACGTTTCATCCACCATCCACCTTCCTCAGCAACCCGGTTCAACGCCAGCAGCACGGCGTGGTTGTTGCTAACGGCGTCGCAAGCGTCACACCTTCCCTCCAGGAGGTCGACATATACCTGCATCCACTGTCGGGAGAGGCTGGGTTCGAGTTCCTTGCACATGCTTCCTCATCATACCTTGGACTCAGCCCAAGCAGCTCGTTCCTCGAGAACTTAAGCGGGGCATCCGTCGTCGTGGAGGAGGAGCCGTTTCAAGCCTCGATCGAGACAACGTTTCAATCCGTCAGCGAGGACTACTGCAAAAACGCGTTGAACCAGCTCATGGACCAGCTAAGCAGCACCCTTTCATCACTGGGTATAACCATAAAGTCAAGCTCTACAATGGTGTTCACCTATGGAAACATGATCATCGGGCAGCGCGTGATGGACCTTGAAGGAGACCCGGACAACCTGAAAGACCTTCTCCCCCCTGAAACGTTCACAAAGATGATAGCAGACGTGCATGACGAGTCGAGGATCAGAATAACAGACGTTATTGGGTCAAGCTTAACCGTGTTCGGGGTCGCGCAGGTTTTACTCGACGTCCCCAACGCTTTCAACAGGTCAGGTAACGATTACGAATTCAACATGAAGAGCAGCCTAGGTATCGCCGCGGAGGATGTCACGTTAAACACGACGCTTCTCGTCAACCTAGAGTCTCCTGGAACCCTAGTCGAATACACCCCAACAACCATACAGGGAGGGTACGCGAGCAACGAAACCAGGGATGACGGGTACAGCATCTCGTGGCTTATCCCCGGAGGGACGCTAATGGACGTAGCAGTGCACTTCACCTACGTTCCAGAGTACGGGGCTGGCTCGGCGTCCTACAACCTGACGGCGGGGGAGCACAACATCACGTTTGACGTCGCCCTGATGAACCTCGTAATCAGAGTTAATGGAAGCGTGAGGCTCGACCTTGAATCCATGACGGAGAACCCTGCTGGAGGGGCACCCTTCCTCTCAGGGTTCCTAGGAAGGTTCGTGAACGTCGAAGTCAATGACACGTCGGTGCTTGAGAGCTTAACGCTAACCTTCATGTACTACGATGAAGAGGTTGACGCCGCAGGGCTGGATGAAAGTAGCCTGGCGATCTACTACTGGGACGGGGCAAGCTGGGTTAAGTTGAACAGCACGGTCGACACGGAGTCAAACACGATCACAGTCACGGTAAGCCACCTCACCTACTTCGCCATAATAGGGAACTGCAGAGGAGACGTACTGGTATCACGCTTCCTACCACTATTATTGGTGGTGAACGCCATTCAGTCATCCCAGAACGTGACGCCAATCCTGGCGGGAGCCGGAGCCACCGCAGCAGCATCAATAATCGCACTTTTCATACTGCGAAGAAGGCGTACCTAAACCCAACTCCCTTTTTCTCCTCCATAATGAAAAAGATGGTGACAACGGGTAAATGTTAACCTCAGCCCTCCTCCCTCCATTTTCGTCATAACGCAGGCTGAAAAACTAAAATAAGAAGAATGATGAAAGTATTCCTGCCTACAGCTTGGATTGTGGGATCTTTGAGGGAGGAAGTCGTTAACTGGTGGAAGCAGGCTTTAAGGGACTTGGAGGCTGCAAGGAAAAACGTCGAGGTTGGCGAGTACTATGTGGCCGCCTTCCTTGTTCATCAGGCTGTGGAGAAGGCTTTAAAAGCACTTTGCATCCACAAGCATGGCGAGCTGGAGAAGACGCATTCGCTTATTTCCTTAGGACGGCGGGTTGGAGTTCCGGAGGACTTTCACAGCCTACTGCGGAGGATCGCTCCTGACTTCGTGATGGCTAGGTATCCTAACGCCGCCCATGGTCTCCCGTACGAGCTGTATGATGTGGAGATAGTGAAGGAGAGAGTGGAGATAGCTGAGAGGGTTTTGAGATGGGTGGAAGAGAACCTGAAGAGTTAAGGGTTTTCCTGCGGAGGGTAAAGGAAGCCTACAATCCTGAAAGGATGATTCTTTTCGGAAGCAGGGCCAGAGGAGACCACCTGAAGGACAGCGACTACGACTTGATTATTGTAAGCGAGAAATTTAGAGGAGTTCACTTCTTGGAGAGGATATCTAGGCTCCTAGAATTGCTCGACGAGGACGTGGCAGTCGACCTGTTGCCTTACACTCCTGAGGAATTCGAAAAGAAGAGAAGGGAAGTAGGAATAGTCAGGAAGGCCGTAGAGGAGGGAGTGGAAATCTAGCAGAAAAAGGGCATTTGATCCTCCCCGCGGCCTCAGGGAGCCTGCTCTAATAGTATGCAAAAACGTTTTTTGTTTCTCAACGCTTGTGATGGTTATTGAATGGCTTGTGGGGGTGTATGTGACGGCTTCCCGTGTCATGGTGAATCCTGAGAGGTGTGTCGGCTGTTTGGCGTGCCAGCTTGCATGCTCCCTCAAGAACTACGGGTCTTTCAGCCTCTCGAAGGCTATGATAAGAATTTCAAGGGTGGGGGGAGCGATGCGGGTAGAGTATTCTGAGGATTGTAAGGGATGCCTCGAATGTGTGAAGTGGTGTCTTTACGGTGCCTTAACGGTTGGGGGTGGAGGAGGTGGCTGAACTCTACGGTTACGCTGGGAAAGTGCTCTACGTCGACCTTTCCAAGGGGGAGGTCAGCGTTAAGCCATTAGACCTTGGGTACGCTGAAAGCCTGATAGGAGGGTTCGGCGTTAACAACAGGATCGCCTACGAGGCTGCTCCAGCTGGCGTCGACCCCCTCGCACCGGAGAGCGTTGTGATCTTCGGGGCAGGACCCCTCAACGGAACCCTTGCTCCTGGAGCTGCAAAGATCCACGTGACAGCTAAGATGCCTCTCACAGGGCTCTATGGGACGTCCGGCGGAGGAGGAGGGTTCGCGGCCCAGTTAAAGTTCGCAGGCTACGACCATCTAGTGGTTACCGGGAGGGCTGACAAGCCAACCTACATTTCCATAGAGGATGATGAGGTGAGGCTTAAGGACGCGGGAGACCTGTGGGGGGGAATGATCTATGATGTGACGAAAAGGCTTTGGGAGGAGTATCCGGGGTCAAGCGTCGTAGCCGT
>JAPDJY010000014.1:0-23138 GCA_029258835.1 Thermoproteota archaeon | reverse complement strand
ATAAACAGAGCCCTAAAAGGCGAGTGACCCCTTCAAAAACCTTTAAACACCCATCCGCCCCTACACTACCGAGAGCATTTACCGGGAAGGGTGGTCTCCGTTAAAGTGTGCTTCAACGTTCGTGCTGCTCTGCGCCATCACAGCCGCCCCCGTGATGGGTGGCGTACTGTTTCGCCGGCTCTCACCGTGCTCGACCTCTCACTCGCAGCGTGGGCGCTCTCGCCCAGATTAAGTGTTGGCGGAGGAGCACAGGTTCCGGTAGTGCCAACACAGAGGTTAGTGGTAGCCGGTCATACGCGCTCTGCAGAAACCCCATCTTCAGGGAACAGTAATCTACTGCTTGGGAATTAGCTTCTGATTAATTCTGGATTAATTCTCCGTACGCTGCAACGCTAACTGCATTGTTTCTGCTGTGTGGTGCAGTGTACGTGAAGCTCGTTGAAGAGAGGGAGCTCGAGGCTGGGCTCGGGAAAGAACACAAGGAGTACAGGGGGAGAAACGCTATTTCTGATTCCACGTTTCCCTAAAAAGATTCCGTGAAAGGTGAAACGGAAAGGGAGTGCGTGGCTTCCCTGTCGCTTGCTCCGTGAGCCCTCCGCCTTCACGATTTAACACCGGTGGAGACGTGGAAAGGCTGGCTGAAGATGGATCCAGCTTTCCAGAAGCTCTTGGAAGGTAATTCACGGCGCATTAGAGGTGAGGTTCTACTATGGGAGGCGTCATTGACGTCTTCTTTAGCATTCTTAGTGTTTTCGGCGTTTACGCCTTTCGGAGGGTGTTTTCACGGTTCAGCGTTGAACTTAAACCGTTCTCCCCCTGTTTGAGTAGATCAGTCTTCCCTTTTTAATGACCATTAGCTCTCCCGGCTTAACCGGCGTCCACTTCTCATTTGTGAGGTAAACCGGCCTCCCTACGTACTGCTTCGACAGCGTTGTTACCACGAATCCTTGAAGCCCGTCTTCCTTAACCTCCTGCAAGACCACTTCTTCGTCCATGTCCCTCAACCGTATTGTCGGGAAAGGAGCCCGTCTAAAGGTGAAAGCCATCCCGTTGTGCCCCCCGGAGTCGTGGTAGATGAAGAGGTGTTCCCCGTCGCTCATGGCGCAGTTGAACGTGAAGTACTCGTTTACCTCAGCCAGCTTCTCGGAGAGCCACCTGAACTCGTCAGCCCCCCACTCCTCAACGTTCTCCTCGATGCACGCCAGCATGTGGCAGAAGACGTACTCCGACCCTGTTCCGCCGACCGGCCTGAACCTTCCAAGCGGAAACCTCGCCTTGAAGTCGAGGCTTCCAACACCCGGCTTAAGAGACCCGTTATGCGCGAAAACGTACGCCTTGCCGTTCAGCTCCCTCCAGAACGGGTGAGTGTTCCTGTAGGATGGGGGCGCCAGCCTAGGGTTTGAGGCGCGGCGGACGTGCGCGATGAAGATCTCAGACCTCACCTCCACATCCCCTAGTAAGGCTGAAAAAAGCCTGCTTTCACCGGCGCTAACTGGCTCCTTGATGACCTGAACCGCCCTGTCAGGGTACCATGCAACACCCCACCCATCCCAGTTATGTTCACTTCTCGCCCTGAACCCCGTGAGGGAGAAGGAAGCGGTCACAGGCTTACTGAAACATATCGCTAAAAGGTCGCACAAGGCTACCACCCGGCTTCAACCACCTGCAGGCAGCCGGCGGGCAAAGTGTTCTTGGGAACGCCGAGAACGCTCCTAACCGTTCCCTGAATGGAAAATGCCAGGTCGAGCTCGTAAACGGCAAATGCGAGCTCGCGTCTCCCTTCATCACTCATCTCGTAAACCCGACGCTTACCCTCCACCCGGCTGACCACCAGCCCCTCACCCTCCATCTTCCTCAGGATTCTCGAAATCGTTGAGGGGTTTAACCCGGTCAGCCTTGCTATCCCCCGCACGTGGAGTGGCCCCTCGAGCAGAACCCCCGCGATAAGGGCCCTCGAGGGCTTGAGAAGTAGCGGGCGTCGGCCTGCCATGCCAGCGTTCCTCCTAGCAGGCTTAGCCGACGCCTCCGTCAACACGGCCACCCCACATAAAAAGTTCACTGATAATTTTTACGAGGCAGTATATTTTTGTTTCTATTTGCAACACAGAGCCGGACGAGGGGGAACCAGTAAAAAGAGTAAAAAAGGGTGGAGGGTGAATGCCTGCCATCCTAATGTTATCCTGTTGGTATTACTATTTGCTGGACGTAGCCTGCTGGGTGGTCAGGGCCGCTGTAGGTTGCGTTGTGTGCTGTTAAGGCGTCGAACGTGTAGTGGTGGAACTCTTCGCTTTCGGCTTCGGCGTGGATGTCCACTATCACCGTCTGGCCTGGCTGTAGGCCGGCCTTCTCCATGGGGACTTCGAGGACGACGTAGTTGTATCCTAGCCCGCCCTTGTAGCGGAGGAGCAGCTCGTCAGCTTGCTGCATTGCTTCCTCCTCGTCGGGTATGCTCGGCACGTTGTAGACCATTCCGTGGCCGAACCCCTCATCGCTGTTGTACCTTTTAACGGCTCCAACCAGCACGTCTATGCCATGCCACCCCGTGCTGGTGTCGTTGTCGACGTCCATCAGTATGGTGAACGTCCACGTTAGAACGTAGCCTCCCTCCTCCGTTTTTGGAGGCTGCCCCGGTATCACCCCTTCGAATTCAACCTTGATGTAGAGGTACTCTCCCTTAACCCCCAGGCTGATGGATGTGATGTTCGTTGAGGGAAGGTTCACCCTTGGCTCCTTAAGCTCCTCGGGTGTTTCCTCCTCCGTCCAGTCAGCCTCGTCAACGTACTTCACCGTGAGGATTGAGTTAAGCTCCTCGTCTGACATGCTAAGCCAGTACTCGCCGCCTTCCTCCCGCCCGGAAGTGGACAGGGCTAGGAGCTGCATGAGCCATTCAACTCTCTCATTGGCTATCTTCGCCTGGACGGCAAAAATCAGCCCCAGGGAAGCTGCTAGGACTATGAGGATGGCAGCTGCAACCTTCCTCCTATCCTTCATACGTCAACTCTCCTTCACACTCACCGGGATCTTAACATGGCTACAGGACGCGTGGATGGAGGGGAAAAAGAGAGGAGTGGATGGGTTATACTTGCTGGCTGCGCCTTCTCCTTATCCACACAGTCGCTCCGCCTGCTGCCACCACTAGGGCTATGGCTCCTCCAATCATTAGGATGCCCGTCTGGCTCTGGGACGTGTAGAGATATGCTAGTAGTACGAGGGGGAGGTAGGATGGCTGCCTGACCGATCCTATTATGGCGAAGTAGGTGAGGTGGCCTGAGTAGCCTATTGCCACGTCGTTCTCAGCGTCTATCGCGGTGTCCAGGAACTCCCATTGCTGGCTTGTCTCGTTCCAGAAGCTCACCTTGAGCGAGTGCTCGTCTATGCCGTGCTCGTCAAGGTACGTCTGATTATACTTTATGAACACTACCACTAGCTCGACGGCGCTGGGGTCGTCAACCTCTATGGATATCACTCTCCCGATTATCTGGAATCCCTCTGGAGGAGGTCCTCCAGGGTTCTCCTCCAGTCCTTCTATGGTCACCTTGACGGGTTTAGATGTTTGAATGTTTATCGAGACCCCTGCCTCGGTGCTTGCGTCTACCGTGTTGTTTCCTGCGGGGAGCTCGACGCTCATGCCTGAGGGAGGCTCAACAGGTGCACCTATGAGGATGACGGACGTGTACGGGTACCTGTAGTAGCTTACCGAGACCGTTGCCACAGGCAGCCTTATCGACACGTCCCTCTTCGCCTTGACTACGTAAACTATAGCTGTCGACGAGCCGCTGGCCAGCGTTAGGTTTGCTTCGTAGTCCCCCTCGACAAGGGTGAACGCCTCACCTGGGAACATGTCTAGAACCGACACGTTAACCGTGGTAGTGCCCCTATTCCTAACCTTAACCCCTATAAGCACTTCCCCTCCTGCAGGTACCGTGAACGCTTTAGGCCACCTTTCAACTTCTAGGAACAGGGACGTGCTGGGTCTGGGCATGGGTGGACAGTAAGCGCTCTGCAGGATCCGGGATATTGGCCCAAGCCCCTCTCCCTGAGGGTTGGGGTCCGTTATCTTACCGTCGCCTGTGAAGAGGATTACGGCTGGGGTGACCGGCGTCCCCCGCTCGGCGACTATCGTCTCAAGCGTCATGTTGACTTCAGCCGTGACGCTTCCATGCGCCGCTATGTCGCCCAGCATTAGCTTTAATGGCTCATCGTATGATCCTAGGGTTACGTTGCACGAGGTGACTGGGCCGAATGGGGTTGGTGAGACGGTCACGTTGGACGCGTCGTAGTCGCCGACGTTCCTCACCGTGTACCTGACCGTGAACTCTTGGCCAGCGTCTAGGATCCAGTCTGAGAAGTTTGCTGTGATCACTAGGAGCGGCACGTCTCCTGCCTCAACCCAGCATGGGAAGTACACCGCTGAAAGGTATGGTGTTGCGTTGTCTTTGTCTGATGACGCGTAGGCGGAGACCACTAGTATGTGGCTCATCCCGGTGTTGTTCGCCGTAACGTTCACCTCTACTGTGACGCTGCTGCCAGCGTTCATGTTACCTATCGTGGTGTTGAAGTGGTATTTTTCGTCCGGTGGCCCGTCCGTGAAGTACACAGCCGTGTCGTTCTGGCTTTCAAGGTACAGGCACACGTTGTAGGCTGTGGCATCCCCAACGTTTCTCACGGTTAACGTTATGTTCTCCGTCTCGCCAGCAGTCATATTCCAGTTCGTCATGTCATAATCTACGACTATGAGCGGGTTCCCGGCTGAGACCGTGTACGTTACAGCGTAGTCTGAGGCTGGCTCCGTGGCGTTTATCACCAGGAGGTAGGGGTAGAGCCACGACTGCCTTTCCGGGGGTGTGTAGCTTATTTCCTTAACGTTCATGGGGAGGTGGAAGACCACGTATGTTTCATACTCGAACTCTAAGTTTTGAGCATCCGACGGCGCTCCAATGATGTCCCTTAAGCTAACCGTGTAGAGGTCTCCGTACCGCTTCACACCCCCCTCGATCACCGCTCCCATCTCGCCTGACGACTCCCACTTTCCATGCCACTCGCTGCTTATCATGAGGTACTTCTCCTTGGCTTGAAGCACTTTATCTGGTGGTCCCTCTTCCCACTGCTGTGACATAACGTCTATTATCGTCTCCGAGTCGTTGAAGGCTGTGAAGATCACGTAGCTCAGGACCTGGGTTCCTCCCTTCGCGTCCGTGAACGTGAGGACATCGCTGTCAACTATCTCAAGGAGTATGCCTGCATCCCTCGCCCCCGCTGAAACGTTTTCAAAGATCCCCCTTGCAGTCTCGTTACACCAGTTTGAGTCGGAGGGGTGGCCTACTATGATAATCCCAGAACTAGTGTTAAAGTGGGGGGAAATCATGTTAACCAGCATCTGCGAGAACTGGTAGAAGAATGAGTAGTAGTAGACGTCCGGCGGCCCTTTTATATGGTCTGGGTGTCCTGGTATTGGCCCCCTGATCGGGTTAGCTAGGAACGTCGACAGGTAGCTTGGGGCGGACGCGTTTAACCCTTCCTTCATCGAGTGGATCGAGAGCCTTAGTGAAGCCCAACCACAATCCTTGGTGATGTTTGAGACTTCTCCCAGCGGGAAGCCCTCGAAGTTCTCCGAGTACACAACCGTTGTCTTATTCTCTATGGCTGACGGGTAAACGTGCAGGCTTGCAAAGGAAACATAGTTTTCTCCCCCTCCGTTACCATCGTCCTGAGCGGTGGCCGGCGATCTCTCCGTCCAGGTCGAGGCGGCGAAGGGTGAAGTGAGGGAGGAGTTAACGCTTACGAGCGCGAGTGGCGCTACTAGAAGCAGCACCGTAACGACCGCCAGCATCAGCCTACCCCTCATGTTTTCCCATCCCATCTCTCCGTTATGAAAAGCTACTCCAATTCACACATTTATATTCTTTATAGTCAAACAAACCATTTAATATTTTTCTATTAAAGCCTCCACGTTTTAAGACATGTAGAATAACAAGCCTCTCCCTCTACGAGGTTTTAAGGCTACGATATCAGACATGCAAAAGTACACCATGCCTTTTGCGTAATTTAAATCAGGTGAGAAGGCCCTCCCGCTTAAACGTACATGGAGGGAAACCGGCCTCCAAGCCCCCGTGAAGTTAAAACCAGCGAAACCATGAAAAACCCTTCATACTAAAGGCTTCAACAATGGCAGAAATACGATACAACCACTCTAAAGTGGAGCACGCAGTGGCAAGTGCAACCTAAGTGCAAGCGCCAAAGCCCACGAAGACTCCCAGCCAGAACATGAACACCAGCTCTCATTTACTGGCAGCGTACACAGACGCCGAAGCCAGACAAGCCCAACACCCCCAAGAAATCAAACCGCTCACAGTTTAACACATCCAAACGAAAAACCACCCTCCCCGTTTAACCCCCTCCTAGCCACAACCCTCATAACCCACCTTAAGGCATCCCCCTAAAAGAGAACTCCACCCAAACCACCCCACAATATTTCTCTATATTCCTCCAGAGTTTGTAGCGGTGACGCGGTTGAAGCCGGGGAAATCTTTTTACACGTGTATGATCCTGCACGCTTCCTTCACCGTTTTGCGTGAAGTGTATGGGTAACGTTGGTGGGGGGATGGGTGTTGGGAGGCTTGGGTGGGGCTTCGTGGTTGCTTGTAACTGCTGGCGTCCGGAGGGCTACGTCTTGTAGTGTTTCCAGTGATGTGGGGGTTGTTTCCCGGCGTGGAATGGTGGATGCCGGGTGGAGGATGTGTTGGTTTACCCTTAATGTTTCATGGTTGATCTCTGGGTGAGCGGCTGATGAGAATGTTGTTCTCACCGTGGAGGGTGGATTGAGGGTTTTCTCTTCCTTCTTTCGCGTGTGGCGTTTCCCTCCGCGATGCATGCTTTAGCTGATGCCGAACCATTTAGCTTCCTTCTTTAAGTAATGGTATTTTCTGTCTAGTAGCTGGATTACGTATCCTGACAGGACTCCTAGAGCTAGGAGGAGGTTTCGTGTTATGGCCGCCGCCAGCAGGAATGCCATTGACGCCGTAGCGGCTAGAGGAATCGTTCTTTTCCAATATCTCTCTTTGGCGTGTCTCAACGCGGATGGCAGCTCCTTGGGAGGATCTCTCATTCCAAGCACAGCCTTAGCTATTGCGGCCGACGCCCAGCATGCCTCCCTCATAACCTCCCTTACCTCCTTCTGAGGCTTAACCTCCCTGATAACTTTTTCAACGTAGTGGGGGGAGCAGACTGCCGATGAAATCCCGTCATCGATTGCTTCAAGGGGAACCTTTTGAAGGGCGACTTCGTCCTCCCTTGAGCCGTGGGATAACCCCAGGAATCCCTTAGACAGGCTCTTGTCTTGAACGTAGTGGAGGGCCCTTCCCAGGCTTCTCGCCGCACGGACACGATCCCCCTTTAAATACGCCATCCTCGCATTCCAAACGTGCCTCATAACTATCCTAATGCTCGGATTATGGTGGGGGGCGCGGGACGCGTAGACTCTCCCTCTTCTGCCAACCCGAATAATGGAGTCAGGGTACCTGTCAGGGTCTATTGAGCCATCAGACAAAGCCTTACCCGAGCGCTCGTCCAAGCCAAGCCTATCCGCCAGGGCTTTAGCTATCGCAATGTGACTACGCCACTTCAACGGAACCCCAGGAAAATACCATGAAAATGAAGGGTTAAAAGGCTTTCCAACCCGCACGCATAAGATGATGCGAATATGTAAGCTTCCCCAGCAGAGACGAAGAAAACGATGGTTGGCGAGGCGTAGACTGACTTAGCATTTCAACCCCATTCAAAACTACTTGCTAGTTGGAGAATAAGTGAAGGAATAATGAATGGACTGGCTAAGTCGTTAACTGTTTCCTGGCTCCACGGTAGGGTTGACCATCGACGTTTACATTTGCATGCGTCACCGATCAAAAAAGTACTGGAGGAGGCTTGATGCTGGTTTTGAAGCCGACTATGCGCCTGAAGCATGCAGGTTGAAAGTTAGAGTTAAAAGATCTACAACTACTTGAACGGCGGATAACGTCAAGACTGCACGTTTTCTCCTCCCGGTTTCATCGATGGCGGGGGAACGATGCTTCGACCAGCCTTCTCGGAGTTTTCCGTGGTCCTGCATGAGGGATTAAGTGGAGGAATCCTCCACCATCCTGCTTAACTTACGCTTAGCCGCCTCCCACCTTAAGAAGCCAGTCGTCGCCACGCTGCAACGCCGCGTTCACCAGCTTCTCCCTTGCGGCTTCCTAGAACATGCGCTTCGCCACCCTTAATATTGCGACCTCCCTGTTTCCTATGAGCTCTGACTTCGTGGGTTTACCCGACGCAACCATTAAGAGCTCTCTCAGGATCCTCCTTCCAGCTTCCTCTATCGTTTCTTCGCCTTCGAGTATGGAGCTCACGTCCACGTCTATGTCGCAGCGCATCTTGTTGAAGGTCTCCCTGTTAGCTGTCACCTTTATGACGGGTGACACCGGGCTCCCGACGGGCGTCCCCCTACCGGTGGTGAAGAGGATCAGCTGGCACCCCGCCGCGGCGAGGCCCGTTATGGATTCGACGTCGAAGCCCGGCTCATCCATAAGGTGCAGCCCCTTCCCCTTCGGCTTCTCACCGTAGCCGAGGACGCCCTGCACAGGCCTGCTTCCAGCCTTACAGATGGCTCCGAGGGACTTCTCCTCTATGGTTGTTATCCCCCCTGCGATGTTACCCGGTGTAGGCTGAGCACCCCGGAAGTCTATGCCCATCTCCATCGCCCTCTTAACATAGTAATCCACGACCTCGTAGCATTTCCTCGCCACGTCATCGTTAACAGCCCGTGAGGCCAGGATGTGCTCAGCCCCTATCCACTCGGAGGACTCCGGGAGAATTACCGTTCCGCCGGCGTCAACAACCATGTCCGCTACAACCCCTACGGCCGGGTTTGAGGCTAGCCCTGAGGTGGCGTCGGAGCCGCCGCACTCTGTTCCAAGCACCAGCTCGCTCAGGCCGCACGGCTCCCTTTCCACGCTCAGCAGCTCGTCAGCCATGTCAAGGAGTATTTCTCCTCCCCTCTGGATCGCCTTCAGGCTTCCTCCCTCATCTTGAATGTTGATTTGCTCTACTGGTTTACCTGACTTAGCGATTTCACCGGCAACTATGCTCGCCGACATGTTCTCGCACCCTAACCCCACGACGAGAACCCCTGAAACATTAGGGTTTCTGCCCAAACCCGAGAGAACCCCCAAAACCCTTAAGAAGTCCTCGCCTATGTGTCCACAGCCGTAGGGGTGGGTGACGGAAACAGCCCCCTCAACCTGCTCGGCAATCCTCCTAGCAACGTGGTTAGCGCAGGCAACCGTTGAAACAACGAGCAGGTGGTTCCTCACGCCGACGCTTCCATCCCTCCTCCTGTAACCCATAAACTCAAGCTCGCTCAACCCTTCCACCCTCCTTCATGGACTTCCAGACGAAGGTGCTAACCACGTTGTGCACGTGCACGTGTTCCCCCGCCTTTATAGGCTTGCTCGCCACGCCGATGACCTCCCCATACTTGACGACAGCCTCCCCAACGTTTATGTCCCTAAGGGCAAACTTGTGCCCGAAGGGTATGTCATCCTTAACCTCAACCTCCACGCTCCCCTCGCCAACGTCAACAGTAACCTTAGTCCCCGCCGGTATATCCGAAACGGCGACGGCAACATTATCCTTCCTATTCACAACAAGAAACCTAGCCAACCAAACCACCAGAAAACGAAGCGTAAAGGCGAGAATTTAAAGGTTACCGTCCACCCAACGCCAACCACACACCCACCAAAGCCCCCCTTAAAAAGCCGCCCCTCCCGGGCTCAAGCAGCATCCCACCGCTTGAACCCCTCTTCAAAGCGAAGGAGGCAGCCACCACTAAGCACCGAAAACAATCAATCAGCTTAAGCATTTCACCAGTTAACTCCTAACGTTTTTAGCGCCTCGTCGAGCAGTAGCTTAGCAGGTGCTGCCTGGCTGCCCATAGCTTTCTATTAGCTCCCTCGTCGAGTATACGGTTACGCTTTTACCGAGGACTCTGGTGAGAACCCCCATCTTCTCATGAATTTTTCTTTTCAGCTTCTCGTCGTCGGTTACCAGCCCAACGTTTAACTCATGCGACGCAACTATGTATGAGGCGTCATAGTACGTTACGTTCAGCTCGTAAGCCAGCTTTAAGGTTAACAAGGCGTCGCGTGGAGCGGTAATGCTCAAAAGCTTATATACGCTGGCGACGTAGTCCAGCAGCGATAACGCTTCCTCAACGGATATCCTGCCCAGCAGTGCCGCCTCCTTCCATAACGCGTTGCCGACCTCGTAGGGAGTAAGCGTCAGAATATAGCCTCCTCTAAGGTAGTCCACAGCGTCTGAACCGAGAAACCTAACCATGTTCAACAGCGCTGAAGTGTCAAAAACCAGCCTCATCTCTCCTCACGTCCAGCCCTCACAACGCCAACCATCTCCTCAGAAGGAATCTTCCTCAAGATCTCCTGCGCCCTACCCAACGCCCCCCTAACTTCCTCCTCCTCCCTCACCCTAACCTCCTCCTCCAACGCCCTCCTAATAACCCTACTGACAGGAACCCCCAACCTCTTCACCTTCTCATAAAGCTCCCTATCAATCTTAGCCGAAACGGTAACATAACCCATGTAACCACCCAGTGGTAATACCAACCAGTAATATAAAAACATTACTACCTTCTAAACCCTAAACCAACCAAAAATCAACCACGGAAACAAGGAAACATTCATCCTATCACGCACTGCACAAATTATGCAAGCAAGGAAGAAAATAACTAAAAAGAAAAACAAACCCTCATAAAACCGAGAAAAGGAAAACAGAAATAAACTCTTATCACACCTCCCGTCCATTGCGAAAACAACAATCACATATATACCTTTCAGAGCTCGACAAACGTCGAAAAAACACCGAAAACACCCAAAAGAAAACAGAAAAAGGTCTCTGTTAACTTGTCGTTGGTGAAGATGAAAAATAAAAATCATTGAACTTGCATTCCCGCCTCCGTGGAAACAATCCCTGTCCAACTTGGTTTGATAATAAGTAGCCTCTCTTATCAGATCTTCCCAACCATTTTCCTATGTTCAAATCAATTCCGCAAGCTTCAGCGGGTGTTTTACCTTGCCCAGATGAGGCCTCAAGAAGTTATAGTAAACGAACCAACCATCTGCATATCTTGGCTATTTCTCCACTATTTGCTGAATTGTCCTCTTACTTTGTATTTTCTACCTCTTCGTGACGTGAAAACCAGACCTTTTCATTAGCACCATAAATTTAGTTTAGTCTTTATTTTGGAATTAGGAGCACAACCTTCTCCTTTCCCCTTTAGCTGTTTTAACATGAATGATACCCTATAAATCTAGTTCTAGTCTATGTCCCGCCATTTCAGATTTCTAACCTCATCCAAGCGGAGGCCGGCGTAGCGAAGAAACATCAAACAAGCTTGTACCTTAATGTCTGTAGCTACTTCAACCATTCTGCACATTTCATATGCTTAATACCAATGGTAGCCTCAGGCTCTTCCTAGCCAATGGCGGCTTCACATCGAATTTCTCATTAAGCACGTTTTCATAGAAGGGCTTCAAAGCAAAGTAAGCACCTCTCACGGCTGATCTGCTTTGATAAGAAAGCAAGAATTCTCTCGGCGTTTTCCCAGATTTTAAACCCTTCCACAACCGGGATGTAAGCTTTGCCTAATTGCTGAGAACACCTCCTCAGCTTTATTTCTCCTATGAGCTTCCTATCAACTCATATCGTTCCTGCGGCGTAAGCTTTTAACATTCAAGTCCATAGGGAGTCGTATGAATTTTGGCTTTATAAAATTTCGTTTTAACTCCCATTTGAGAGATTATACGAATAAAAGTGCGTGGAATACGCGTTAGGCGTAGTTTTTCGAGGGTTCGCTATTTTCAAACTTTGATTTGACGCGGTGTGTGAAAAAATTATTAAATAAATTGAATTTAAGTGGTCATCATGGATAAAGCTTCATTCGAACTCCTACCAACCCCACCTTATAATTTTGATCTGCAATGGAAATTTTATTCTTCGTCCAGGGACCCGCAGCCAGAAATCTATAAAGATGGCATCTGGAGAAGGGTTTTCAAAATTGGAGATAGATTGGTTCCGGTAAAGATCACTTCCGTTGGCACCGTAGAAAAGCCAAAGTTGCGGGTTAACGCATCCTCCAAACTCGATGCGAAAGAGAAGAGATATCTGTCGGATAAAATAGCGGATATTTTTAGACTAAGGGATGATCTTGGTAGATTATATAATTTCATGGATCAAGACAAAATACTTCATAGGGTGAAGAACGAACTTTACGGTTTGAGGCCTCCGGGAATCGGGGCGAGCATATTTGAGGGAGCGATTAGAGTAATAATCCAGCAGCAGATTTCTTTGCAAGTTGCCTATGTCATAACCGGGGCATTGGTCAGGAGATTTGGAGAGAAAATAGAAATTAATGGCGAACCATATTATGATTTTCCTTCACCACGAGCATTGGCAAGTGCGGATGAGAACGAATTGAGAAAGTGTAAGTTGTCCCGTCAGAAATCCAGATACATTAAAGAACTCGCGCTGAAAGTTGCCGATGGATACGATTTGGAGAAAATCAGGAAGATGAACAACGAAGAAGCTATTGAAGAGTTGATGAAGTTTAAGGGAATTGGAAGGTGGACTGCCGAGCTGATATTGATAACGACGTTGGGAAGAATGGATCTCTGCGTTCCCGACGACCTCGGAGCCAGAAAAGCGGTTTCATATTTCTACTTTGACGGAAAACTTCAATCCGGAGACACCGTTAGAAAATTCACGGAAAGATGGGGGGAGTTCAAGGGTTGGATAATTTATTATTTAATATGTGCTTATAATATGGAAGAGAGGAAGGATGTGTGAAGCGTGGAAAAACAAAGATTATACGAAAAAGGGGTTGGAGAATTATCCAAAGGCAGCAATTGTTTTAACAAATGTTCTGCTACTGCTCTGGTTTGGATTCGCCGCTTACGGTATGTCTGCATCGAGATTTGCCGGATTACCGGTAATTTCCATTGTTTATCCGCCATTTGCCGTCATAATGTTGGGATTCGTTTTGAGGAAACATCTATGCACGCATTGCTATTACTACAACAAGTTATGTGGCACGGGCTGGGGTAAATTGAGTTCGCATCTGTTCAAGGGGGAGTCGGGCAATTACGAACTCGGAATGAAACTTGCTGGCTTAACTTGGGGTTTATTGACAGTTATTCCAACCGTTGCCATTCCCATTGCGACGTTTCTGCACTGGGAATTTTTAGTGCTCGGCGGAATAGGTCTAACCGGCTTCCTGGCGATAATGGTTGTGAACCAGTTCGGGGAAAAAAGGGGTGCGCGCAATGTAAAATGAGATACATTTGCAAAGTAAGCGTTGCCGAGTGATGAGCCATGAAGGCAAAACTTCGAAAAATAGTGGAGATTCTATCGGAGAAATACGAAATTAACGAGTGGTGGGAAAGGTATACTCCATTCGAAACGCTGGTTGGCATAATCCTTTCCCAGCGAACGTACTGGAAAAATGTGAAAACTGCCACCGAAAGATTTGCTGAGAGGTTTAATAGCATCGAAGATGTGGCAAAGGCAAGCTCGAAAGAGATCGAAGAAGTTATTAAACCGGCGGGTTTATATAGGGTCAGAGCCGGAAGAATCAAAAATATCGCCAAAGATTTGGTTGAAAAATACGGTGGAAACCTAAACAAAATATTGAATCTTCCCTATGACGAGGCAAAGAAAAAACTGATAGCAATAAAGGGTATTGGGCCGAAAACCGCGGATGTCTTCCTAATGGCGGTCAGGGGAGAACAAGTTCTACCAGTTGACGTTCACATTTTCAGAATAATGAAAAGGTTGGGGGTAGCCGATGAAAAAGATGACTACGAGAATTTGAGAGCGAAACTTGAATCCGAGATACCACCAGAACAAAGAACGAAAACCCATCTGATACTGATAGAATTTGGAAGACGAATTTGCAGGTCGCAGAATCCCAAATGCGAAGAGTGCCCGATCAAAAGATATTGCAAGGCCGGAAAGTGATTTCGCTGCACTAAACATGTAAAATTTCGCGAACCCTCGAAAACTCGAAATTTCTTTCAAAGAAATTTGCCCTTCGGACGCCTAACAGCGGATAAAAGGGATCAAAGATTCCCCCAAATTGCGTTCGGCAACTTCGTTCATCCACCGGAACGTTACACCAATAATAAGTTAACAGAACCAAAAACCAAAAAAGCAAAAGCAACCCGGAAAACAAACAAAACCCGATGAAGAGGGAGCGGCAACCTTCATCGAGGACTTTTTCAAGAGAGTTTTTGCTTTTCCTTCAGAAAATAAGTAAAACCTGATGGAAAGGGAACGGCAAGGGCTTATTAGGCTCCTCCTTGGCTGTGGGGCTATGTTAAGTTGGTAAACAAAATTTGAATGGAAATGGAGATGGTGATGTGCGGCTTGTGGCGTGTGGTGGTTGTGCTGGTGAGGGTGGTTGGGAGGGTTAGTGTGGGTTTGCCGGCTGTTCCCCGTGTTGGGTGTTGATGCCTTGTCGAGTTGGGGTTGGTTATTTTTCAAGCGTAAGCGCGGTTTACGCCGCATTTAGGGCAAGTAGAGCCAGCGGAATGCTCTGCTGCCACGTGCCTTAACCTACCTTTCACGTTGGCTGTGTGAAGGCTAAATCGAAGGTTAAATAAGTGGGGGTGCCCTATGGTTACCTTGTTTAATGCTAGGAGGAGAGGTGGTGGAAACGGGAGAGGAAAAATTTACTTTAAACGACCTTCTTGAAGTAGCTAAGAAGATGGAGGAGGTTGGAAACCGGTACAAGACGCACCTCTTCTCCCTCTTCGCCCAGATGTTCTGCACCCTAGCTGAGGAGGTCATATCGAGGTTTGGAGACGAGGGGAGAGACGCCGTCGCCGAAGCTGTGAAGCGGTTCGGCGAGGAGAGAGGGAGGAGGATCGCCGAGCTGGTGAAGTCGCTCGGCAAGCCGTTAGACCTGAAAAACTTCTTCATCTACAGCGACTTCGACAGCAGAGGCAACCTCACCTACTCGGTGAACATAGTGGACGGGGATGTTGAGATAACGGTGACGGAGTGCCCCTTCGCCAAGGGGTGCCGCGACTGGGGGAAGGAGGAGTACGGGAGCATATACTGCGAGCACATAGACAAAGCCGTCCTGAGAGGGTACAATCCAAGCCTGGTGCTGGAGGTGCCTGAAAACATGACTAAGGGGGATAAGCGCTGCCTCCTCAGGTACCTAGCCCCCGGGAAGCAGCCCGGGTAGCCGTCGGGGTGGTTTAATGGGTGAAGCTGAAGGGATGTGTGACAGGTCTCTGAAGGTCGACTTGCTGGTTGTTGGAAGCGAGGGGGCTGGGGGGCACGCGGCGGTCGAGGCCCGAAGCCGCGGCGTCGACGTCCTGGTGGTGGCGAAGGGTAGGATCAGCCAGTGCGGCGCCTCCCAGATGGCTGGGGCTGACTTCAACGTTGACGGGCAGAGCGCTAAGGCGCTCGGCTTCCCCGGGGACGACAGGGACAGCCCTGAAAGGTTCGTCGAGGACATAGTTAGGGAGGGGCTCTACCTCAGCAACCAGAAGATGGTTGAGAAATACGTGGAGTACGCTCCGAAAAGCCTCAAGGACCTTTTGGACTGGGGTATGAGGGTTTACGGGTATGAGTCCGCTCACGCCGAGGAAATGGCGCGGGGGGTGACGACTTCAGGGGTGCTGTGGGTTAAGGCCATAAGGAGGAGGGTTAGGGAGCTGGGGATACCTGTAATGGAGGATACGATGGTCGTCGACCTGCTGACTAGTGGCGGGCGGGTGGCCGGCGCGGTGGCGCTGGATATGAAGAAGGGTGAAACGGTTCTGATCAGGAGTAAGGCTGTAATCCTTGCAACCGGAGGGTGGCAGGCTGCATACCCGTTCAACACGGCCCCCAGTGACCTGACGGGTGACGGGGTGGCGATGGCCTACCGGGCTGGTGCAGAGCTCATATCGATGGAGATGGTTCAGTTCTGCCCCTTAACCCTCGTGTGGCCTCCTAAGGATCGGGGGAGCATCTGCCTCTACGTCTTCAGCAGCCTCGAGGTTGGACGGGTGATCCGGCTCCTGAACAGTAAGGGTGAACGGTTCATGGAGAGGTATGACCCAAGGAACCTTGAGCAGAGCACTAAGGAGATAGTTTCCATAGCCTCGGAGCTTGAGGTTGAGGCTGGGAGGGGTGGGCCGCATGGGGGAGTGTTCTTCTCCCTAAGGCATCTCGGCGCTGAAACAATAGACTTCATAGTTCAAGCGGTTAAGAAGAGGGTTAGGGAGGAGCTGAGGGAGACGCGCTACGAGTTCACCACGCTACTCCCCCAGCTACTTGAGAGGTGTAAAACGGAGGATATCGAGGTTGGCAACGCAGCCCACTACATGTGTGGGGGGATTAAGGTTAACGAGAGGACGGAGACGAGCATACCAGGGCTTTTCGCGGCAGGCGAGTGCTCGGGCGGCCTCTGGGGTGCAGCCCGGGTGGCGTCGGCGTGCACCGAGGCTGGAGCCCAGGGTAAGCTTGCAGGGGAGGTTGCATCGGAGTACGTGGAGAAGGTGGACTACGCCGACGTGGACGCAGGGCAGGTGGAAGCCATCCTGAAGCGCGTGTTTAAGCCCCTCGAGAGGGGTGGAGGGGTTACGCCGAACGAGCTTCAAGGCAGGATGCACGCTGTTTCAGGGGGGAAGCTTGGCGTGATTAAGGATGGCGCCGCCTTGAGGGAGGCCGTCTCCGAGCTGGAAAGGATGCTTAAACGCGACGTGGAGGAGCTCTATGTTTCATCCACGAAGACCCGGGTGCTGAACTATGAATGGGCTAGGTCGCTTGAGTTGAGGAACATGCTGACATGCCTTTACCTCTCGGCCAGGTCGTCGCTTATCCGTGAGGAGAGTAGAGGGGAGTTTTACCGTAGGGACTGCCCCTACACGGACAACGATAACTGGCTTAAGAACATCGTTGTGAGGATGAGGGATGGCGAGTGTGAAGTATGGTTTGAGAAGCCGGTTGTCACCAGGGTTCCGCTTCCCAGCGGGAGGCTGACGTATCAGGAGGCTATAGGCGTGGCGACGGCCTCGCTGAAAAGGGACTAGGTGGAGGAGGGGCTCTTTGGGCGGCGTGAAGGTTGTGAAGGTTAAATGCTTCAGGTTTAACCCTGAAGAGGACGAGGAGCCGCGCTACGAAACATACGAGGTTCCTTTAGAGGGGGCTATGAGCGTGATGAACTGCCTGCTCTACATTAGGGAGAAGCTGGATCCAAGCCTCGCGTTCATCGTCAACTGCCATCTGGGCTTCTGCAAGAGGTGCATGGTTAGAGTGAACGGGAAGCCGTGCCTTGCATGCACAACGGAGGTAAACGGTGACATAGTGGTTGAGCCGATCAGAAAGGACAGGGTTATCAGAGACCTCTGGTGTGAAGGCGTGTAAAGAGGAGAGGTCAACGGGTGGCGTGAAGAGGGGTTAACGTGGTTAGCGTAAGCAAAGCCATAGTTGGAGTTCTAAGGGGGGAGGCTGTCCCCTACGTTTTCTCTCTTCCAGGAGGACACATTCAGCCCATATACGATGCAATCTACGACGAGGACGAAGTGGAGCTCATCTCGGTTAGGCACGAGGAGGCTGCCGCACACATGGCGGACGGCTACGCCAGGGTTAAAGGACGCCCGGGAGTGTGCTTGGGGACAGCCGGCCCTGGGGCTACAAACATGGTGACCGGCGTCGCCGAGGCCTACGCAAGCTCCTCCCCCCTCATCGTCTTAACAGGTCAGGTTAGAACCACAGAGCTCTATAAAGGTGCAATCCAAGAGTTCGACACGGTCGCGGTTTTCAGACACTTCACTAAGTGGAGTTGCAGGGCTCCCAGCGGCGGCAGGGTTCCCGAGCTCCTAAGGACTGCTTTCAGGGTTGCTCTGAGTGGAAGGTATGGGCCGGCGCACCTGGACCTGCCTAGGGACGTGCTGCTAGAGGACGTGGAGTTCGAGGACGTCGCGCCTCAGCGCTACAGGCCTGAGGGAAGGGTGAGAGGGGACCGTGGGAAGGTGGAGGAGGCTGTGGAGCTACTTTTAAGCGCTGAAAAACCTGTGATCCTCGCCGGTGGAGGGGTAAAGTGGTCGCAGGCATCCTCTGAAGTTTTGGAGCTGGCGAGCCTTCTAGGTGCACCCGTGCTAACCACCCTGACCGGTAAGGGGGTGGTGCCCGAGGACAACCCCCTAGTGCTGGGTGTAGCCCCGGCAGCACTCTTAACGGAAAGCGGGTGGAGGCTTATTAGCGGATGCGACGTCATGCTAGCAGTGGGGTGCAGGTTCTCTGGCATATCGACGGTTGACTGGCATCTGCCGGTGCCGAGAAACCTTATTCACGTAGACGTGGACCCGTGTGAGATAGGTAAAAACTACCCTGTAAGGGTTGGAATAGTGGGGGACGCCAAGGCGGTCCTGGAGGAAATGATCACGTCCATTAAAGGGAGGCGTCCCCCCGTTGGCAGGGAGAAAAGGCTGAGGGAGCTCAGGGAGGTGAGGGAGGAGTTCTGGGGGGAGTTGCTGAAGGGGGCTGTTAAGGGTGGGCGTGTGACGCCGAAGGCTTTGATGGACGAGGTGAAGGCGTTCCTGAAGGGTGAATGCGTGGTTGTAACGGACGTGGGAAACAACCAGCTCTGGTCGATAAAGTACATTCAAGCCGGGGAGGGAGTCGAGTTCATCACGCCCGTCGGGTTCGGGACGGTTGGCTTCGGCTTCCCGGCGTCCCTCGGAGCCAAGCTTGCAGCCCCCGAGAAACGCGTGGTTTGCCTGACCGGGGATGGAGGGTTCGCCGCCATGATACAGGAGCTTGAGACCGCCGTCAGACACGGGATAAACGTTGTGGTGGTCGTCATGAACAACAGGGGGACTGCCGAGATCAAGCAGATCCAGCAGGTGAAGCACTCTGAAAGGTACATAGGAGTCGACTACTTAGACGTAGACTTCTCCCAGGTGGCTAAGGGGTTTAGAGCTTACGGGGAGAGGGTTGAGAAGCCGGGCGACGTCCACGGCGCCCTGGAAAGGGCTTTTGAAGCCGGTAAGCCAGCCGTTGTAGACGTTGTTTTTGATGACTCGGGTGAGATATCGCCCTGGGTGTTGAGGGAGGCTCTAAGGAGGGAGGTTGCAAGGCAGTAGAGGTGGTGCATTATGGGTGAAAGGCTTGCCTTAGAGGGTGGAACCCCCGTGAGAAAGGAAGTTTTACCGATCCACGTTCCCGCCATAGGGGAGGAGGAGATAAACGAGGTGGTTAAGGTTTTAAGGTCTAGGATCTTGGTGAGAACGTACGGGGAGGAGACGCTGACGTTTGAGAGGGAGCTGGCGAGGTACTTCGGCGTAAAGCATGCCATAGCGACGAACACCGGGACCAGCGCGTTGCACGCCGCCCTGGCAGCGCTCGGGATAGGGCCCGGGGACGAAGTCATAGTTTCACCCATAGGCTTCATCACCGCGACGACCTGCGTGCTCTACCAGAATGCCATACCCGTCTTCGCGGACGTCGACCCGGATACGGGCATGATGGACCCGGATGATGTTAAGCGTAAGGTGACAGACAGGACGAAGGCGGTGATACCCATACACTTAGCAGGTCACCCAGCCGACTTGGACCCCATAAGGGAGGTAGCCGAGGAGAAGGGGATCTTCCTGGTGGAGGATGCGGCTCAGGCCATAGGGGCAGAGTATAAGGGTCGGAGGGTTGGGACGATAGGCGACGTCGGATGCTTCAGCCTTCATCAAAGTAAGGTTATAACTACAGGTGAGGGGGGCTTCGTCCTTACTAATGATGATGAGCTAGCAGAGAAGATCTTCTCCATAGCGAACTTTGGCAGGCCTGTTAATGAGCCCCACGCCTACAGGTATGTTTACATGGGATATAACTATAGGATGAGTGAAGTGGCTGCCGCCATAGGGCTAATGCAGCTCAGGAAAATAGACCAGTTCATCAAGAAGCGCAGGGAGAACGCGGAGTACCTTACCAAGGAGCTAAGCGACCTGGACGGCGACGGCATAACCATCACCAAGGAGCCCCCTTGGGGGAGGAGCGTCTGGTGGCTCTACACGGTGAGGCTTGAGGACTCCCTTAAAGTAGACAGGAAAACGTTCGTCTTCGCCCTCTGGGCTGAGGGGATAGCCTCCGGGTACTTCGACGTGCCTGACAACCTCCAAGAGTTTTACCTGAAGAAGAGCGTTTATGGTGAAACAAAGTGCCCCTTCGAATGCCCCCTGTACGGGCGGCCAATAGATTACGGGAAAATGTGCCCTAACGCCGAAAAGGTGATTGAGAGGTATGTGGCTATTAGTGGTTGCAGCCCCACCCTCTCAAGGAAAGACCTAGACGACATAGTGGCTGCTACGAGAAAGGTTGTGAGGGCTTTCAAGGAGGGTGGAACGTGACCGTCTACACTCTTGGCTTAGACATAGGAACCACAAACTGTAAAGCCATCCTCGTCGACGATGAGGGGAAAGTTAAAGCATTCCATAGCTCTGAGGAGTACAGCGTGATAAGGCCTAAGCCAGGGTGGGCAGAGGAGAACCCGAGGGACTGGTGGCACGCCGTGAAGAGGGTTGTCAGGGAGGTTATCGCGTCTTCAGGGGTAAACCCCGAGGACATTGAAGCGATAGGTGTGAGCAGCATGGAGGAGGGGGTGGTCCCCCTAGACAAGGACGGGGAGCCGCTCTATAACTGTATGATCTGGCAGGATACTAGGACTAAGGAGCAGGAGGCGTGGGTCCTAGAACACGTGGACTTCTTCACGGTTTTAAAGATCACCGGCTTACCCATAACCTACCTTTGGTCCGCTGAGAAGGTTCTCTGGCTTAAACAGCATCACCCTGAAGTATACGAGAGAACGTACAAGTTCATGCAGCCCAAGGACTTCATAAACTTTAAGCTTACAGGGGAGTACACGACCGACTGGTCGATAGCCGGCCACACCCAGCTGTTTGACATAGTGAGAAGGAAGTGGTCTGAGGAGTTAATGGAGCAGCATGGAATATCACCAGACAAATGGCCTGAGGTTAAGGAGTCCACAGAGGTGATAGGAGAACTAACAGGCGAGGCTGCAACGGAGTTAGGGCTCAGCCGTGGAACAAAGGTTATTGCCGGCGCGGGCGACCAGGAAGGCGGCGTGGTTGGGGCTGGAGCGGTTAGGGCAGGGGAAGCACTAGAGTCCGCTGGAACGGCCAGCGTGCTAAACATAGTGCTTAGCAAGCCGGTCTTCGACTTCAGAGCAACGGTTTTCTGCCATCCATACCGGGACTTATGGATCATGGAGCTCTACCCGCCTCCTAGTGGGCAGATGTTCCAGTGGCTTAAAAGCAACTTCGGAAGGTTCGAAGAGGAAGCCTCCAAGGTTATAGGTGTCAGCCCGTATAAGATCATGGACTTAGAGGCTGAGAAGAGCCCTCCAGGATCCAACGGGCTCCTCGCTCTCCCCCTGTTCGTAGGGAAGGTGACCTCTGAAATCAACCCGTCGGCGAAAGCCGTTGTCTTCGGCCTCGACTTCGACCATACCAGAAGCGACTTTATAAGGGCTCTCATCGAGGGGACGGCCTTCGAGCTCAAGGAAATACTTGACTTTGTCAAAGAGGAACTTAAAATTGACGTGGACGAGTTAAAGGTTTCAGGGGGAGTGGCTAACAGCAGAATATGGAGGGAGATAAGAGCAGACATCACCGGAAGGAAGATCCTTCTTCCTAAGGTAACAGAGACGACGGTGTTTGGAGACGCCTTACTCGCCGGAGTGGGGTCGGGCCTGTACAGCGCCGAGCAGGCGGCTTCCATGGTCGAGGTATCTGAACGCCTAGAACCGAAAAGGGAAAGCCACAAAGTGTACTTGAAGGTTTACGAGGTCTACCGGAAGGTTTATGAAGGGCTTAAAGACGTTTTCTCAGAGCTTCAAAGCATAAAGCAGCTACAGAAGTAACCAAACCAACGAGTTAAGATGCTTCAGTGCATGTGCAAGACATGCCTAGGCGCCCTAGTAACGGAAGCACGGTGGCAAGGAAACACCGCTTAAATCATCCCCCTCTTTAAAGGGAATCCACATTTCTATCTCTTTTTGTCTCTCAACGTTCTTGGCTGGTGTGACGGGTGTGGAGAGGCAGCGCGGTTGGTGCGGCGCCCTCATCTGAGTAAATGGGGGAGCACCGGGAAGCTGCCTGGCAGAAACATTTAAAGGCTGTTTCTCTGCCTCTTATTTCCGGGTGGTTGCTTGATTAAGGAGGGAATCCTCGCTAGGGGTGAGCGTAAAGAGGAGAACTGGAAGGGGACGAGGTTTGGTGTTCCCTATGCCGAGGCCGTTGAGAGGTTTAGGCGTGAAGTGATGGGGAGGCCAGACTTTGACCCGGCAACCCTCTTCATCTGGGGGGCTTTCATGGCCAAAGCTCTGCTCCAAGTGATGGAGGACGTTGAGGAGAACTTTGGGCCTGAGGGACAGAGGGTTGTCAACGAATCCCTGAGGAAGGTCGGGTACGACGCTGCGAGGCAGATGTTCGAGGACGCGGTTTTCCCTGAGGGGACGAGCGACATCGAGAAAGCCAGCTTCTGCGCCACGGCGGTCAACACCATCCTGTGGACGTCCATAGAGAAGCCCGAGATACTGAGCGAGGACGAGGCGATCTTCGACATACTCTGGTGCCCCCACCAAGACATATACAAGCCCTTCGACTGCAGAATCCAAAGGTACTTGGTGGAGGGGGTGTTAAGGTACCTCAGGGAGAAGAGTAAGTTAGAATTTGACGTCGAGTTCAAGTGGACCATACCAGCAGGGGCGGAAACCTGCCGCTTCAGGATATGGAGAAAGAAAAAGGGAGAAGAGTCCCGGTGGGAGAAGTACTCAGAGCTACTAGCTGAAAAAGCATTAAAAAAGTGGAGGGAGAAACAGCCTAGGCAGCCCGCTGAAAAATAACGTACGCTACCCATCCAAGCACCTTGCCGAGCCTCAGTCAGGTTCCGCCTCCAAGAAGCCTCCCTTCGCCCTCTCCCATCCCCCTAAACATATGTAGGGTAACTTTGTAGGGTAACTGTAAGGGTGAACACGCCGCCAAGCTGGCTTCTAACACCCGGTCTTCACCTAGGTCTGT
>JAPDJY010000004.1:0-23415 GCA_029258835.1 Thermoproteota archaeon | reverse complement strand
AACTTAATAAACTTCACGTAAAAACTTTTATTCAACGTTAAGCAAACAGTAGAGACGCATGGAGGACGGTTAAATGAAGGTCTATAATTATCGTGAAGTTAAAGCTGAAAAACCTGAAGGTGGAGAGAAAATAAAGATTAGGTGGTTAATAACAAAGGAAACAGGAGCAGAAAACTTTGCAATGAGGCTCTTTGAAGTTGAGCCCGGAGGATTCAGCCCCCTACATAACCACCCATGGGAACATGAAATCTTCGTCTTGGAGGGGGAGGGAGTTGTTGTCGGCGAGGACGGTGAATACCAAATATCTAAGGGCTCCGTCGTCTTTATCTCAGCTAATGAGCTACATCAGTTCCGAAATACTGGTACAGATATACTCAGGATTATCTGTCTTATTCCATACATATCAGAGTGAATGGATGAACCGAACTCTGCCAAGCACTTTAGATAAACCTTCCGAGGGCATGCAATACATCGCTTCTCGTTATAACTCCGAGAAGAAACTTATGGTTTTCGGGGTCAACTACTGGTAGCCTTCCTATATCATATTGTTCCATTTTCTTTAGAGCGTCTAAAACTGACTCGCCAGGGTAAGTTAGAATCAGATTTTTCTTCGCGATCTCTTTTACTGTGACTTTATCCCTCCTTTCCTTTGGCACTCCCATTAGATCTTCGAAGGTCACCATACCGATTAAGTTTCCTTTCTCGTCCGTTACAGGATATCCCATGTGATGATACTTCACCATAGTATCTAGTAGATTCGAGACTTTCATTTCAGGCTTAACGGTTATCACCTTTTTCGTCATAATGTCTTCTACCTTAACCTCAGATAAAACCGAAACTTCATGGAGCGGAAGGGTAAGCCTCACATCGGAGGGAGGCACGTAGAGACCTTTAGCCCTCAGCCTTCTTATCTCAGCTCTAGCGATCCTCTTTCAACCGATACCCTGAAACCTCGGCTGCGAAAACCCTCTCGGCGGCGGACTTCAGGACGGCTATGCCCATCAGCCCTATCGGCCCGCATCCCGTGACCAGCACGGTTTTACCCGCTACAGGCTACGTGATCCCTTGGATATATGGCGTGGACCGCGCACCCCAGGGCTCCTGTAAGGCTGCTATACGCGGGTTTAAGCTCTTATCATTCTTCCACGCGTTTAGCTCGGGCACTGCAACGTACTCGGCGAAGGCTCCGTCCACGTCAACACCTAGAATTTTAAGGTTTCTGCATATGTGCATCCTCCCCGTTCTACACTGATAGCATCCCCCATCCGCTATGCGGGTTCCCCGAAGCAGAGTCGCCTATATCCGCCTTTGTAGCGGTCTCTCCCTCCCCACGCCGGAAAACTCATGTCCAAATATGAGAGGGATCCTCCTATGAAGCTTGCCACCACGTCCCAGTTGAAGATGTGTAGGTCTGCGCCGCATATCGCCGCCCTCTCAACCTTAACTAGCACGTTGCCGCTTCCAATCCCCGGAACGTCCACTCTCCTAATCGCCGCTCCAAGAGCAGACTTATCCTTCAAGACAGCGTACATCTCGGTCATAGTCACCAGCTAAACACCATGGAACATTTTAATTTCTAATTTTCGCTGCCTCTGGTAAGGGATCCGGCAGCTTCCGGTGGGTCAGCGCCCAGCCGCCTTCACCATTAACGGCTTAAGTGCAAGCGGCTTCCTTCGAAAGAGTTATTACGGGTTGAAGTGTAGGTTTGCCGGGTATGTTCGGAGGGATAAGCATGTGGGACGTAGTTATTGCTGGATACCTCAGGTCTCCTATATCTAGGTCCCGACCTAGGCAGCCTGAAAGAGACGTTTTCAACAGCGTCCGTGCGGACACGTTAATGGCCATAGTCATAAGGGAGCTCGTCGAGCGTTCAGGGATAGACAAGAAGGACATAGACCACTGCATTCTGGGGTGCGCCAACCAGTCAGGTGAGCAGTTCAACTATGGCGGCAGGCTCATAAGCCTCCAAGCAGGGTTGGAGATTGAGACCCCAGCCCTAGGCGTCGAAAAGCAGTGTGGCTCGGCCATGACAGCCATAGGAATAGGTGGAATGGAGATCGTGACGGGCGTGTCGGAGGTCGTGGTTGCGGGAGGATACGAGCACATGACCCATGTCCCCATGGGCGCAAACGTCTCGCCTAACCCAGAATATGTGCAGCAGGAGAAAAGGTTTGACTGGACGGTAGCGTTCAACATGGGGTTAACCGCCGAGAAGCTGGCTGAGGAGTCGGGGATAAGCAAGCAGGAAATGGACGAGTGGTCGCTTAGAAGCCACATGCTGGCCGCCAAAGCCTATGATGAAGGATACTTCAAAGACGAGTTAGTCCCGATTGAGGTCACGCTCGCCGACGGGACGAAGACCGTGATAGATAGGGATCAAAGCGTCAGGCCGGACACCACGCTGGAGAAGATAGCTAACCTACCCCCAGCATTCAAGCCCGACGGCGTCATAACCGCTGGTAACTCCTCCCCGTTAAACGCCGGGGCTGGAGCGGTGATCCTAATGAGCGAGAAGAAGGCGAAGGAGTACGGGATAGAGCCATTAGCGTACCTGAGGTATGCCGCGTGGGCTGCTGTGGACCCAAGCGTCATGGGTAAGGGACCCGTCCCGGCTTCAAGGAGACTGCTGGAGAAGACAGGGTTGAAGGTGAGCGACATAGACTTCTGGGAGGTAAACGAGGCATTCGCGGTGGTAACCCTCTACGCTATAAGGGAGCTCGGATTAAACCCTGACGTGGTGAACGTTAAGGGAGGAGCAATAGCCATAGGCCACCCTCTCGGGATGACGGGAGCAAGGCTGACCGGAACCCTAGCAAGGATACTTGAACTCATGGATGGCAGGTACGGTGTGGCTACGATGTGCTGCGGTGGAGGGCAGGGGACAGCAGTCCTGATAGAGAGGCCGTAAACGAGCCTTCCTCCGTGCCACGTACACATCTTTTTTAAGCGGTGCTCCTTTTCTACTATGAATGGTGGTGTGATGCGCGAAGTAGCCGTGGTTGGCTGTGGGATGACACGCTTCGGAAGGAGTGAAAGGTCGCTGGTCGACCTCCTTGTTGAAGCATCCCTCAAGGCCATCTCGGACGCAGGCGCCTGTGAAAGGGATTTTGACGCTGTCTACGTCGGGAACATGTGCTCCGGAGAGTTCAACATGGTCACCGGCGTCGCCGCAGCCTTAGCAGACAGGGTTGGGCTTATACCATCGGCTGCGGACAGGGTTGAAAACGGGCCTGCGAGCGGCGGATCCGCGGTCAAGGCGGGGTTCCTAGCGGTCGCCTCGGGGCTCTACGACATGGTGCTCGTGGCTGGAGGGGAAAAGATGACTTCAACCCCGACCGGGAGGGTTGCTGACGTAATAGCGACGCTGACGCACCCTGAAAGGGAGTACAAGTACGGTGCAACCCTGCCGTCCTTTGGAGGGCTCCTAATGCGGATGTACATGGAAAGGTATGGGGTTAAGCGTGAGTCCATATCGCTCGTCGCCGTTAAAAACCACAAGAACGGGGCCTTAAACCCATACGCCCACTTTCAGAAGGAGGTGACGCTCGAAGAGGTGCTCCGTTCGCCGGTGATAGCGGATCCCTTACGCCTCTATGACACATGCCCTATCAGCGACGGGGCAGCTGCCGTCGTCCTGTGCCCGGCTAATGCGGCTAAAGAGTTCACCGACACGCCTGTCCTAGTTAAGGGGGTTGGGCAGGCTACGGACGTGCAGTCTGTGGCTGAGAGAGAGGACCCAACGGTGCTGAACGCTTTAAGGGTTGCAGCTGGGAAGGCTTACGCCATGGCCGGGGTCACCCCGAGGGATGTGGACGTGGCGGAGCTCCACGATGCCTTCACCATCCTAGAGATAGTCGAGTCGGAGGATGCGGGGCTCTTCGAGAAGGGGAAGGGTGCTAAAGCCGTTGAGGAAGGTGAAACGTGGATTGGAGGCAGAATACCGGTAAACCCTAGCGGGGGGTTGAAGGCTAGGGGTCACCCTCTCGGCGCCACGGGCGTAGCTCAAATAGTCGAGTTAACTTGGCAGCTTAGAGGGGAGGCTGGGAGGAGGCAGGTTGACGGGGCTGAGACGGGGCTCGCCGTCAATTTTGGAGGGTTCGGCAACAGCATAGTAGTCCACGTCCTTCAAAGGAGGTGATTGGGGTGGACGTTTTAAAGGAGTTAACCTACTTTAAGTGTAGGAGGTGTGGGATGGTTCAGCTTCCAAGGGCAAGGTGCATCCGGTGTAAGGGCAAAGACTTTGACGAGTATCATCCGGACGTTGAGAGCGGAAGGCTGATTTCGTTCACCATCCTACGTGCCCTCCCGGGAAGGCTTAGGGGAAGGGGGGAATGCGCCTTCGGCATAGTCGAGTTCGGCGGCGGTGTGAGGGGGTTCGGTCAGCTTCGGGGGGAAAACTTAAGGGTTGGCATGAGGGTTAAGCCTGTAGTAGACGTAGTGGCGGATGATGATGGCAAGCCGGTTTACGGGGTTGTATTCGTTCCAAGGGAGGATCCTGCATGAGATGGAGGGGAATTGAGGGGAAGGTGAAGGAGTGGGAGTTGAAAGTTCGCGACGCCGTAGCCAAGCATCCGGAGAGGAAAGGAAGGTTTGAGACCTCATCAGGGGTGGAGGTGAAGAGGCTTTACACCCCCCTCGACTTCCACGAGGAAGACTACTTGGAGAAGCTCGGGTTCCCGGGAGAGTACCCCTTCACCCGGGGGGTCTACACGACGATGTATAGGGGCCGCCTTTGGACCATGCGCCAGTATGCGGGCTTTGGGACGGCTGAGGAGACGAACAGGAGGTTTAAGTACCTTCTCTCCCAGGGTCAGACGGGGCTTAGCGTGGCGTTCGACCTTCCAACCCAGTTGGGGTACGACTCTGACCACCCCCTAGCGGCGGGTGAGGTTGGAAGGGTTGGGGTGGTCGTAGACTCGCTGAGGGATATGGAGGTTCTCTTCGATGGCATACCCCTTGACAAGGTGAGTACCTCGATGACGATCAACGCTCCCACGCCGGTTATATTGGCAATGTACGTTGCCCTCGCGGAGAGGAGAGGCGTGAAGCCCTCCGAGCTGCGGGGGACGGTTCAGAACGACATATTGAAGGAGTACATTGCCCGTGGAATGTACATTTTTCCTCCTAAGCCATCCATGAAGCTGACCGTGGACGTCATAGAGTACTGCGCCGAGAACATGCCGCTTTGGAACCCGATCTCGATCTCAGGCTATCACATAAGGGAGGCTGGGGCTGACGCCGTACAGGAAGTCGCCTTCACCCTAGCCAACGGGATAGCCTATGTTGAAGCAGTGCTGGAGAGGGGGCTGGACTTGGACAGGTTCGCCGGCAGGCTATCATTTTTCTTCAGCGTCCACAACAACTTTTTCGAGGAGGTGGCTAAGTTCAGGGCTGCAAGGAGGCTTTGGGCTAAGATAATGAGGGAGAGGTTTGGTGCGAAGACTGAGAGGGCTATGATGCTCAGGTTTCACGTTCAAACGGCGGGCTCAACCCTGACAGCCCAGCAGCCTCTCAACAACATAGTTAGGGTTGCGATTCAAGCTTTGGCAGCAGTTCTCGGGGGGGCTCAGTCCATCCATACGAACTCTTACGATGAGGCCCTAGCGTTGCCAAGCGAGGAAGCGGTTAAGGTTGCCCTCAGAACCCAGCAGATAATAGCTTACGAAACAGGGGTTCCTGACACCATAGACCCCCTCGGAGGATCATACTACGTTGAGGCTTTAACGGACAGGATAGAGGAGGAGGCGGAAAAATACATTGAGAAGATCGACGAGATGGGGGGCATGGTTGCAGCTATAGAAAAAGGGTACATTCAAAGGGAGATATCTAGGAAAGCGTACAGCTTCCAGAAGGACGTCGAAATGGGGGAAGTAGTTATAGTTGGAGTCAACATGTTCAGGGAGGAGGGGGAGGTTAAGGTTCCAGTACACAGGGTTGACCCTTCAGTAGAGGAGAAAGCGGTGAAAAACCTAGAGAAGCTGCGGAGAGAGAGGGACAACAGGAGAGTGAGGGATGCGCTGGAAAGGCTGAGGAGGAAGGCGGGTGAGGGAGAGGAGAACCTTATGCCAGCGATCATAGAAGCTGTTAAAGCGTACGCGACGGTCGGAGAAGTGTGCAGCGTCCTAAGGGAGGTTTATGGGGAATGCGTTCCCAAAACAGAGTTTTAAAGGGGAGCGGGGAGCCACGCGGGCAACTAGACCATCCAAAGCAGGTTAAAGGTAGCCGACGTTAAGCCGCTTACCGCCTCAATGCTCAGTATTTGAAAGTTAATTTTCTTAAAGTTAATTTTCTTTCTTCTTTCTTTTCCTGGCTTCTGCCGGGTTGCCAAAGATTTTCAGAATTTTGTTAGGGGGTTTAAGCGGGGGAAGCGGTTGCACGCAGCAGGTGGAAAAATAACAGGGTTGAGGGCGTGGGCGGCTTCTTTTCGATGTAATTTCCGTGTGATTTTACTTGGTTTTTGGAGATGTTGCGTGTCAAGTTCTATTGATAAGTCAATAGATAAGCCATAAAAACATATATAATATATAAAAAAAGTGTATGGAAAAATCATTCATTGAAAATTAAAAAAATTATTCATTAACGTGTCGGCTGAAAACCGATGGAAGAGGCCTACTGTAGGATTGGGGGGCTGAAGTTGCTACGATAGCGATGTCCACCCCCCTGAGGGGGTTGCGACGATGTTCTCGTCGACGAGGGACGACGCTATAAGCAGGATTTTGGAGTACGCGGGAAAGATCCAGAAGGTTATCGTCGTGCTTGTAACAGCCCACACCGAGAGGGAGTTCAACTAACAGGGTTAAGGTGATGGGGGAGATGGTAGGGGAGACGGGTGGCATAGACCTGATCGAGGAGGGAGTGGTTAGGTTAGGTCGGCGAGCTACGCTGAGGGTGTTAGGAATATGTGGGGGAGTGCGGCGTTCCGCTTCACCTCATGCTTCCAGAGCACTCATGGGGGCATTGATACGATCGCCATGGCGTTGAGGGTCGCAAAGGTGAACAGGCCCATCAAGCTTAAGTACATTGAAAAGGAGCTCATAGGGGGTGACGGAGGGGAGGGGATGTGGACTACCAGCTTCGAGCATGGCCACTTCCAGCACTTAGAGGTTCTAACGGTGTACGACCCTACAGACCCGGAGTCGTGTAAGGGCTTCGCAGACTACTTAAAGGAGTGTAACGAAGCGGACGTGCAGCACAGTCTTGGAACTCCCTTCTTCATAACAGGGGACGAACTCCACGACTGGTTTGAACCTTACTGTAACAACCATCAGGTGTGGCTCCGCAGAATCAAGAGAGCCTTCGACCCGAACGACACGTCAGACCCCGGACACTATGTATCGTCAAAGGGAGGCAGGAGAGATGTAGCCTTGTAGCACGCAGCGTTAAATGGCCAGGAAAGCGAACGACGCAACCATCTCACTTACGCGTCATCGGCGACTCACTCCAACATTTAACTATCTTGATCTTTGACTAAGTAAAATCCCTTAGAAATGCCTTTTTCCAGACTCCAGAGAGTTCCGCCTCTTCTCATTGTTGATTTTCGCGTTAAGTTGCATGTGCCGGGAATGTCTTTTCTCCGTTAATCCTAGCGCTTTAATGTATAGACGTGGCTTTATGCTCAAACTTGGAATGTCTTCTAAATTTGGCTTTCAATGTGGTGGGAAATCTCATTGTAAACAATAAAATTTATTTATATTTAGGAGAAAGATGGGTTATAATGGTTTTTCTCTGGGGGGTTCGTTTGGAGGTGAAGGGGTGGAGTTACTATTACCCTGTAAGTGGGAAGATCAATCTTGAGGCATATCTTTCCATAACTCAATCGATGATAGACTACCTTTTAGAGAAGGAGGGAGACGTCTCGGCGGCTATAAGGGAAGGCTGGAATGTTGGGAGGAGGGCGGGGGCGAGGTTCCTCGTCAGGTACTCTGATAAGATCAGGAAGCACGGTGGAGACTTGCATGGCCTCGCTAAGATTTTTGATACGATGTATGAGTCTCTTTCCAGTAAGAAGTTTGACAAGATACGTGTGTCGCCGGAAGAGGGGCTTATAATCTTTGAGGACTACAATTGCCCGCTGTGTAAGGGCTTCATCTTCCCTGAAGAGTTCAGGGAGGAGGGAAGGGCCTGCATCCAAGTGGACGGGCTCTTCACCGAAATATGTCGTCTCATAGGCTTCAACGCTGAGTCCTGGGAGACCAGGTGCAGGGCTGCAGGGCACGAATGCTGCAGGCACGAGCTAAAAATAACCAGGTAGCCTGAAAACGTGAAGGAATACGTCTTGTTAGGGTCAACATGGTGAAATCATTTATTTTATGCTTTATGGAGGACGAGTTTGCGGAGGATGATTTTATGGGGTTAAAAGGTCGAATCGCCTGGCACGTTGTCGCTAAGAAGATTGATTTAGACTCGGCTATTGCGATGTTGCTCGCCACTTTCGAGTACCTTATGGAGAGAGAGGGGGACGCCGAGAAGGCCACCGTTGCCCTTTGGAACTTGGGGAGAAAGGCTGGGGCGAGAATGCTTACAAAGTATGCTGAGCATGTAGGGAAGCATGCTGTCGAGTTTTATGAGTTCGCGAAAACCTACGATTTCGCATACTACTTTTATACTGGTAAAAAGTTCGACAAAGTTACCGTGATCCCCGAGGAGGGGAAGATAGTGTACGAGGACTACGGTTGCCCCCTCTGCAAGGGAGTACTTGCACCCAAAGAGATTAGGGAGAACGTAAGGTTGTGCATACTCATCGATGGAATATTTACTGAGGTCTGCCAGCTTAGAGGCTTCAACGCTGAGTCCTGGGAGACCAGGTGCAGGGCTGCAGGGCACGAATGCTGCAGGCACGAGCTGAGACTGATAGATTAGCCATCAAACGAACACGAATAACCGGAACAATTTACGTTTTAACAGAAGGAAGCGTGGGAGCGAAGCGTCAAAACTTCTGGGATAGAGGCTAATTATGGACGTTTTTCAACGTTTTGCATCCGTCTGACGGCTTAAGCGTGTTCTTTTTCCTACTAGTTGAAGAAAAAAGAGAGGGATCGTGTTTATTCTCCTTTAAACTGTGGTGCACGCTTCTCCAAGAACGCCATGACCCCTTCCATTGCATCCTTGCTCGAGCTTGCTATAGAGGCAAGGGCTGCCTCGAGTATCAGTCCTGTGTTGAGTGGAGCTTCCGCTCCAAAGTTGAGGGCGTACTTCGTGACGCGCTGAGCTATGGGTGGTCCCTGCGCCAGCTTCATGGCGAACGCCTTAACCTCCTCCTCAAACCTATCCCGTGGAACCACCTTGTTAACCAAGCCTATCCTGTAGGCTTCCTCCGCGCTTATCGGCTCAGCTAGAAGGCAGAGCTCCTTGGCCTTCGCTAGCCCTACGAGGCGTGTCAGCCTCTGGGTTCCACCCCAACCCGGGATTATCCCTCTCTGGAGTTCGGGCTGACCTATCTGAGCATCCTCAACTGCTATCCTGAAATCGCATGCGGCGGCGAGCTCGCATCCCCCACCCAGAGCGTAACCGTTAATAGCAGCTATAACTATCTTTGGGAACCTCTCGATCTTCTGCGTCACCTTCGCCATGTACATTGCGGTCTCGACCATCGCGGCAACCTGCGGAACCCCTAGTGTCTGGGGTAGCGTGATCGTCGGCGGCTCCTTGAGGTCGGCTCCAGCTGAGAAGAACCTTTCGCCAGACCCGGTGATTATAACCACGCGAGCATCCTTGTCAAACCACAATTCATCTAACGCCTTGTCGAGCTCGTCTATAAGCTTCTGGTTTATGGCATTAGCCTTCGGCCTGTTCAGGATTATCCACGCCAAGGGCGGCTCCTTCTTCAAAATCAGGGTCTCATACTCTGACAAGGCACACCCTCCTTCAGATCCACGAATAGGTGGAAAATGCAACTAACTTATAAGCTTTGCCAAACAGCGTTAATGACGATAGAAAGGGAGGAGAGATTGCCGAGGAGGAGGCGAGCGTACATTCTCGAAAACCTTAATCTTTAAGATGAAGCAGCTTTGACTCTCATTTTAGGCGATGTAAGGCAGACACCAAAATATTCCTTGAAGGAACATGGTGGGATTAGAGGCAACTGATTCACGCCTACTTCGGAGTCAAAATAAGAGTGGTTACCTTTTAAGGAGTTTGTTGAACTTAAACTGAATTTAAAACGTTGAAAGGATCTGGAAACGGTCGGCCTTCAAAGGGTGCAAGGCTAATTTATTAAATTTAATTTGAAAAAATGTGGAAGTTTAGGGGGATGTGTGGGGCTCATGAGGAGGAAAAGTTGGAGGAAAGCCTAATGTTTTCGGTGTTAAAGTTAGGTTAGCTCCCGTGATTGGGCGAATAAAACGATTTCTAGTATGGATATGATGAAGAGCATGATGAATCCTATGATCGAGCCCGGCACGTAGACCATGTAGGCTATTCCTGCAATTATTGAGAGCACTCCTATGGCTACGCTTAAACTTGGGCTGGGTAGCCCTTCTCTGAGCTTAATGAACACTACCCCGAATAATATGATGGTCAAGCCGACCACTACGAGTCCCAGCCAGAGGGCAGGTTGGTTGACTGCTGGGACGCCGCCTGCGAGGACAATGAGGCCCACTGGCGCCTCTTCAAGGATGCCGGGTTCTATTAGGAGAAACCTTAGTATAGCTATCGAGAGAGGTGTCATCGTGTTTTCTCCAGCAGCCGCCCCGATAAGCAGTAGTATTGGAGCCAAGATCCCGCTTACTACGCCGGATACGAGCGCCACGGTGCCCGCCGTCTCCGTATCCGTAGCCTTCCCGAGGCCGTAGAGTCCAACTCCCACGAGAATGATGGTCACCGCGAGCAGGATGCTTAGAATGAAGGTTGCACCGATGAATCCGTCAAGCACGTCATAGACGTAGATGTTCATGAAGAAGCTCTGATGCATAACCCATGTGAGATGAGCTTGGTCGAATACGAGGAACTGCAGGGCAACCGCAGAGTTGTAAGCGTCATTGAAAGCTATGAATGACAGAACCCATAGGAAACCTGCTACGGAGGATATTATGCCTAGAGCCGAGCCCACAATCCCGCCTGTAACGCTTCCACTAGCCACCCTCTCACACCTCTCCACCTTCTTTTTACTACTTATTTGCTACATTTGCTAATTGATAATTAAAATCTCTTCCGGAGAAACGCTTATTTGATTCTAAGAGAAACCCTTTAAGCTTTCAGGCTCACCCTATCTATTAGCGATATGATGGAGGGGTAGTTGGAGGGTTTGGGTTGGGTGTTGAGGGTGAAGTTATCAGGGAGGTTGCAAGGGTTCTCCTTAGGTCTAGGTATGCGGTGGCTTTCACCGGTGCAGGGGTTTCAACGGAGTCTGGCATACCGGATTTTAGGGGTCCATCGGGGATATGGACGAAGAACCCTGAGGCTGAGAGGAGGGCGTACGAAGTCTACGGCAGGTTCCTCAGGGACCCGAAGGCTTACTGGGAGGAGGCCGTGAGTAGGCCCTCCACCCTTGGAGACCTTGAGCGCGTTCAGCCGAACCCCTCGCACTACGCGCTGGCGGAGCTGGAGAAAATGGGGATTTTGAAGTGTGTGATCACCCAGAACATTGACAACCTACACCAGAAGGCGGGAAGCAGGAACGTCATAGAATTCCATGGAAACGCCTTCAAACTCCGCTGCGTAAACTGTGGAAAACGGTATGGAAGAAGCGAGTTTGACGTTAAGGGGATTGTGGGGAGAGGGGACGTTCCCCGGTGCAGGGACTGCGGCCACCCCTTGAAGTCTGATGTCGTCTACTTTGGAGAGCCGATCCCGCATGACGCCTACAAGAAAAGCCTCGAAGAGGTTAGAAAGTGTGACGCCATGATCGTTGCTGGGACCTCAGCGGTCGTCTACCCCGCAGCCTACCTTCCAAGGTTCGCAAAGCAAAAGCCAAACCCTGCAGTAGTCATAGAGGTTAACGCCGAACCAACACCACTCACAATAGAGGTATCCGACTACTTTATCCAAGGCATGACAGGGAATATACTCCCAAAGATAGTCGAGGAAATCAAGTGCTTGGCGGGTGGGACCCCGTAGGGTTACTGCTAACGGGAGCCCACACCCCTCCAATTAGAGAGAAGCATCCAGCGCTTGAAGGGCGCCTTCACGTCGCCGCCTCCACCAGCCCACATCGAACCTCTGCCTCACAGTCTCAATCCTTCAACGCTGAACAATCTCATCGCATACGGTTGAGGGAGGACGGGGGCGCTGACAGCGCTCATCCTGCCTCAAATCTCTCTTAGGCTCAGCGTGTCCACGTAGCCCTTTACCTTCCTTCTAAGCTTCTCGTCTTCTGTAACGAGTGTGAGGTTATTGTTTTTGGCTGCGAAGACGTAGGATGCATCGTAAAATGTGACCTCAAACCTAACAGCGATGTCAACCACTTCTCTCTCATGGCAGTCTATTTTAACCGTTTTAAGCAACCTTAACACTCTCTTAATCAAGCCGATTAGTTGAGCGATTTCCTCGTCGTCCACGTCCTTTAGCAGGCGCCTCCTCTTCCACAGAATGTTTCCCACCTCGTACACGGCTAAGTCTATGGTGTAGTTCCCGTGTAGAGCCCTCACCTTCCTCTCCACTAGCGCTTCGAATATTGAGGAGGCGTCAAAGAGGAAGCTCATCTCGACTCCCTGTCCTCCCTAACGCTCTCCACAATGAAATCCCTAGAGAACTTGCTCAAAACGGAGGATAGCTTACCCAGCTCCTTCTCGATCTCCTCCAGCTCCCTTCTCTCCAATTCTTCCTCTATGGCCCTCCTCAGCACCTCTGAAGGCTTAATGCCAAGCTCCTCAAGCCTCTTCTTCACCTCCAAGGGCACCTTCACAGACACCGTCACATACTTACCCATTAAGACCACCAATATTTACTACGAATGGTAAGCATTTAAGGTTTACCTTATAGTGACGGCAGAGGCGGCGGACGGCCTACCGGCCAAACCGTCAGCAGCGTGGGCGCCCATCACCCTCAGACCCACCTGCGGCTTTCAACTCCGACTGGAGAGCACGCAAAAGCAACAGTTTTTAAGCATAACCCTCAATAACGGTGCATGATTAGCCTTCAAACGTGAGCGCACCCCACCAACACCAACCCTACGCCTTACCATCCTCCAAAGTCAGAGATGCTGGCACATTCGTAACGTGTTGCATTAGTGCAATGGTACATTCGCTTTGACACCTCCCTTTAGAGGATGAAGGTTTGCGGGTGGCGGCGCCTAGCCTGCAGGTGTAATGAGGTGTCAGACCGCTAGTCATGGTTGGAAGCTGGGGGCGGTAAAGCGTCCACGTGAACGGTAGCTACAAGGAATTTGAACTAATTGAGGGTGCTAACGTTCCAGCACTGCCCCGTGAAAGGCTAGTTGAAACGACTGGTAAGTTTTACCATAAACTTTTTTAGGATTTGATGGCGCTTTCCATACGGCTGATGGCAGGATGAAGGCAGCCTTCCAGCCCGCCAACCCCTTATGAGGAGATAGTGTTCATGCGGAGAGCTTGTTTTCCCGTCGCGTTTCTGCTTAGTGGCATAATAGCTGGAGCTATCCTAAGCCAAGCAGTGTGGCTGGGCGGCGTAGGCTGGCCGTCAGCTTTAACGGTGCCTACTTACTCAGCTAGCTCTCTAGGATCCGTTTCTCTAGGGTTCGTTAAGGAAACAGAGTTTACATTCACGGTCATCCCCCTAGAGGACGATGCATACTACGAAATAATACCCTTAGGAAACCTTGGCCCGCCTGGCCACACCTTTCCAAGTGATCACATATACTTCGTGCTAAATGACGGGGTTTACAATGTGAGGGCGCCCGCCGACGGCGTCATAATAGAGATTGAAAACTGCACTGAGGAGGGTGCCTCATACCAGGACTACTCGCTCTACATAAAACACACGGACACGCTCAAAAGCTACTTCTACCACCTTTCCGGAGTGGCTGATTGGATCATAAGCCAGACAGGGGAGATCGAAGTTGGTTGGGGAGGCGTTGAAGTCAACATACCAGTTAAGGCTGGAGACATAGTCGGTGTAGCGTCCAAGCAGCCGGGAGGGTCTGTATGCCTAGACTGGGGGGCAATAGACTACGAGGTTACGCTCAGCTTCATACACCCTGAAACTTATTACCCTGATGCGGCGCACGCGGTCTGTCCACTGGACTACCTAGAGGGAAGCCTGAAGGAGAAGGCCTACTCGAAAGTTAACAGGGTTGGTGAGCCGAAAGGCGGAAAAATAGACTATGACATGCTGGGTAGGCTTAGCGGGAACTGGTTCCTTGAGGGGGCTGAGCCGTGCATCTGGAACTGGAGCACACAACTGGCATTCGTCTACTACGTCTACAATGCCTCGCAAATGGTCGTATCGGTTGGCGGAGACCTGCTGTCTCCGCTCCCCGTCGGGGTCTTCAACGCAACAGGGCCAGACTTCAGAGAGGTCTCGGCGGAAGACGGGGTAGTAACATACTATCTGGTTGGACAGGAGCCAAGCGAGCTGAAGGGGCAGCAGTACACCCTCATCGTCCAAGTGATAGGAAGCGAGAAGATCAAGGTGGAAGCGTTTGAAGGACACCAGGAGGGGCTGACCTTCACCGAAAAAGCAAAAACATACACCAGAACCGGACCCTATGGTCCAACCTGCGATCAAGGTCCAATGCTCGGTCAGCCAGCCCTCTCAGCCTTAGCCACACTATACTATGTACAGTACTACTCTTCCCATCAGCAGGCGGTAACACTGTACGTCGCCGCATGCGGCGTCGCTGCAGCGGCTGCAGCTGCAACGTTCATCATCCTTAAACGAATGAGGTAGCGGAAACGTGGGGAAAAGGCAACCCTTCTTCCCCCCTGCTTAGCCTGCCGCCTAGTTTCCATGGTTCTCAATAGCAAGAAGGAACTTAATAGAGTAAGAAAAGACGAGTAAGGTATATTTGGCAGATCGCTGCATGTTGCTGCGTAAAGAGGAAAGGTGGTTTGTAGAGGATAGCTGCTGGGAGCGTGTTGAGATGAAGATTGTCCTGCTTGGTGCAGGGGGAATGGGGCAACTTGCCTTGAAGGATCTGGTTAGCAGCGGTGTTGAAAGCGTCGTCGTCGCCGACTATGATAAGGGCAAAGCGGAGCTTCTAGCTGAAACTTATGGGGGTCAAGGTACGCAGGTTTCAGCCGAGTTCGTGGACGCGAACGATCATGCCTCGCTGCTGAGGGTGATGCAGGATGCTGACGTTGTAGCCAGCACTGTTGGCCCGTTCAGCGAGTATGGGGTTAAGGTTCTCAGGGCGGCAATAGAGGCCGAAGTGAACTTTGTTGATATCTGCGACGACCCTCAGCCAACAGTCGACGAGCTTAACCTGCATGACGAGGCCGAGCAGGCTGGCATAACCGTAGTAGTTGGCATGGGCAACAACCCTGGGGTAGGGAACCTGTGTGCCAAGTACGGGGCGCAGAAGCTGGATGAAGTGGAGGAAATCAAGTTTATCTGGGTTCACCCAGCCATCTCCCGAACGGGGGAGGCAGCCACCCTACACGCCATCGGCGCATTCTCCGGAAACGTACCCTCATACCAGCAGGGGCAGTGGGTTTACGTGCCCGCCGGCTCGGATAAGGAGGTCGTCGAGTTCCCCGACCCTGTAGGCAGAGTTGAGGTGTTCCACTCCGGGCACCCCGAGCCATTAACCATACCAAGATACATTCGGGTTAAGAACGTGTACTGTAAGGGTGGCATCGTTCCGGTGTGGGCCGGACAGGAGTTCATAAGGCTTCTCTCCTACGGGCTGGGAGACGCCGAACCCATCAATGTTAGGGGGGTTCCGGTGGTGCCAAGAGACTTCACCGCCGCCCTCCTCAAGTCGGTGATTAGCAGACTGAGTGGAAGCCTAACCGGTGGAGGAGAGCTAGTTAAAGCGTCACGGGTGATAGTGAAAGGCAGAAAGGATGGGAACCAGGCAACCTACATCTACGACAGGATAGGCAACGAGTGGGAGGCGGGGATAGCGCTATCCATAGGAGCCCAGATGATCGCTAGCGGAGCGATTAAAGAGAAGGGCGTCTTCCCTCCGGAGGGATGTATTGAGCCGCAAGAATTCTTCCAAGAACTAAAGAGGAGAGGACTGAGAATCATAGAGAGAGCCACGATAGAACGTGAACTCTAAGGCCGCCAAGCAACGGATGGTAAAGGCGGGTGCGAGAGGCTGCTCAGAGACATGTAAGCCCTCTCCCCCCCTTGAAATAGTAATAGTTAGTGGGTGGGTAATGGCCGCTAGGTGAGAGGGCAATAACTAGTGGAATGCAGGAGGCCTAGGACGTAAAGAACCCCATTAAAGGAGAAACTACATGAAAGATCACACGCCGAAAGGTTCTAGGAACCTCCTAGGCGAAGTTAGAAGCGACAGCCAACAAGAACCCTAATATTAGCTGCTTTAGGGTGCGTAGTTTACACGTTGCTTTATGGGGCTGTAAGCAGAGCATGGTTGGATGCATGGAAAAGGAATTGCAGGTTTGTGGTCCCCCTTTGTTCCCCCTTTAAGGGTTGAACGTTGCGTTTAGTGGAGCCTCAGCGATGAAGGGGTGAAGGGACGGGTTTGGAGGAGGAACCTGCAGGGATAAGGAGAACTGGAGGTGGTTTTCAACTTCTACGCCTTCAGGCGGAGCCGGGTGTGGAGTGGCTTGACGTCCTAGTGGTGGTGCCTTAACGAAAATGGCTAAGGAGTGAAGAGGTTGCTTGAGGGGGGAGGTGGGGGCATTCATCTTCACACCTGAATGGTAGAGCGGAGTCTTCTAGTAAGCGTCTTCCTGAGGAACAAGGTGGGAGGATAATAGGGAGGGCTTGGAGGGGTGAAGAGTTAGATGGTTGGCGCAGGCGGAGGATTAAAGGGTTCCGCGAGGCCAAGCGCTCCTTACCCTCTTCCTCCCGGCAAAGCGCTGAGAGGGCATTTAGGGCATTTAAGGCATTTAGGGGCTTCTCGCGTACCCGGATTCAACACCTCTAAGGCGGTGGAAGTCGACCTTGAATTCGACGTGGTGAAAGGTGCGGAGGGGATTCGGCCATTACCTGCCAACACAATGTCTGAACACCCTTCTAGGAGGCATGCTCTTTCATTCGAAGTGTTCTCCTTGTCACAGCTACCTATATGGGCCTTGGAGGCTTGGAGGCAGCCGTCTGATGTTTGATCGTGAACTCGTCTTTGTTTAGACATGTCGAATGGGAGGCCTGTGAGGGGCGAAATGTGTTGTAGAGGCGGTTTTATGGTGTTAATTCCTGCTCTAGGGGAGGGGCCACGTATGGTAGTCCGTTACCTTCCCCGTTTTATGGTCGATTTCCACTAAGAACTTGACTCCTGCGTAGGGGAGGCTATAATATCCTTCGATGCGCCACCCTGATGGGTCACACTCACGCCTCGTAATTTCGATTTTTTCTGTCCTAGCCTTTCTTTTCACGAAGTTTTCAGCAATGCTTATGGCTTCAGCCTCGGTTAACGCCTCCATCACCCCTACACCTTCACCCGTGGCGCCGAGGTACCTCTCTGCGAAACTGTCGCACGCCTCCAGGAGGGAGAAGATGTAGTTTCGAATCTCCTCCACCGTGAGGTCGGTGTCGGCTGTTTCTATGCTGGCGAACACTACATCCTCGTCATCAATACCGTACTTTACACCGTTCTGCGCGTAGTTTTCCCTTAAAAGGCTGTAGAAGAGGGAGGGCCACTCCTCCCTCGATACCTCTGACAGGTTGAGAAGCCAAGCTATTATGAAAAGCCAGTCCTCATCAGGTGAAGTGGCGATTCCAACCTTTAAGTCTGAGAACCGCCGCGTCTCCCACTCCATCAGGATGAAGCCCTCCTCCTTAACATATTCTAAGCCCGCCTCGTCGAGAAGGCGGGCAACGTCCTCCAGCAAAGGCAATCATCCACCTCCATTCTAAAAACTCTTTAATTTAACATCTTAAAAAACATACCTACAAGATAAAGTTTTTAGTGGGTTTGGTGGGTGAAGCTTCCTCTTCTTCATGTTCTTCATGTTCCCACTATCGGCCCATCCTCAGGGCTGTCACCTTCAAGCCCGGCTTCGAACTAGTCATGCATGGAAAAGCCAAGACGTGTGTTATTGGAGCTTCCAGCATTCAGCACCCACCTTAACCGGCCTTCTCAACAGCTTGGATTTCCTCGCCATTCAAGCCGCTTAGACCCTTTAAAACCAGCTTTTCAGTAGATGTTTTAAGGAAGGTTGCAGTCTTTACTTTTGGGTGGAAGCCTTGTTTGGCTGGCGTGGTGAATTTTTAATCGTAGATCTTTCGTCCATGGAGGCTAAGCATGTTGACGTTGAGAGAGGCCTCCTCTACGACTACATGGGTGGTAGGGGGCTAGGCGTCAGGCTGGTCTACGATCATGTTCCTCCATCACTCAACCCGTTCTCCCCTGACAGCATCCTCGTTTTCGCCGTTGGCCCTTTGACCGCTACGAGAGTTTATACTTCCGGGCGGTACGTGGTGGCTGGCAAGTCCCCTTTGACTGGGGGTTGCTTCTACTCTAGCTCCGGCGGGTTCTTCGGCGCCGCCCTTAAGAAGGCTGGCTTCGACGCCTTGGTGGTTAAGGGTAGAGCTGAGAAGCCCGTGCTTCTGGTCGTGGATGATGGCGACGTCGAGCTCAGGGATGCCTCCTGGCTTTGGGGTAAGGGGACAAGGGAAGCTAGGCGTGAGCTGGGGAAGGAGCTTAGAGGGTTCAGCGTTGCGTGTATAGGGCCCGCAGGGGAGAACCTTGTCAGGTATGCTTGCATACTCAACGACGTTTCCAATGCTGCTGGTAGAGGAGGGCTGGGCGCCGTTATGGGCTCCAAGCTGCTGAAGGCGGTAGCTGTGAGGGGGACTAGAAGGGTGGAGGTTGCTGACGAGAGGGGGCTCGGGGAGCTTATGGAGAAGGTCAAGGCGAGGTTTGTGTGGAACCCTGTCCTCAGCAAGGCTTTGAGGGAGTATGGGACCTCCGCCCTCGTCAACATAGTTAACGAGCATGGGATCCTTCCAACTAGGAACTTTCAGCATGGCTCGTTTAGCGGTGCCGAGGACATATCAGGGGAGGCTTTAAGGGAGAGGATTCTTGTGAGGAGGAGTAGCTGCTTTAACTGCCCTGTCGGCTGTAAGAGGATTACCAGGGTTGGCGACGTGGACGGTGAGGGGCCGGAGTATGAGACGTTGGGTGCGCTCGGCTCCATGCTGACGATTGGCAGCGTTGAAGACGTGGCGGCGCTGAACTACCTTTGCAACGACCTTGGCTTGGACGCCATATCCACCGGGGTGACCTTGGCGTGTGCCATGGAGCTTTCGGAGAGGGGGGTGATTGGGGAGAAGATCGGGTGGGGTGACGTTGAGAGGGTGCGTGAGCTCATCGTCGCCACCGCCTACAGGAGAGGGATCGGGGATAGGCTTGCTGAGGGCGCTAAAAGGTTCGCTGAGGAGGTTGGAGGAGAGGCCTACGCGATGCATGTTAAGGGTTTGGAGCTGGCCATGTATGATCCGAGGGGTGCCTTCGGCCAAGGGCTTGGCTACGCCACCGCTAACAGGGGTGGATGCCACTTGAACCCTTACATGATAGCCGTGGAGATCTTCGGGATACCACACTTGATGGACAGGTTCTCTGCTGCGGGGAAGGCTAGCATAGTGGCGTACCTCCAGAACCTTTCGGCTGCGGTGGACAGCATGGTTCTCTGCAAGTTTACAGCTTTCGAGTTTGACGACGAAATGTACTCCCTTTTCCTTAAAGCCGTGACAGGGGAGGACTTCACTCAGGAGACCGTCATAGCGATTGGTGAGAGAGTGTGGAACCTTGAAAGAGTCTACAACTTAAGGGCGGGGATAAGCGCGGAGGAGGATAGGCTTCCCGGGAGGCTGCTGTCGCCCATGGATGAGGGGGTCTGCGCTGGGAAAAGGATTCCTCTGGATGAGATGCTGAGGGAGTACTACCGGGTCAGAGGTTGGGGTGAGGATGGGGTTCCAACCCATGGCACCCTTAAACGTTTAGGGTTAGAGGTGGGTGAGGATGCCTAGGGTTCCATCCTACGTTTACGAGGAGTTGAAGGATTACTGTTCGCGTATGGCTAGGAGAGGGTATGTTACGGCTCATGGGGGGAATGCGAGCATAAGGAGCGGAGACATAATGTGGATTACGAGGCATGCCTCCTCACTGGAGGAGTTAAGAGTGGACGACGTTATACAGGTTTACGTGGATAAGCCCTCGGGGTTCGAGGCTTTAGCGTCGACTGAAACCATAGTCCACCGTGAAGTATACCGGAGGACGCCGAACCTTGCAGTCCTCCACGCTCACCCCCCATACTCCGTTGCACTGTCCCTTTTCCTAGACGAGCTTGTTCCACCCGACGCTGAAGGATACTACGTGTTGAAGTCGGTCCCGGTCGTGTCGGGGAAGCCCGGCTCAGAGGAGCTTGCAGTAAACGTTTCTGAGGCGCTGCGGAGGAGTCACGCCGTCATAGTTAGGAATCACGGGGTATTCACAGCCGCCAAGTTCATGGATGTAGCCTACCAGTACATGTGCATGGTGGAGCACTCGGCGGAAATAGCGTACCTAGCCTTAACCCTGAAAGCTGCCGGACTGGAGGAGAAGCCTCAAAACCTTTAGGAGGAGGACACCAACAGAAGGCGTTTGCAGCTAAAACGTGTTAAAACGTGGAAGACAGGGGACGCTTAAAAATATGAGGAATTAAGGTTTCTTCCTGTTAACTTCTGGCGGCTTCGCTTCCCAGCCATACCATGTTGAGGGTGCTCTGGCTGGTTTACGTTGCTTGTCGTTTTTGCTCGTGCCTCTGCCTTCCCGGCGACCCATGACTTGCAGATCGACACTCCTTCAACAGCTTCTCTTGCGTACGCGTCCGCCCCGATCTTCTCGGCGTACTCGTGCGACACAGGGGCTCCGCCTACGATAACCTTAACCTTGCCTCTTACTCCAGCTTCCTTAAGCACCTTTACCACGTTTTCCACTTCGATCATGGTGGTAGTGAGGAGGGCGGACATGCCGACTATGTCCGGCGTCTCCTTCTTAACGGCTTCAACGAACTTTTCAGGGGGACGTCTACGCCCAAAGTCTATAATTTGAAACCTTGCACCGCTAAGCATGGTTGCGACGGCGCCCTTTCCAATGTCATGCATGTCCCCCTTAACGGTTCCGGTCACGACCCTCCCTGATGCCTTCGCCTCGCCAGCCTTCAAGTGAGGCTCGAGGATCTTCGTACCCTCCTTCATGGCTTCTCCCGCCACAACCAAGTCAGCTAGGAAATACTCGCCTTTCTCGTAATTCCCCCCAACCACTTCCATACCCTTAGCCATCCCTTCACTCACAACTTTAAACACAGGTATACCCGCCTAACAGCCTCCTCGCAAGCCTCCCTAACCCCTTAATGTCAAGGTTCACGATAGCATCCCTTAACTTACTCAAAATCTCTTCTTCACCCATAACGACCACCCCACTCTCCGGTCCAAAAAGCAGCGTTCACAAGGTCTCGACTCGCAAGCCTAACCACCTTCCACCTAAGAATACCTTTATGATTCAAGTTGTCAGTTTAAAAGTTGGAGAAAAGTCTGCAAGGGTGCTGAAGGGCAGAGTTCACAGTGAGACGTGTTTTCTTCATTATTGCTCCTTTCAGTGTTCACGTCGATGCTTGGCTTGGGATAGTTGCCCCCATCCTGCCACTCTACGCTGAGCAAAGTCTTGGCGCTTCAGGGATATGGACCGAACTGATTTTCGCCGGGTTTGGCATATCGAGAACAGTCATCACCCCTCTGATAGGGAGTCCTAACGGCTTTACCGTCGCCCTAATGAGCCACCGCGGGAGGGAGCTGAGGATGCGTTAAAGTATGTAGAAGACGTTATTAGAAGCGTTAAGAGAGGGTAAGGCGGCACTCCCAGAAAAGTGTCCGCGGGATTCGTCAACACGTGCCTTGAGGGTATGCGACGCAAACCCCTTTTACAAAAACGGTTTAATGCTGAAAACCGAAAAGGGGGGGTTGTTTGGGCGCTCAGCGGCCAGCTTTACCTTTTACCTCTTGCAGCCCTAGTTGGCGGAGTTTCTCCTCCGTCGGGGTTCCCGTTTCAGGGTTCCACCCTCTCTCCTCATAGTAGTCTCTTAGAGCCTTCTCGAAGTCCTCCTCGGTCAACACCCGCTTCCTGTAGTAGTCTCTTGCAACGTACCTTCTCCCTCTCTCCGTTAATGGTTGAAGCCACTGGCGTGGCGGCTTGTCCTGCTCTCTCGTGTGTCCCTCCCTTACGTTAAGAATCTTCTGCATGTTCCACGCTCTCTCCCCCGCCAGCTTAAGCTCCTGCGGCGTTTTCTCTATCCCCGTTGCGGAGGAGTAGAACTCGGCGCAAACGCGGATGTTGTAGAACCTGTTCACCTGCGCCCTGTTGCAGATTCCTAGGGCGCTTAGGATGGAGTACCAGTCCTCGAAGTGCCTGACGAGCCTACCGATGTTGACCTCGCCCCCCTCAAGTATTCTAGCTATGGCGTCCCTCGGCGCTCCAACCCTGTCGCAGTGCCTTTCAAAGTCTTCAATGCTTTTCCCCGGCACGTAGGTTGGGGAGCCACCGGAGTTAGACGTTGGCCCCCGGGGGCACACGAGCTGCTCGAACTCCATCGAGCCGAAGTAGGTTCTCCGCGGGTCGTAGAGCACGTCTAACCCCTTAACGTGCATTGCGTACTTCTCCGCCACCCTGCCAAACCTCTGAATTATCGTCCGCCACCCTTCAGCCAGCAAGTCTCCTATGTTCTCCCTCTGAGCAATCAGCCCTGCTATGGCGATGATGGTTTCAGCGTTCCTCTCAGGCTTTAGCCCCCCAAGTCCTCCCGCGTGATGGCTCCCTCACCGTACATTCCCAGTATGAAGTTTACGAGGTTCGAGAGGGAGAGCATGTCCAACCCGTACTGGTTCACCGTTGCCGTGATTCTTAGTATATCCCTGTAGTCTGTTATCTGGAAAAGGTAGCCGAAGACGGTTAGAGGGGTTAGGTAATCTGTAGCCCAAACCTCAACTTCTTCACCTGGTATCCTGAACAGGAACTTGTCCGAGAGGGGGCATGAGGGGCATGCTATGGTTGCAACCCTAACCTTACCAGAGAACACCTCCTGGTTGAAGTATGCTTCAGCCTCCTCCCTCGGTATCTGGAACATTTCAGCCCATGCACCCCAGCCAGCCATCATCCCGTACTCCGTTACGAAGGACCTGAACGGATACCTTTCTATCCTCTCGTAAAGTCCTTTGACGGCGTCCATGAACCTTTCAGCGTCTGCAACCCTTACCTCCCCGCTCCCCCTAACAACGACCGCCTTAAGGTTCTTCGACCCGAAAACCGCTCCTAGGCCGCCTCTGCCGAGCGTGGCAACGTTGTCCACGAGGGCTAGTGAAAACTTAACCAGCCTCTCCCCTGCAGGCCCT
>JAPDJY010000015.1:0-23512 GCA_029258835.1 Thermoproteota archaeon | reverse complement strand
AGGCCGTTGCCACCATGTCAGAAGCCAACTTCATAAGCGTCAAAGGCCCAGAACTACTAAGCAAATGGGTAGGAGAAAGCGAAAGAGCAATAAGAGAAGTATTCAGAAAAGCCAGAACAGCAGCTCCCGCAATTATATACTTCGATGAGCTGGACTCGATAGCCCCTGCTCGAGGACTATGGGAGGGGACACGGGTCTATGAGAACATGGTCAACCAGTTATTAGTTGAACTAGATGGGCTAGAAGAATTAAAGGATATAGTCTGTATTGCTTCCACTAACAGGGCCGATCTGGTGGATCCAGCTCTCCTAAGACCTGGACGCTTCGACTACATAATACTGGTTCCTCCCCCAGACAAAGAGGCAAGACGAAAAATCTTGGAAATATACACTGTTAAGAAGGGTATGCCGCTCGCTGAAGACGTGAACCTAGACGAATTGGCGGCAAGAACGGAAGGGTATTCTGGTGCAGACTTAGAAAACCTCTGCCGTGAGGCGGGAATGTACGCTATTAGGGAACAAGGGCGTAACGTGGAGAAAGTCGCTAGGAAACACTTCGACCAAGCACTAAAGAAAACTAGGGCAAGCCTCTCACCCGACCTGATTAAGAAGTATCAAGAACTCCATGAGCGTCTCATGGGAAGAAGAGCGGAGCTAAAACTCACCTACATGGCTTAAAGGGAACTTGCTTTATTTTTCTTTGAGCTTCCCTTCCCTTCTTAAGCCATATTCCTCCCCCGACCGAGAGGAAAACCGCTGGGGAGATGCACGCCACGAATGCTAGAGACGCTATGTAAACGTCGTAGGGGAAAAGGTTGTGTAGGAGGAAAAGTGAAATCTGCATTGTGGAAGTCGTCGCCCTCAAATAAGAAGATAAGATAACATAGCTTAAAGGGAGAATTGATAGGCTTCCCAGTGAAATCCCCATTTTAAGCAGCTGCAATCCGAATCGCTCCATCCTCTGGAAAAGAGCATTTTCCTCCTTTCCAGAAACTTTTCTTTCCATTCTCTTGGAGAGGAGAGCTGCAGCACAATTGCATAATACAAAGAAACCTAAAAGTCCTGCCGCCAAAATGTAATACAATTCTCCTGTTAAGGGGAAGAATGACGCGGTCAAACACGTTGTTGAAGCCACTAGAATACTAATGGACGCCAACGTGAAGCACGCCACTTCAACCTTGACCCAACGCTTAATCAAGTCGAACCCCATGAAACGCCCTCCCAATGCTTTCTGACCTCTTTAGAACGAGAAGCACTCATATTCTATTACCAATAAAAGTTTTTCCAAACAGCCTTTTTCCTAACTCCCTAGGAAATTTAATACTACTTAACATTTCATCTACATTTCCTGTAGTTCTCCATTCTTCTTGCTTATCATAGCTTCTCCGCTGTTTTCGAATGCTTTAAATAGCTCTTATGAAATAAGATCTTAGCTCTAAAATGCGTGAAACCTCCCGAAGGGGATGTAGGTTTGATAGAAAGTGGAAACGTAAAAGTTAGTGTCCAAGGAGTTTACTTAGTGAAAACCCCGTATGGTCAAAGCCCCGTAGTTGTCCTGTCAGATGGACGAGGAAGACTTCTTCCTGTTTTCATAGGAATTGCTGAGGCGACAAGCATTCAAATGGCGCTTAGCAAGATAAAGCCTGAACGGCCAGGGACACATGACCTGATGGTTAACGTTTTCTCGGAAACAGCGATAAAAGTTGAAAAGGTGGTGGTCGTAGACATAAGAGATGGTATATACATAGGAAGGCTGCACATAAAAGTTAATGGTTCATATAAAATAATAGATGCGAGACCAAGCGATTGCATAGCAATAGCCTTAAGGGTTAATGCTCCAATATTTGTAAAAGAAGAGGTAATGAGCAGGTACTCTGTTACCGAAGAATATTTCTCACGCTTCTACACTAACATGGAAAACCTAGAACTGGGATAAAGAAACCCCTTTTTCTAATTCCTGCATTTTTCATTTTTTCTTTTACCCGTAACGTTTAAGGACGGCATCCTTCATCCTAAGGTTTTGTCACAAATCCTTCAATATTGTCATCAGCGTTTTCTCCTTAGAGAATGTGATGGCTGAAACCTCTTACATCTCCCTCAGCATAATTTTGCTGCTTTGTCTTGGAGCCGAGACGGATTGAAGTTGTGCCTTTGCGTAAACTAGATAATCCTCCGTAGGGAAGGCGAGACTAACGCCGGAAAGTGGATGAAGCAGGAACACGGTGAAAGCGGAAGTAGCCTATTAACCTAAATTACTTCTCCAGAAGTTTTCTAGCAGTCTCCATCATTTTCTTCTTCTTTTCATTGTGCTTTTTAAGCCAGGAAGCAATCTTTTCGAAGACAGCAGCCTTACAGTCCCCGCAAATTAATTCTCCCCCGACGCATTTCTGGTATATGTCCTCAACGTCCCTATCATCGTTAAAACGGAAAAAGGCGAGCTCATAAACCCTACACTTCCGAGGCTCTCCGCCAAACTCCCTTTGCTCCTTAACGGTGGGACGCCCCCCTGTTAAAGCGTTCATGATCTTTAAACGTATACTATCAAGATCCTCCCCTAGCTCAAAGTAGCTCATCGGATTCCTCTTACTCATCTTCTCAGACCCGTCGAGACCCCTAATAAGCCTGTGAAACGTGGCACTAGGAAGCACAAAGCCATGCCTAGGCTGAAGGCGCCTGGCAAGATCACGCGTTAACCTAATGTGCGGGTCCTGATCTGCCCCAACCGGAACGATGACGGGCTTGGGCCCCCCGAAATCTTCATGTTCAGGCAGAAGAATATCCCCAACCTGAACCAACGCGCTCATATAAAGTCCAAAGACAGTCTGTTCCCCGTAAATTGCCTTCATGGTTGCAGTTGTAACGTACGCTCCTGCCTCAAAGGCTAAATCCATAACCCGCTTCTCCTCAGACTGCCTATAAACATACGCCCTACGGGGATCTAGGCCCAGAGCCAAAACATCCGCTAAATTATCAACGGCGATTTCAAACGAATCCTCAAAGGAAATTCTATTATCACAAAAAGCCTCAATGTCGGCAATACAATAAAAAGCCACAGCACCATACTCCCGTTGGTAATAGACAATCTGCTCGGCAGTAGTCAGTGAACCAAGATGAAAACTCCCACTAGGCTTAATCCCAGACAAAACAGCAAACTCCCTCCCTTCCAGAATAGCATCCAAAACAACGTCAAACCCCCTATGACCAAAAATAATACCTCTACGGAAATATTTACCCGCCCTCGGAATACGCTTAACCAATTCCGCAGTCACCGGCTCGATACCAAACTCCCTAACAAGCCTGTCATAATCCTCAACGCCGCCAGCAGCCCACGGATCCAGCAAAGCAAACCACCCTCACAAAACCAGCCAGCCAAAACACAATAAAAAAATTTCCAATGCCATCCCAGAAACCAACATGTCACCTTAAGCAACAATAATAAAAACAAGTCTGGGCACCGTGGTTTCCGTGTTCGGAATGGGAACGGGTAGACCCCGCATGCTATGGCCGGCGCCGTGACACCAGCACCCGGCTTTCCCACTGGCTCCCGCACAGCAGTACTCACCGGATCGCATGCGGGCTTGACTTCCAGCCACGGTGCCCAGCACAGTATCCCAAGAAGTAACCCAATATAAATCTTACCCCGAACAGACCGCTAATCAACCAAAAACGCAACAAGACCAATTTACACAATTAACAAGAAAAATTGATGGGGGCGGTGGGATTTCTAGGCCCCAATAAGGGCGAACCCACGACTTGCTGGTGCCACCCCAATGTAATTAATACATATCACCTGGCTGGTGCCTCCTCGCTCGGCGCTCCAGAAGGTCATCATCCTCCTTCAGCGCACCAGCTTCAACTCATTGCTTCTGGAGCCAGCCGCGCTGCTTAACCACACATAGTTCTGGCTGCGCTACGCCCCCATCAGCAGAAACCATATGGAAAAGGAGTATATATTTCTTTTCAAAACGGTTCCTCACCCTTCCCCACTAAACGTATGCCTCCTAAGCGTTGGACAAAAAACTGGGTAGATCACGTAAAGGACATTTTCTTTTAAGCCTATGCAACTGCTAACTGGACTTTGGCGAAACCTATCAGGGATCACATCCCCAGGAAACTGAACCCTTTAAAACATTGCATCGGCCGGGAGCCCTAAGGATTCCTAGGTCTTTTCGGCGATGCCTTCCGGCGTGTCGCGTTTCGCTCCGTTTAGCCTCCCTTCTTTGTGTCATCATACAACACTCTTTTCTCCGTTAACAATGAAAAATACTTCTAAAAGAGTTAAGCCTTGATGGACGAAGTTACCTAGAAAAAGGACAGTTTAAAAGATGGGTGGTGCCGCCGGTGGGACTTCCAGGTTATCGCCTTTTGAACCCACGACAACTCGGTCTCTGACCGTAAATATTGATTTGCCTTCAGCTTCGCCCCGAGTTGGGTCGAGCGCTTTGGGGCTTTTGCCTCCCTGCTGAGCTACGGCGGCACCTAAGTTATTCAAGTCTTTAGGAAAATATTTAAAACTTTTCTTGTTGCTTCTGTTCTCTGTTTTCTCAGAGCTTGATATGCGCTTTCTTTTTTGTTGCTTGCTTTTCATGTTTATTGCTTTTGAGACTGGAATATTATTTTATATAATTTCTTGCTTTTTATTTTGTTTTGGAGGTGTTCCGGGCTTGGAGAAGGTGCGGGTTTACATCGAGGAAAGCAGCCCCCCTATTTCTGATACTTTATATGAAAAAATTGCTGCTCATAGGCGGCTTTACAGGAAAATTGCTTTTTCGGGTAAGGTTGTTAGGCGTCTCAGGGGTGTTATTTCCTTTGGGGATATCGTTACCATGTTGAGGGGGGAGGGCGGTAGGTTGAATCGTTTTGATGTGATGGTTGAAGTGTATTGTGATAAGGATGCTGAAAGGGCTATTGGAGAATTGTTTGAGGAGGTTAAACGTGAGTTTCACCCTCAGAGGGAGTTCATCCAGTTCCCCTCCGGCGTTGAGGAAATTGAAGCGTTAAAGTTCGGTTTGAGCTGGGAGGGTGTATCCTTTGATGCGTGGGCGCTTATTGAGCGGATTTATAGCGTCGTAGAGGAACCCTTTTACACTAATTTTGAGTTTGAAGACGATGAACGTGTGGTTTTGGCGGTTAACTTGCTGGTTCCTGAGAGGGATGAGGGAAAGCAGTTTTACCTTGTGGAGAGGGTCGCGCCGTTTAAGGTTAGGTATCCCAATGGACAGGAAAGGCTGCTTATGAAACTCTCCTCTCTTGTCGAGGAAGTTACAGCTAATCCCCTCTCCGTTTCCCCCGCGTTTTTCGTCATCGGGCGTGGTGGCCTTTGGAAGCCTTTAGTGACTGTTGGATGGGTGTTTGAGAGCGGTGAGATTTACGTGAAAATTCCTGAGTGGGAAGAGCGCGAAGCAATCGAGTTCATTTTAGATCCTCTCAGCGGCGAGGTTCACCTTTTAAAGGGAGACTTGAACTTGAAAAGGAAAGAAAAAGAGGTGAAGGACGTTAAGCTTGATGCAGTGTACTTCATCGAGATGGGCGGGGACGAGTTGGTCAGCGGAAAGTAACTGTTACCCCCATCACTCCTTGAACCATGGAGTTTTAAGGTTTTCGTCGACGTCCACGCTTACCCACTCCACATTCCTCCTTGGGTCCTTCTCGTGAAGTACTCTAATAAAAGTGACCGACTTGCATGTAAAGCAGTATGTCTCCAGTATGTATCCCCTTATTATATTAAACCATGGTTTTCCTCCGTCGATTATGCACCCCTCATCTACTTTGCACTCTATTATTTCTCCGTTGTCGCCTACATGCCTTTCGACGATGCCTCTAGCCGTTCTGCAGGCTTCAGCGAACACCTCCCCAGCGTACTCGGCTTTTACAGGAAATATGTTTATGGACGCTGTGAGGTACGGCCCATTCGAACTATAAGTGAAAGTGGCTGGCTTCTTAACTTTCCGACTGTTTCTGAAGCATCCTTCTATGGCTCCCCCTATTTCGCCGGTTAACGAGTTATGCTCTATAAGCCTTTCCCTCCCGGTTGAAGCTTGTTTTCAGGGTTTGCTAAAGGCATGTTTACTACTAAATTTAACCGGAATTCATAAACCTTTGTTGCTCCCTTAAGAGCGAGGTTTAAAGAGAAAGAAAAAGATAAAAGAAGAGTGGAAGGCCTTTATTCTATGATGCTTTTAATGAAGGCCTCGCTCGCCTTTAAGGCGGCGCTCCGTTTTGCTCACCAGCGTTGTAAGGTGAAAACAGTAACTTTAAAAGTTCTTTTACTCCAATTGAAACTACGTATTGTGGGTCGATGCTTTTAGGGTGATATTTCATGTCCTTTGACTTAGGGGATGTAGCTAGGCTTTACAATAAACTATTCACCCTCCCCTCCTCCTTAACTCTACTATTTGTAACTATCATCGCACATTTCCTAATTGGCATGCTAATCTGGCTTTCACATTTTAGCTCCCCTTACCTCCTTTCTGAGTTAGCATCCGGCGGGTTTTGGGGTTTAAGCGTGCTTCTCTCTCCCTCTCTAGCTTCACTATTTGTTTCAGCGCCTATAGTGCGTGAGGAAAGCGGGATTTGGACTCTTAGGCGTCTTCTAGGCTTAAACCTGTTCGCATTGTTTTTCTGGTCGGTTCCAGCTATAGTTGGCGGTTTCCTCCGTTTGCTGACCCCTCAAGCGTTAACCGTAGGGGTAATCGTCGGTGTGGAGGCGATGCTTCTTCTTCGCGTAATCGTTTTTAAGGGTGTGGCGGATCTTAGTGCTCCTAGGTCCGTAGTTGCTGCTTCAACGCAGCCGCTGCTGCTCGTGGCGGCACTTATCTTTTCAGGCTTCCTCCCAGCGTCCACCACACTCTTCGCTGAGATAGCTGCAGTCAGCGTCCTCCCAGTATCTTCAGGACTTATCTATCTTTACGTAGTCGACATAGCCGTTAAAAAGAGGCTGGGAGTCGGAGGACTACGGCTTCTTTACGGCTTTCTGGCTGAGTGGCTGTCTGACTACCCGCACGTGCTAGAACGGACCTTATCAAAGATTGGATGCGAGGAGGAACGCCCTGTGCTGATACTAAAATTTGCAAGTGGCAGCCATCTTCACTTCGTCCTAGTTGTCCCAACAGTTCATCCGGGTCCGCTTAAGACGGTTGGAGGAAGCATGATGCCCCACATGGTTATGGACGCTGTTGAAAGGCGCTTTCACTGTGTAACAGGCGTTGCCCATGGCCCGTCAACGCACGCTCAAAACCCTGTTTCTCAAAGTGAGGTAGTTAAACTTATTGAATCTGTTTTAAGCTCCCTATCTTCCAATGAGTATGTGAGCGGTTTTCCGGTCAGCCCGCTGGTTTACGAAGAAATCGGGAAAGTGAAGGTTGGTTGCCAAATTTTCGGCAGCCTAGCCTTGTTCATCGTGACCCTTGCACCTCACAGTTTTGACGATCTAGACCCTAAGCTTATGGATGAACTCTCGTTTAGTTTAACTAAAGATTGGAAAGGTAACATCTTTCTAATAGACGCCCATAACTGCAACGAAAGCGGTTTTGACCTAGAGCCAATAGAGCCGGGTACGCAGGTAGCTGACGAGATTATCATGGCAGCTAGGGGAGCGCTTAAAAAGGCAAAGAAGTTAACATCTTGCCACGTCAGGGTTGGAGGAGGAAGGACTCAGGTTAGAAATGCAGGCGTGAGAGAAGGGATCGGGAGAGGAGGCGTCACAGCTTTTCTAATAGACGTTGAAGGCTTCCTCTCAGCATACGTAATCATAGATGGCAACAATATGGTTCCGGGTCTTAGGGAGAAAATCATAGAACGGGTGTGTTCTACCGGCGTTCAAACGGCGGAAGTTTTAACGAGTGACACGCATGAAACGAACGCTGTGTCGCTTAGACTAGGAGGGGCAAACCCCGTCGGCTCCTCTATTGACTGGAACTTGGTGGTAGATGCTGCTCTAGAAGCCGTCAGCCAGGCGGAAAGAAGCATGGTGAATGTTGAACCCAGCTTCGTCGTTAAGAAAGTACATTTAAAGGTGATCGGTGAGGAACAGATCAGAGCTCTTTCAGCGGTTATACAGCAGGCGGCTAAGGAAGCTAAGAGGGCAATCGTAGTTCTAGCCCTGTCCCTACTGTTGTCAATTATCCCCCTTTTTCTCCTCCTGTGAACGAGGATAGCCCTACAAGCTTCACCTACACCTTCACCACGTTTCCCTGCTAGGTCGCGTGCCCCCCTCAGTAAACTTTTTAGGTATGGAATCATGATGTTTAGCAACATAGTATTGGAAATGGGTAAACCCAAGGAGAGAGGTGTTTCCTTGCAGGAAATTATAGATGTTAGGTTTCATGGGAGAGGTGGTCAAGGCGTCGTCACCGCTAGCCGGCTATTGGCTGAGGCAGCTCTCTCTGAAGGTAAGAGGATACAGAGCTTTCCAAGCTTCGGAGCGGAAAGAGAGGGTGCACCCATAAGAGCTTTCACGAGGATTAGTGAAAAGCCGATCACCATACATTCCCAAATATATAACCCTGACATTGTGGTTGTCTTAGATCCGACGCTTTTAAGGGCTGAAAATGTGACGGAGGGGCTAAAGGACAAAGGGTGGTTGATCGTAAACACATCATCATCACCAAGCGAGGTTAAGAATGCTCTTAACGCTAATGTTAGGACCGCTACTGTCGACGCAACCAAGATAGCTCTCGAGGTGCTTGGCGCTCCAAGGGTTAACGCTCCAATGCTTGGAGCATTGGTGAAAGCAACAAAAATCGTGAATTTGGATTCCATCCTCCAAGTTATAGGTAAAGCGTTCAGAAAGGAAGTTGCGGAGAAAAACGTTCAGGCAGTGCGGAGGGCATATCAAGAGGTGGTTGAAGGATGAAACATAAGCCTTTGACGTGGGAAGAAGTTCCCTTCGCCGGATTTATACTGGATCCTGGAAATGCTGAAGAGTACCGAACTGGTGACTGGCGGTCAAGGCAAAAGCCGGTCATTAACCATGAAAAGTGCACTTTCTGTCTTTTATGCTGGATATACTGCCCTGATGGTGCCATAGTTAGAGGACAGGACAAGGTTGAAGTAGACTACTATCACTGTAAAGGGTGTGGTATATGCTCCTACGAGTGCCCTTCCGGTGCCATTAAAATGAAAAGTGAAATCGAGTAGAGGTGTTTAAAAGGTGGGTGGTGGATGACGGGATGCATACTCGCTATGAATGGTGACGAAGCCGCTGCTTACGCTGTTAAGCAGTGTAAGCCTGATGTCATCGCTGCGTACCCTATAACTCCCCAGACGATAATTGTTGAAAGGCTGAGTGAATATGTTGCTGATGGCGAGCTTGATGCCGAGTTCATAGCAGTGGAGTCGGAACACTCGGCGATGAGTGCATGCATTGGGGCTGCTGCGGCTGGTGCGAGGACGTATACTGCTACAGCTTCTCAAGGGCTAGCTTTAATGTATGAGATGCTTTTTGTTGCTTCCTCCTTCAGGCTGCCGATCGTCATGAGCATTGCTAACCGTGCTTTGAACTCCCCCCTAAACATCTGGAATGACATGAGCGACACCATGGGAGCCCGGGACTGCGGATGGATTCAAATCTACAATGAGAACGCCCAGGAAGTTTACGACTTAACCATACAGGCGTTTAAGATAGCGGAAGACCACGGCGTCCTCCTCCCAGTAATGGTTTGCCACGACGGATTTGTAATCAGCCACTCAACGGAAGGAATCGAAACCCTAAGAGACGAAGACGTCGACAGCTTTCTGCCTGAACGAGACCCTGTATATCCCTTAGACGTGGATCATCCCGTAACTATGGGCTGCGTCGGCGTACCTGAATACTACCCTGAAATAAAATTCCAGCAGGAAGTGGCTACGCAAAAGTCGATTACGAAGATAAAAGAAATTTTTAAAGAGTTTAACGAGGCGTTCGGGAGAAACTACGATATTCTCGAGCCGTATCAAATGGACGATGCTGAAATAGCGCTTTTAGCCATAGGAAGCGCAAGCGGGACAGCTAAGGTGGCTGTGGACCTACTGAGAAAGAAAGGAGTAAACATCGGGCTCGTGAAAATGCGTTTGTTCCGCCCCTTACCAGTAAAGGAACTGCAGGAACTTCTTGGCAGTTTAAAGGCTGTCGGCGTGGTAGATCGGCACATAAGCTTCGGAGCTATAGGTGGCGCATTAAACATGGAAGTTAGAGCTGCCCTCTACGAGCTGAGAAGTAAGCCTCACGTGATGGGCTTCCCCACAGGCCTTGGTGGAAGAGACATTAGAGTTGAACATTTCATTAAAATGGCTGAAACATTGCTAAAGGTCGCCGAGCAAGACAGCTTAGAAGAAGACTACAAAGTCGCTGGGTGTAGAGGAAAAGGATGTATAGAACCTTGAGGTGGTTGATTTGAAGCTGAAGGAATTACCTTTGCATGAGTATCTCGCCCCAGGGCACAGGCTTTGCGCCGGATGCGGTGAAGGAGTCACCATAAGGCAGATTTTAAAGGCATTCAGTGAGCCGCCAATAGTTTGTAACGCTACTTCGTGCTTAGAGGTGTCAACAACACCCTTCCCCTACACGTCTTGGCGAGTTCCATGGTTACATGCAGCCTTCGAATGTACGGCTGCAGTCGCAGCTGGTGTCGAAGCAGCCCAGAAAGCCCTGATACGTAAAGGGAGAAAGAAAAAGTGGGATATGGTATTAGCTCTCGCAGGCGACGGGGGAACATACGACATAGGTTTGCAGGCCCTTTCAGGCGCCCTCGAGAGGGGGCATAAGTTCATTTACGTCTGTTACACCAACGACGCATATATGAACACGGGAATACAAAGGTCCGGAGCTACTCCCAAGGGCGCTTGGACAACCACCAGCCCGGTAGGCAAAGTAAACCCTGGAAAAATCGAATGGCAGAAAGACCTTATGAAGATAGTTGTCGGACACGATATTCCCTATGCGGCGACGGTGAGTGCGTCATATCCGATGGATCTCCAAAGAAAAATGAGGAAGGCTATTGACGCAGATGGGCCTGCTTTCATTTTAGCTTTGACACCCTGCCCAAGAGGGTGGCGTACGGAGCCTCACCTTACAATAGAACTTGGTCGCATAGCCGTTCAGACATGTATATGGCCGCTTTACGAAGTGGATAACGGAAAGTACAGGATCACCGTCAGGCCGAGACGGAAACTCCCAGTTGAATACTACCTTAGGCCTCAAGGAAGATTTAGACACCTCTTCACCCCAAAGCTAAGGCAAGACATAATCAACGAAATCCAGAATCATGTAGATAGAAAGTGGGATGAACTTCAAAAACTAGAAAAACTTTAATTCTTTAATAGTGAATCCCATGGATAGCCTGTATTTCTCCCCGTTTTTCCGGTTTAAAAGCCCCCTTCACCAATCAGCTTACTCTTTCTACTGGCTATTTGATACTCCCCCATTACTAAAGCCGGGAGATCCCAGGTTTGCCTGCAAGGCTTCATCCTACCCATTTCGGACTATCAAGACACCTCCTACTCTTTGGGATATGGATATACCAAATGGCTCCTTCAAAAACTTATGACTCCACCATAGTCTGGATTTTAAACATTTTTAGCTTTCTTACTTTTTCGAAATACACGTCGCAACACTTAAAAATCATTCAATCCTTTCACTTCAATTGAAGCTAAAGAATGTTGGGTGGGTAGTCTAGGGGTTATGACTCCCTGAAGAGGGGCGTAAAGCCGCCCTCACACGGCGGATCGCGTGAATGCGCGCTAAGGTCCCAGGTTCGAATCCTGGCCCACCCATTATCACATTTTACTCTATCTAAAGATAACTAGGGACAGAAAGAGGTTCCCCCTAAGAGAGTTAAAATGAAAGTTTAAATTTATAATTCTCTAAGTGGCTTTCTTCTTTAATTTTTTCGTAGTGGTTGTTGGCCAAGCCCTGTAACTCTCCAGCATGTTGGATTGTTCTCATCTCGAGTAACTATTTTTTCCTTTTCCATTGTTTTTAATTGTCTTAGGATGCTGTTGTATCCTATTCCTGTTTCCTCTGCTATTTGCTTGGCTGTTTTAGGCGTCGCCTCTATTGCCTTAAGTATCTTCGTCCTCGTACTCACTCCTTGCTGGATGTTTCTTTTTGTTCGTAAAACTGCTTGTGGTACGTGAGGTATTTTCCTCCATTTTGCCGTCCGCGACATGATTCACCATTCTCTTTTATCTAACAGATTCTAAGTTCTTAAGTTCCTTTTACTTTTACTTTTCTACAAGTGTTAACTGCTTTTGTTTACTGCCTTTTTGGAAGAGCATTTTTAGACTGTCTTCTATTAGCTTTATTCTTTGTTTAAGGTATGGTTTTAAGTTGTACCGTCGAATGATCTCCGTTGCGAATGGAAGATACTTTTCTATTGTCGCTTGGTGAACAGTGAGAACCAATTTTCCTCCACACGCAGGACATGTTCCCTTCAAGGGCGGCCTCCTATATTTCTTATTGCAGTTTAAACATCTTATCTGCTGTGTGGTGAATGCCTTCAGGTTTCCCACTATATCTCTTAGAAGATGTTTTTGCAGCACTTTCTCCGCAACCTTGTCCTCTGCTACCGCTCTGATTTTCGATGCAAGCTCTAGTTGAGCATTTATTTTCTCACTCATTTTCTTCAGCTTTCTATATGTGGTAGTCTCCGGTCCTTGATGTATATCTCTTGTTGGGTGGGTGAATCCGATGCCTTGGTACTGTCTCGGAGTGTTCAGCCGGTGGTCTACTATGTCCAGGATCGGTTTTAGCTCGTCTGGTTTTGCGAAGCGTTGAGTTGCGTAGTAGAACTCAAGAGGATACTGTGTTCCGGCATCCAAATTGTATGCTTCACTGTCCACTTCAAGAGGGTTCAGGAACACCGTGAGAACTAGGGGCGTGTCCATCATTCCCCCTCTTTTCTCTGGGATGTACGCCTTCGAAAAGTTGATGAGTGCATCAAGGGCTAATAGTATTGCGTCTTCATCTCCATCACAGTTTCTTCTCTTTGCAGCATGCCAGTAAGGATGAGCAAAGCAAACGTTAGCTTTGGTGAATCCGACTATTCTACCTAGGATCCCCGCCGAAGTGTGTGGCGCCAAGCCTATTATTAAGTGTCCAACAAGATCCTCTTCTCTTTCAACGTTATAGTATGGCCGTAGATCGTAGAACCTAACCAGCAACTCATCTATGAATTTTGCAACCTTAACTAGGTACTCAGCAGATTTAATAGGTATTACTACGTCCTGAGGTTTGAGTTCCAGTATCTGGTCTTCATCTTTAAGGGGGTTACCTTTATAATCGCAAGTGTACCCTAGCTCTCTCAGTCTTTCTACTGGCGTTCCTACCTCGCGAGGTGTAAAATGGGTGAGAGGGGCGTCTGTAGCGTCAAACCTGACCGTTCCATCCTTATACACGTAGAGGCCATGCTTCGCCCTTAGTACCCCTTTCTCTAGAGGTTCAGGAAGCTTCAAATAACTTGACAGCGCCTTAACACCTTTCACCTCGCGAGGCGGTGACGGCAGCTCCAGCCTTTTAATAGCGTCAGCCAGCTCCCTTTTCACGTCTACAACGGATTTACCATACGGCTTGGTTTCCACGCCACACTTTGGACACTTACTCTTATTCGTTGTAAAACCGCATTGAGGGCAACAGTTCACCTGCACGGTTCTACAATGGCAGCTTCTACAGTAAACATGAAACGTTTCCTCTCCGCACTCTGGGCACCTTCTCTTCGCTACCTCCACAGTTACCGGGCCGCTTTTCGCCGCAACAATTATGCTTCTCCCCTTCCCTCCCTTGAGGCCTACAGGGAAAAGGACGTGCAATGGAGGGTTCAACGTTCTCTTATCCGCTTTCTCTGGCCTTCCCATTCTTGCACCAATGTAAACAGGGGCTTTCGCCCTCACCGGGAACCCTGCCAGCATGTTAACAAGTTCAAGCGCCGTTCTTGCAGTATACCTTAGGAGGCTGTTTTCGCCTGTAGGGCGTCCAGCGGCCAGGCAGGTAGATAAAATAAGTTTTTCTTCCTCTCCCAGAACCACTTCGCCGTCTTCAACCTTATGGGGGACGCCTAGCCTTTCAAGGATTCCCTTCACATCCCCGGAAATCACCCGGCTACTTCCCTGTTCTTCGGATAAGCTCATCCATCTCTTAAGCTTCAACAGCTCTTCTATGTCAATGTCCTGCCAGTTGTAGGTGTACCTCGGGTGGAGCGGAATCATCAACCTTCTACTTAGGATCAGTGCTTCACGCGCGTTCGGCTTGGCTTCGAAGGGCCTTTCCATAAACTCCCTCAAGCGTCCCTCAGAGATGCCAGTTCGCCTACTTGCTCCCTTCATCCCTCCATGCTTTTCCACTTTTAATTTAAGCTCCTGAACCCACCATTCCTCGCATATACCTGAAGGCAGAAGCACATGGTTGTTTTCTAAGAACTCGCCAAACCCTACTAGCATGTCTCCCAAGAAAAGAGTCTCAGCAACGTCATCAGCAATTTTAACGGCGTCTTCGACGCTTTCAACCCTTATCACGCTTCCATCTCTCAGCTTTACAATGGGTCCCTCTATGCTATCTACAGGCGAAACAACGGCGCCCTTACCTGGCCTCTCAGTTCTTACATGTGTTCCAGGAGCTAGGAACCCACTAAGGATGATCATTGTTGCTGGATGCACCCCCACAGCCGCTAAGCCCGTGTTTCGGGATCGACCATATCTAAGTCTAAAACCGCCTTTAGCTGACGGCATGGAGAAAACCGGTCTACCCGCAATTACGTCCGAAAGGTATTTGTCACTGGGTGTAATCCCATTGAATAAGGCGTCCTCGCCTCCTTTCTCCTCCTTAGTTTTCCCGAGGTCGGAAAGCCAATCCCAGCCGTCAAGACCGATCTGTTCTACAAACTTCTTTAGCTTCTTCGCTTTTCCTATAATCCCATCGTTAATAACTAGGATTGCACCCCCCCTCAGCTGGTTGGTTTCTACCCTGCTAAGGTTCCTGTGGCCGGAGACCTCGTATGGATCCGTCGGCTCTCCTGTTACCTCTACTGGAATGTTTCTGACGGCCAGCCTTATTTCCTGCGGGGTCGAAGGGTATTGAAGATGCGTAACCCGCCTCTCGTATAAGTCTATTTCTTCAACGTAACGCTCCACCTCGTCTTCAAGCGGCTTATACCTGTCTAGATGGAGGAGTCTCCTGATAAAGTCTGCCACTAAAACAGAGACAGCCTGTTCAGTTCCACCCGCAGACCTTATAGGCCCAGCATAGTAGACTGCTAAGTAGCTTGTTCCATCAAAATTATTTTTGACCTTGACGGTGGCGATCCCCTCTATTGGTGCAGCCGTAACGCTTTCGGTTAAAATAGCGAGTGCTACGCGAAGAGCCTTATCGGCAGCCTCTCCGTCAGAGGAAAACTCGCAGAACCGTTCATAGACGATCTCTTCAGCTATTTTAAAGGCCACCTCCTCCCTTGAAGCATCCCTAAGTAATTCCCTTATCCTGTCAGCCACTCCTTCAAGCCCAATGATCCCCTCCACTCTAGCAGCTATGTCCTTGGCCGGCTTAATCTCCGGCTCTAAAGCAGGGTCTAACCCCCTTCTCCTAGCTTTACTCGCAACCTCGTAGACTCTTTCGAACTCCCTCTCCAGCAGTGTAAAGTACTCCTTTAAACTGCCATCCTCCCCGATCATTCAAGAACCCCGCTGTTATAGAAAATATCATGTCACATGTCATTAGTTATTGATTTCTCTCTTATCTCTCTATAATACTTCCATCTTACAAGGTCGACTTCTATAATACTAACCCATTCTACGTCTCCCTCACGAACTCTAAAATTAAGTCCGCTATTTGAGGCAGGCCAAACGCGTTAATTTTCAGCTTTCGAATAATGCCTTTCAACTGCTTCAAAGTCGCCATTAAAAGCACATCACATTTTCTAGCCTCAAAATCTATCGCTCCATGTGGCGTTGCGGCGTCCCCCCCAACTGAAAGTAAATGCTGTTTTAATGCTAACGCCGCGGGGGTTGATACGTTTTTAAGGTAGAGTAAACGGTAAACCCCCTTCTCACGCATAAGCTTCATGCCTATGTCGCTTACACCGATCCTACCCATCACCTCTTCAACGTCGCTTATGTTCAGCATTATATTCGTCAAGTCAGCGATGAGGACCTCTCCACGTTCTACAACTTTAATTCCTCTTGAAATAGCTGATGACACGCATGCCGCCTGCTTCGCCTCCTCTACATCATGTGTTCTTATAACGTCTGCACCGTTATACACTGCTATGGCCGTAGCTGCTATGGAGCCCACTAGCCTTTCCGCAGGATCTGGTTGGCTAAGAATTCTCCCTATAAAATGCTTTCTTGAAACCCCGACCAAAACCGGCCTACGTAAAACCTTCAGCCTTTTTAGACCCCTTAAAATTTCTAAGTCGCACTCGTAAGGCTTCCCGAAACCTATCCCCGGGTCAATGACTATTTTTCCCTGTTCCACGCCTGCCTCCACCGCCATCTTAATACTCTCTTTAAGAGCAGCTCTCGCCTCCTCTATGCTTCGAGCATCTCCTGGGTGTTTAAAGCACGCCATTAAAACGCATGAAGCATCGAAATCTGCTACAACCCTCGCCATTCTAGGATCACCTTTAAAGCCACTTACATCATTAATTATCTGAGCTTCCTCCCTAAGAGCTGCCTCGGCGACTTTAGCACGCTGCGTATCAACGGAAATAGGTAACGTAGTAACATCCCGCAGCAACCTAACTGCGTTAACAACACGCTCCAGCTCCTCACCCTCAGAAACCGGCTTTGAACCATATATTTCCGGAGGCGCCGACGAGGAAGCACCAACATCTAAAATGTCAGCATCCCCTTCAACTTTCAAAGCATACTGCTCAATGCTCTTACTGTCAGTAAACACGGATCCCTTATAGAACGATTCAGGGCTCAGATTCATGACCGCCATTATTCTAACCGGGAAGCAATCCCCGACGGGAACCCCACCAATAAGCGAAAAGCACCAACCCCTACCCATAAAAAACCACCCGGGAAACCTTCAAAACATTACTCCCTTAATTCTCTAACCCACTTTTAACAATGTCCCATAAATCCCATACATTTCTTCTTTTAACGTGAAGTAAGAGGAGCATCGTAGTTGACCTTTAACCTTCAGTAAACCATATTAAAGCACATAATACAAAGGACACTTTGGTGGTTGATTGAAGTTAAGCGACCTCCTAGATACATTAGACAAAGAGTCTAAAAAATTATTATCTGCATTTTTTCAAGAGAAAAAAATCAGATCCAGCATGCCACATGATCACAGAGTGGCTGAAATGCTTGAGTTAGACGCTAGGATGGGAGGCGCACTAACGCAGACGCTAACAGAACACCTCTTAACCTTGAAAGCATACCTTCAAGGCCGCCCGGTCAAGCTAGAACACCTAACATTTATCCTCAGAAACATAGCATCAAGCTATGAGGTCAAGCTCACCTCCACAGACCTAAAACTGATCAGCTACTACGCCAGCCACCCTGAGGCAACCCCAAGCGAGGCGGCAGCCAACCTGAAGGTGGCCCCCTCATGGGAAAGGCGAAGAAGAGGAGAGCTCGTGAGGAAAAAGGTCATTTCGTTTCCGGCTGTTGTCAACCCTGCAAGGCTAGGGTTGAGGAAGGTAGTGGTTCTGGTCGACGAGCCACAAACGTCTGGGGAGGAAGTAAACGTCTCCCTTGCCAAATGGCTTACAGCCGAGCACCTCCTCTGGGGTGGCCCCCCTCTTCTCCTCCAAGTTTACACTGTTCCGGCGGGGTGGGCTTGGTTTCCAATCAGGGAGCTTAACCCTGTTAGAGCTTGGCTTGTGAGGAGCACTGCTTACGGCCTTAACACTGCATCATATGAGCCCGGATTAGGCTGGAAGCTCAACGTTGAGGCGTGGGGGGTCTACTTTAAGGAGCTGCTTGCCGAAGGATGGGAAGTACCTTCTGAAAGCTCTTGGAGGTGGGTGGAGCATGAGGGAACTCCCCTCCCCTTAGAGGCGTGGGAGGTTAAGGCTGCAGCCCTACTAGCAGCGGATACTAAGATGAGGCTTGAAGCCCTTGCGGAGGCCATAGGAAAGAGCCTCGCGGCAGCACACCAGTGCAAGCAGAAGCTCTTAGCAGACGCTCTAACCCCCATACTAAACCTTAACCATGTAGGGCTAAGCGAATCTCTACTTCTTATCCTCGAGGAGCTGGATGTGTCCTTTCAGGCCGTGGAGGCAGCCTTAAGGGAACTCCCCAAAATATGGGTTTACAAGGTGGAGGACTTTAGGGGGAGTGAAGAACTCCTCTGCTGGCTTGAGCTGCCCTCAGGCCTAACTCACAAGCTCACAAGAGTCCTCGAAGAGGTGCTAGCCCCAGTAGCAAAATATTCCCTATACTTCAGAGGCTACCATCTGGGAAGCAGCCTGCCTTCACCAAGTCTCTATAACGGAAAAAAGAAAAGTTGGCAACCCCCTCAACCCGCCGCCGAGAAATTAAAACCTAGCAGACTAGAGAAAAAGAGAAGCCTGTAGCAATGTGAAGCCTTACTCTCGACTGCGGTTTTCCCACGTTGCGTAATGGGCCTCCGAATGGTTGCGGCAGACCATCGGTGCCTTTACGGGTTTTCGGGCGGAGGCGTTCCAGGATGTTCAGGGCGTAGGATGGAGGTGTTGTAGTGAACCGTTGAACCTGCTAAGTGTTTTTCTGTTCCGTGCTGCCGTTTTTTACGTTGCCAGTTCCTTACAGGGCAGTGGGTTATCGGCTTTTTGGTCGACTGGTATGCTGGATGGTAGAAAACACGCAGGATCAACAACCGTTAATTTTGATGTTATCCCCTATAGATTGTTAGGACCAGCTATGTGTTCTAAGTGATGTTGAGCCGTAAGTAGGGCTTGGTTATTTCTAGGATCCTTGTTGAATTTAAGCCTTAAAGCATAGGGTTGATGAAGCGTTGGTTGGTGGATGATTAAATCATTAGGGGAGCGTGTGTTTTAAGACGCCGGAAAGGCTTAGCAGCGAAGGAGCCATGTTCGGCGTGGCTGCTGGGGTTAAGGCCGGCAGGTTGTTTATGGTAACTGAGAGACTTCTGATGGTGCTGAGACTGTTAGGAGGGTGTTTTTATGTCGGGTTCCTTGTTTGTTGCGTGTGAGGTTGCCGTTAGGGTGGTTGTTTGGTGAGGGTTTTCCATTCCTTGTCTTTGTGTATTTTACTGAATTCTGGTCCTGTAGATCCTACGTATTTTGCGAGGGGTTTCTGCATGTATCCTTCTTCTATTTCGCTTAGTTCGTGGATTACAAGTTGGGCTATGCGTGATCCCGGGTATAAGGCTATGTCGGCTTCGCCGAGATTTATTAGTTCTAGGGTCAGGGTTCCCGTGTATCCTGGGTTGACGAGGGTTGCTGTGGCTATTATTAAGCCTAGCCGCCCCCATGAGGAGCGCCCTATTACGTAGCCGATTAGGTCTCGGGGGAGTTTTATGTATTCTAGTGTGCTCCCTAGGATTAGCTGGTGTGGGCGTAGGATTAGTTTCTCTCCGAATGGTACATGTATTTTTTCTTGGTATTGTTCTATTTCAGATTCTATGTTTTCTTGTGCGGGGTCTAGCAGAGAGTATTTCGTGCGTTTTGTTATGATGAATTCTGTTCCCAGTCTGACATCTACCGAGCTGGCTGATATCTGGTCTTTTGATATGAGGGGAGTGATCACGAGCCTTTCATTTTCGTTTTCGGTGAATATTCTTTCAAGTATTTCTTTTTTTGAGAGAACCGTCAAGTTGGGCCCTCCATTAGGGTTTTATGGATGATGCTTAGCTCTATGGCTTTTTCTATCAGCGCATTGAACCTTCTTTTCACCTGGTATTTTTCTTCGGGTTTCTTGGCGTTGAATGCTTCGTATATTTTGTTCATGTGGTTTTTCCTAACCAGCCAGCCTGCGTTAATTATTGAAGGGACCTGTGCGGGGAGGGTTTCCTTTTTTGACGGGATGACTATTTCGTTTGGCGGCGTTAGGGCTAGTATTCTGGAGGTTAGCTGGGGGACTTCTAAGTTGAATTGTTCAGGCGGATAGTATGCACGCGTTTTCTTGAATCGTTGCTTAAGGGCTTGGAGGGCCTCGTCTCCCTCGTTTTGGGCTTGCGAGTTACTCCCTAGGCGGGTTAGGAGGTGCTCAGGGTATCCCTCGTCTTTTAGGGTTTTTGCTATGATTCTTAGACGTGGCGTCACTTCGCTTGGAGGGGTCCTCCTTGTTTGGAGGAATTTTTCGAGGGCGTACAGGTATGCGGGCCCGAGCATGAGGGATGAGAGTACGTCTGCCGCAGTTGACAATAGGGGGGCGTCTATGTTTTCTTCTGTTAGGATTACGTGTAGTGTGAGTTCGCGTGTTACGAGACAGTATGATAGAACGTCGTCCCTTAGGGTTGCTGGTATGGTAAACATCACTATGTGGTCTAACCTTTTACGTATGTCCCCTTCCAGCTTTAGGATGTGGTTTAGGGTGAGGTGGGAGAAAGTCTTGCCGTGGAAACATATGATGGGGGCTATTTTTGCTTTTACCTTCTCGGCAAGGTGTTCTACGAGGTATATTGCCCCTAGGGGGGTGTGGCTTGTGCTTGACAATTCGAGTTTCTCGATGAAATCGTAAATTGACCCTATGGTTTCATGTATGTTCCAGAGTGGTTCCGTGAGCTTTCTATCTTCGTTGTTAGCGTCTTTTTCAGGGGTGGATAGTGCAAGTTCAAGTCCCTCTCTTAACTTTGAAAGGATGTAGTGCAAGGCGTCCACCGCCCTTTTCTGGTTTGCCCTGGGAAAGCTGCCCAGCTCTAAGCGTTTTAACCGGTCTTTTAAGCTGAACACCTTCTCTAGAGCGTCTTCAATAAGTTCATGGTTTTTCACGGTTACGCTCTCCATTAAACGCCTGTTTATTAATTATCCCTTCATTAATCCCTTCATTAATGAAGGTTGGCGGCTCGATATTAAGGTACCCTTTCCCTCCTCGTAGGCGACGATGTTCCCACCATGTTAAGGCTGGTTTTTACGGGTGGCTTACGACGTGGCTCATGCCTGGCTTCAGCTTCCACTATGATGCTTAACCATTATTCTTGAAGACGAGTATTCTAACGTTTAAGTTTCCGTATTTCACCCATCTTTCATGGGTTACATGGAAGCCCTCGCTCTCCGCTGCTCTCTTGGCTATAGTGGCGTGAGGGGTTATGAGGCATAATGTGCCTCCGCCAGTAAGAAGTTTGCGTGATGCTTTAACGAGGAGGGTGTAGAGGGATGCTATCCGTTTCGCCCGTCCAACCCTGATCCCGTAGGGAGGGTTAGTGACTATTAGGTCGAAGGAGGAAGCTTCCACGTTGCCCCTTAAATATTCTTCAATGTTTTTAACCATGAATGATACGTCGTCTTGTACTAGGGCGTTTTCCGCATGTTTCTTAGCGCCTGCAATGTATTTTTCTTTAACGTCGCTTCCGGTTATCCTCGGCTTCCTGCCCCACTCTATTTGAGATTCAACTTCCCTAAACACTTCGGCGAGGTCGACCCTCCCTGGAAAGCGGTACCTTACGACTTGAAGGTCATCCTTCCTGAGGTATGCAGCGGGTATCTTCTTCGCCATCCACGCCGCCTCGATGCATATAGTCCCCAAGCCGCACATCGGATCTAGCATGCTCTGGGTGCCATCCCACCCGGAGAGCTTAAGCATGCTGGCTGCTAGGACAGGTTTTAACGACGCGGGGTGTATTGCCACCTCCGTTTTGTACCCTCGCCTTTCAAGGGAAACGTCACCTGTTAAGTCGAGTGTGAAGTAGAATTTGGTATGAATGACGTAGCTTCTAAATATCACATCAGGAGAGTCTAGGTTGACCTTCTGTCTGTACTTTCTTGCTTCCAGAACATGGTCTATGACCGCTTGCCCGGCTACACGTGCCACGTCGATTGAAGTATATTCATGTTCACCTATCCTTTTACTTCTAATAGCGAACGTTTGCTCTCTCGCCAAGAACGATGATAGCTCCGCTCTCTTTACTGTACGATATATCCGCGTTAGGTCGTCCTGTTTTCCGGTGACCTCGGCTTCAGCCAGCTTAATCATGACCCTCTTAGCTAAGCGCAGGGAGTAGAGGGCTTTCAAGGCGTCCTCCACATTTTTAGCTTCAAAATAGACCCTCCCCGGCCCGTCTATCCCTGCCCTCCTACCTGTAACCTCCTCGGCTTCCTTAGCGGTAAGGTCTTCCACTCCCGCGGACGTTGTTATAAGGATCGTGAAGGTGGACACAGGGAGGCCTCCAGCCGGGTTAACTGGTAAGTGGCTTGTTGGCTTTATCTGTTTCACATAGGCGATCTCGGATTTTCCTCAGCACCCCTAGGAGAGTGTGCATTTCCCTTCCAGAGATCCAGGCTCTAGAGATTATGTTTCTAAAGGCCTTTTCTACCAGTTCGATTTTTTCTTCTCTATAGCCGAGGGCCAGTATTATTTCCCTGAAGAATTTGAGGGCCTGCTCGCGTTCCCTCCTCGTAGCGGCTCTAACCTTTTTCTTCGTAAGGTGGCTGAGGGACGATTTGAAGAGCTCATAGAGTATTATGGCTACTGCGTGGGAAAGGTTTAGGGTTGGGTAGTCCTCGGATGCCGGTATCGTAACAACTATGTCTGCTTCCTTGATCTCCTCGTTTGTTAACCCGCTACTTTCCCTTCCAAAGAGGATGGCCACTTTCCCTTCAACACCCCCCAAGTTTTCAACTAGGGTTTGTGGTGTTATAGCCGTCCTGAAAACATGATACTGGTCACCTAATCTAGCGGTTGTTGCCACTACACAGTCCGCGTCCACTATTGCTTCCTTAACGGTTTTAAACATCCTCGCGTTTTCAAGGACGTCTCTTCCATGCATGGCCCTCGCGTAAGCCTCATCGAAGGAGGCGAACTTGGGGGATACCAGCACTAGCTCTTTAACCCCGAAGTTTTTCATCACTCTTGCAACAGCACCCACGTTGCCTGCGTGCTCGGCCCCCACAAGAACCACTTTTATGTCGTGCAAGAAGGACACCCACTACGACGTGTGAACTTGAATCACGTCTCCATCCATTAAAACGTGGTCTAACCCCACTTTTTCCCCATCGTACTTGGCTGATGGACCATAAACCTTGGCGTATCTAAAAGATTTGAGCATGCTCGGCCGCAGGCGTTGGATGGCGTCACGCACAGTCGCACCGGATCTAAGAATTATTGGCTTATCAGAGGGGGGCTTACTTGGTTCTTTCGTGAACACTCGGATCACTCCGAGGGTGGAGAACAAGGCTTCACCCAGCTTCTCGAAGCCCTTACCTGTGAGGGATGACACCGGGTAAATGGGGAACCTCTGCGAGTAACGATCACGTAGGATCCTAAAGGATTTGGCGCTTCTAGGGAGATCCCCCTTGTTTGCAATGATTAATGCCGGTTTAAACGTTGCTGCCTCATCCATGGCTAATTTTACGTCTTCAAGCTTTGCCGGCTCCCTTATATACACCACAGCGTTAACTATACGCTTCGAGTTAAGAAATGATGTGAGCTCG
>JAPDJY010000029.1:0-23624 GCA_029258835.1 Thermoproteota archaeon | reverse complement strand
GGCTTAGCCTGTAGTATGGGAATCCGTTGTTGAGCTTCCTGTTGAACCTTCGACCTTTACCGTTTCTTCTTATTCCTTTAAGGTTTCCGAGAACGATCATGGAGTCGTTCTCTAAGGCTTCATTAACTATTGCTCTGCTTATCTTGTGGAGGATGTCGTTGACCACCCTCCTCTCCTTATGTCCAACCTTCTTTATGGTTTTATACGCCTTTTTTAGAGCTAAAGACCTTCTGAGGTAGAAGTAGTGTCCTTTCACCTTTCTCAGTTCTTTCCCGTAGAACTTGGGTTTGGGGTTGTTGGAGTTGACTGTTGTGGCTATCCACCTTATGCCTAAGTCTATGGCTAAGACTGATTTAGGGTTTCTCCCCCTCAACTTCCTTCTCGACCGTTATATAGACGAACCACTCATCCCCCTTCCTGATGATTTTAGCTTCCCTGCAAACCATATCCTCGGTTATAGGTTCATGGGTTTTTATGGGGACGTTTATTCCACCCCTAACTCCGTAGATTGGTATCTTAAGCCAGTATGGCGTCAGCTTGGTGTCGGCTCTATAAACATCTCTTCTGAGAATCATCGGGTATTCTTTGTTAGGCTTGACCCTGCCCTTAAGCCTTCTAAGAAGTCTCTTAGCCTGTTGCTTGGTTGCAGAATACAACGGAACTGCCCTATCCCCTCTCAGATAGCGTTGCCAATTCTCATACTCACGCCTCAAAAGCTCTTCCTTGCCCTTCCGAAGCTCAAGAATCTTAGCCTTAATTGTCTTCTTAACCTTCATGGGCGACTCGCCTGAAACAAATATAAGGTTTCCGATATTTAAACTAAACGGCGATTCATCCCCCCACTAAAGTGGGAGGCTTTCTCGCCGAGAATAGGTAACCTTCCATTACACTAAAGTTCCCTGATCATATTTGAGAACTATCCACCTTTTATGTTCTTGATATGATGTTCCTGTGTCTATGGCGAATATGGCGTAGGTGAGTGGTGAAGTGGCGTTTATTTTGATCTTGAATAGTTGCCCGTTTCTGACGTAGTGTATCGGATTTCCGTTTTCATCTTCGAAGCTGACCGTGAAACCACTGACTTGCTCAAGTATTATCGTCCTGAAGGCTTTGAACATGTTCTTTGGGAGCCAGTTAAGGGAGCTTATCTTGAACTCGTTACCTTCGCCGTCGTAAAGTACGGCGCTACAGTAGTACCGGCCTTTGGGGGCGGCCTCGGTGAAGTATCCTATAATGTTAACTATGTAGCGGTCTTCCGTATGATCTTCGCTTTTACCGGTTATGATGAATGGTGCTTCGGCGGTACTGCCATTGAAAACTACCATGAAACTTGTCTCTTCCCACTTATCGGATGTGTAGTTGTATCCTGCCCTAACGTAAACCTTCGCTCCAGCGATGCTACCGAATATTCCGACTCCGACGTATCCTGCAGTTAGTCCTATATCTGTGAAGAGTGATTTAGGTACTTCCACCGAGAAAACGCACGAGCAGCTCCTGTTAAGCGTCACCTCAGAATTCAATTGGCCGGGTGGGGGATCTCGTCGCCACTCGTCGCGTTGTAAATTCTCAGTATTGGAGAAGGGCCGAAAACCCAAGAGTTGATCTCCCAGTATGACTCGTTAACCACAGTATCGGTTAGCTTGTACCAGGTGACGTTCATGTTCGGCAAGTTCTGCTTGGTGTAGACTGGAGGCGGCAACTGTTGGCTAGCCGCCACGAACCCGGCGCTCGTAAGCATCACAGCGATCATCAGGCCAGCAAGAACCAGCGTTAACCATTTTCTCCCTTGCAAAAAAGTTCCCCCACTCAAAACCTTATTAATTTAATACACTCACTTTAAAAATGGGCATATAAATAACCTTTCGGGTTAGGACAACCGTTCCCCCCTACTGCATCATTTTGTTTAAAACCACGCCCTTCCGCATCGGTTAAGGGATTCCCCATTCTTCGTCATCGGTAGCACAGCTACCTCCAGAGTGGAATCATAAGGGCATCGGGCTTTAGCGGCATGGAGCTCTTTTTTAGTAAAGGGCTCCCTTTTCAAGGTTAGAAATGGGCTGCGACGTTTCCACTTCCTTAACATTGCATTCAGTACAATTTTATAAAAATGTCTTGAAGTATCTCTCATCAGCTTAGAGTCCCGGAACGGACGCGTAGGAAAATGTATCCTAGAGTTTAACTTTGAATGGGAACCCCTTCCGAAGATGGTTTCCTCGCATATTAAGCCCTTACCCTTCAACCTGAGAGGAGTTTTTTGACGGAAAGGTTTTAGTTTACTTTTACGTTTATTCTCATAGGGAAAACTGGAAGGTTCCAGTTTTTGTTTGCACTTGCAGGATGAGGGGTTTCATTTGGAGTTGGGTAATGGCGGTAGCATGGTGGTTGTCACGGCCATAGGCAGGGATCGCCCCGGTCTTGTAGCCGAGCTGACGAGTATTATTGCAGAGGTTAACGGCAACATCGTGGACATCGAAGAAAGCGTTATGAGAGGCCTCTTCACCATGTTTATGATCGTCGACCTCAGCGAAGCAACCGCTTCCCCGGAGGAGCTAAAGGAGCGTTTAGTTGGGAAAGGGAGAGAGGTGGGGCTTCAGGTCAGCATTGAACCGTACGTTCCGGGGAGAAGGAAAGCTGACAAGCAGTTTATTTTAATAAACGTCCTCGGGAAGGACAGGCCAGGGATAGTTGCCGTTATATCCTCCCTTCTCAGAGACTACAACGTTAACATCGAGAAGATCCGGATGATTGCCCGTGGGGAAATGTTCGCTATGGAGATGCTCGCCGACATAAGCGATCTTGACGGTGACTTAGAAGCGGTGAAGCGTGAGCTCAAGAGGACGTGTGAGGGGATGGGGTTAAGTGCGGTCGTCCAGAGAGAAGACGTTTTCGGTAGGTTTAAGAGGCTTGTAGTGTTCGACATGGATTCAACGCTGGTGGAGCAGGAGATAATAGACGAGATCGCTAAGGCTGCAGGGGTAGGCGAGGAAGTCCACGAAATAACTAGGAGGGCGATGGAGGGGGAAATAGACTTTAAGGAAGCTTTAAGGATGAGGGTTAAGCTTCTTGCAGGCATCAGGGTGGAGGAACTTGAGAAGATAGCTCGGAACATGCGTCTAACTCCTGGAGCTAGAGAGCTGATTCAAGCATTGAAGGCCATGGGATGTAAGGTTGCCTTGATAAGCGGGGGCTTCACCTACTTCACGGACAAGCTCAAGGAAATGCTCGGCTTAGACTACGCGTTCGGAAACAAGCTCATAATCAAAAATGGAGTGTTAACAGGGGAAGTTGAAGAGCCAATAATAGATGCCGAGAGGAAAGCGGAAATAATAGAGTGGATCGCTGAAAACGAGGGCATAGGCAAGGACGAAATAGTTGCCATCGGGGACGGAGCGAACGACAGGTTCATGCTTAAAAATGTCGGCCTCGGCATAGCCTTCAACGCCAAAGAAATCCTTAAGCAAGTAGCCGATGGCGTGATAAGCGAGAAAAACCTGTTAAGCATACTCTACGCTCTCGGCATCCCCCAGCAAAACATCGAAAAGTACACCAAGCAAAACAGCAAATAAACGATGACTAACCCGAGCTTTCAGCTTCATCCGATTTCAGGCTTCCTGCCTAACATTAAAGCTTCAAGGAGTTCAGGTGGAGGAAAGCTGTGCATAGAACCAGTCAGCCTCACATCATCCCCTTCCTGTACGCTATACAATCAAGGATTTAACCGTTCTGGCTCTCCGCTGCTTTTATGGCTTTTGATGTATGTGTAGCTGGGAGCCTTCCCGTCTCGGGTTTCATCGGCGGACTTTCGCAGGGAACGGGGCTCCCCACATCCATCTTTTTAACAGCTCCCGCCCATTCAGGCTTAATTTTCCCCACGTATCGGGCATGTGCGAGAAGCTCCATGCACATGAAAAACACATAAAAATGTTACGAATACAACATTATATGTTACTGCCCTCCTCGAGGAGGACTGGAGGTTAGGCACCCTCTAGTTAAAGGATCGTTACCCTCCTTTCTGGAATCGTCGGTGAGCTACCTTATTCTCGCCGATAAAACGCCTTCCAGCCTTTGCAGACCGGCTTGCTTCGGGGGTTTAATGACTCGCCTCTCTTATATGATGGGCTTTCCGTAACGATCTTTGTTTGCCCTTCCAAAGAGGATGCTGCTTAAAATCTTGATTCTTAAGGGAGGTCTAAGGAGAAAAGGATTTAAGATGTCGGCTTCTCACCTTGAGTTGATAAGTTCCACCTTAGGGGGGGTTCTATTTGTCCGACAAAGGCGTATTTGAAGAGGACGAAGAGTTGAGGCGTATAAAAGAGAAAAAGCTCAGGGAGCTAATGAAGAGGGCTTCAAACCCGGACGTGCCAAAAGGGATCGTCATACTTGACGAGGAAAAGTTCGACGAATTCGTGTCTAACTCCTCTGTCCCCGTGTTAATAGACTTTTTCGCCGTTTGGTGTCCTCCTTGCAGGGTGATGGAGCCTATAATCGAGAAGCTTTCTGAGGAGTTCGCCGGAAAGGTTGCTTTCGGCAAAGTTAACGTGGACGAGAACATGGGGTTAGCTGCTAGGTTCGGAATATCAGCCGTTCCAACCTTCATGATATTCAAGGACGGGAAAGTGCTTGGACAGGTGATAGGCGCCAGGGACTACGAGTCTTTCAAGGAAATCCTAGAAAAAGTCACTAAGTGAACGACGTCCTGAAGGCTGAGCGCTTGAGGGGAGTCGTCCACCTTATCATATCAAGAAGGGCTGTCGTCTTCGACTGTGACGGAACCCTCGTCAAATTAACAATAGATCCCGTCTCAACACGGAAGGCGGTCATGGACATTCTGGAAAAGCATGGCGTGCCGAGTCGCATACTATCCATAAATGACCCTATACTCTTAACTATTAAGAAGGGAATAGGTTACCTTAGGCTGAGAGGCGAACCATCCGCCACCGTGCTGTCCGAGGTTGACAGAGTAGTTGAAGTCTTCGAGATGAAGGCGGCTAGAGAAACTAGCCTCCTCCCCGGAGCCGTGGAGCTCCTTTCATGCCTACGCAGGCTAGGCTTCAAGCTCGGCCTTTTCACCCTTAACAAGAGGTCCGTAATGGAATATATTCTCGAAAGGTTTAACCTTAATGGGTTCTTCGACGCGATGGCTGCTAGGGACGACGTCCCGGCACCGAAACCGGATAAGCGACACTTGGAAGAGGTTTTCCTTAAGCTCTCGGTTAAGCCGAGAGACGTGGTTGTGGTGGGGGATCACCCAGTTGACGCCCTCTGCGCCCTGAGCGCTGGGGCAACTCCGATAGGAGTCCTCTCGTCCGGGAGGCAGAGAGAAGACTTCGAGAAATGCGGTGTCCACTACGTTGTTAAGAGTGTCGCTGAGATCCTGGCCGAACTGAAGTGCTACCTTGCCTTAAGCCGCCCTCACCGGCTTCGAGTTAACATATCTGAAACGCCTTGCCTCGCTGACCATAGCTAGGATGTTCTCCACCTTACAAGCTTTGTGTAAGCTGTTGCTGGATGAAAGAATGTACCCTCCCCCTTCCCCTGCTTTTTTTATGGTCTCCGATACTGCCTCCGCTACCTCCCTAGGGGTTCCAAGGGGGAGCAACACGTCACAATCTATGTTTCCTACGAGAACCAGCCTGTCCCCATATTTTTCCTTCACCCAGCCTATGTCCACTCCAGCCGCCGGCTCCAAGGAGTGAACCCCATCCACTCCCGCCTCCAAGAGAAGCGGTAAAAGAGGGGTTATGTACCCGTCCGAATGGTGGATGACTTTAACTCCCCTCTTTTTGAAGGCGGAAACTTCTCTTTTCAGAATGGGAAGGATGAGTTTTTTAAACGTGCTTGGAGAGAAGAATGGGCCGGACTTGTAGGCGTAATCGTCAGCCAATATTAGAGCGTCAACCCCCATCTCGATCTCTATTTTCCCAACTTCAACCCAGTACGCGGAAACCTTCTCCATATGCCTAACGGCAAATGAAGGATTAAGGTGTAGGTCTGCGAGAAAACGTTCATGCGTCCTTCCCAGAGCCGCCCTCTCGAAAGGCCCCCCGACGAAGCCGACGACCGCAAGGTCCCCTCTCATCTCGATGACACGTTTAACGTTGATGTAGCGTTCAGGAACGTTTGGGTCAGGCCATCTCCAGGACTCAAAGTCCTCCTCTGTGAGGATGACGCCTCCAGCATACCACTTCGTTCCGTCCTCGGTGAAAACACGCCTCCTCCCCCATTCATCTATGTACCCCCGCCTTCCCTTATCATCTTTAAAGTACTCTACCGGGAAGGTTTCAGGCCAAGCTGTCACGGCGTCTAAGCCAAGCTTCCTGTAGCACTCCACTTCAAGCTCTAAGCTATAGGAGTCTACTCCCATTATCTTGGTTACTACCTCAGCGTCCATCCCCATGTCATAAATGGGGATCATGTCCGGAACCCCATGGTCTAAAGCTGTCAGGAAGCGTTCTCTCGCTTTCAAACAGTCCACCAAGAATCTTTAAGGAAATGAGTAATAAAAAGTTAAAGAGAAATTTAGACATCTCCTTTAAAGGGGGATACCGTTGAGCTTAAGGGTGGCTGCAGTTGGCGACATTCATTCTCCACGCTACCTTGACCTTTTCATCAAAGCAATGAGCGGGCTTCCCCGCGTCGACGTCTTCCTGTTGGTGGGTGACGTCGTACTGAAGGGGAAAATAGAAGAGCTCCCGAAGGTCTTAGACATCGTAGAGAGGAATACTAATTGCCCCATCGTCGCATGTTTTGGAAACGAGGAGTACGAAGATCTCCACGATGAAATAAGAAGGCTGTGTGAGGGACGGGCTACGTTCCTCGAAGAGGAAATATACGTCCTTCAAGTCGGAGATGTCACCCTCGGAATAGTAGGTTCTAAGGGGTCGCTTGACAGGCCAACATGGTGGCAAGCTAGGAACATCCCTAACATAAGGAAAATATACGCTGAAAGGGTGAAGAAGGTAGCCGACCTCGTGTCAAGGTTAAAGACAACGTACAAGTGCCTGATGATCCATTACGCTCCATCATACTGCAATTTGGAGGGTGAGAAGCCGTCAGCTTACCCCGAACTCGGATCGAAGAAGTTTGAACCCATCATAAAGAAGAGCGATCTTGACTTCGTCGTTCATGGACATGCTCACAGGGGGAAAGCCTTCTGCGAAGTCGGCGATGTCCCGGTTTTTAACGTGGCATTACCGGCCACGAAGAAAATAACAATAATAGACCTTCCATTGAAGGGGGAAACCCGCCTAGACATGTTCTTTAGATGAGTTTAAGGGCGTGAAGCTGCTTCCCGAATGGTACGTCATTCAGGAACCCAGGGTAGAAGTAGCAGTCCTTACAGAAGTCTGGAAATCTCCCTTCCTTAAACATTTTCCTTAGCTCATTGTACTTTTCCCCGTCCCACACCTCCCGGAAGCTCTTCTCCTTAATATTTCCCATGACTTCCTCACTGTAACAGCAGGGGACTACGTCGCCGTTATGATTGATGTCTGCTGACAGCCACGGTCTATAGCATATAACGCCGCTAGGCGGCTTTTTATACATTGAAAGGAACTCCTCTACGTTAACCAGTATCCCGTACCTCTCGGCTTTTAACGCAGCCCGCTTTAGGTGCTCTAAGGTCTCCGGAATATCTCTATCGTCTATTATCAGGGAGGGGTCTTCAGGGTAGTACTTGTCGAAGGTGAGTATTTGAGCGCCTACCCTATATGCCAACTCCACCATGTCCTCTAGTAAGGTGTTGTTAAGGTTGGTGACCACGCAGTGGATCTGGAGTAACGGCTTAACCCGCCTTTCCCCTCTCTTCAGCTCAGTCAGCATCCTCATAGCGGAAACAACCTTCTCAAAGAAGCGGGGGGAACCCCTAATCTCCCCGTAAGCGTCCGGTGTAGGTGCGTCGACGGAGAACATTGCAACATCCCATCCGACATCCACCATAAATCGAGCTATTCTCTCGTCTAGGAGAGTGCCATTAGTTGTTAAGACGCCTTCCATCCTAAGCTCCTTCACGGCATGCATTATCTCGAGGATGTCGTCTCTCATCAGCGGCTCACCGCCACCTACCACATGGATCCTTTTAGTCCCGAACTCAGCCAGCTCCCTCAGCAAGGTTAAGTAACGCCCCGTCGGAAGCTCCTCCATTAAAGCTCGTTTCCTATCCTCATCGGAAAGCCTCCTCTGGAAGCACATCTTACACCTAAGGTTGCACCGAAGCGTAGGTTTAAGGTCAACCTCTTTAGGGGGCGCAAACCCTCTACACCGCCATATCGAAGCGTAGAGCAGCGGAGCCCTAACAGCCCAGTTTCTCACCATACAGAAGCCTCCTAGAAAACCCGAGAGGAAAGAGGACTCCCTCTCTCAAAAAAACGTTTCGGGAACATTAAAGCGTTTCTAGCATCATTAAGCATATTAACGATTAAACCCTTAACCATTCCTCAACCTACAGAGGAGGGGATTCAAACGGAATCAGAGGAGGTTAACAGTAAAATCTGGGATCTAGCCAGACTCATCAAAAACTCTAGGCTTGTCGTAGCATTAACAGGAGCTGGGATATCGACGGCATCCGGCATTCCTGACTTCAGGGGGCCGAGTGGACTGTGGAAAAGGCTCGACCCCTACAAGTTTGGCTCCATACAAGGATTTCTCTCAGACCCTGAGGGATGGTGGAAGACGGCCATAGAGCTAGCCGACGTCCTTTTCAAGGCGGAGCCAAACCCCGCCCATATAGCCCTAGCTGAGCTTGAAAGAATGGGAGCACTCAAAGCAACGGTAACCCAAAACATAGATGCACTCCACCAAAGAGCCGGAAGCAAAAACGTGATAGAGGTTCACGGTGACGTGAGAAGCGCTGTTTGCGTGAAGTGCGGTACACGTTATAGCGTCGACTACGTGCTGAAAGAACTTTTCGGGGAAAAACGCACACCAACGTGCAAATGCGGAGGCGTGCTAAAGCCAAACACCGTAATGTTCGGCGAGCCCCTTCCTGAAGAAGCCCTCTCAGAAGCCTTTAGGCTAGCAAAGGAATGCGACCTCCTCATCGTTGTAGGGTCCAGCCTCGTAGTATACCCCATCGCTTTCATGGCGGACATAGCAAAGAGAAGCGGGGGGAAGCTGGCCATAATAAACACGGAGAAAACAGCATACGACGGTGCAGCTGACGTAGTCATCCACGGGAAAGCTGAAGAAATACTCCCAAAGCTGGTTCAAGCAGTAAAAGAGCTAACGGAAAAGTAGAGCAACACGCCCAACAGCCAATTAGCCGCTTAATTTAAACATTCATCTGAGCCATATGCCCACCGGCCACCATCCCACCTAACCCATCTAACACCATGTTTTTCATCCTCCAAGAAAACTTTAAATTAACCTCACCTCCTCCTTTTCTGTAAGCTTCTCCGAAGGCGTCAACGGAGGATCTAAAATGCCAGGTAAAACAGCTAGGATTAAAGAGCCACGGTGGGACGTCGCTAAGGAATCTGAAATATGGGAAACATGGCAGAAAGAGGGTATATACCGTTTCAACGAAAACAGCGGAAAACCCATATTCACAATAGACAACCCTCCACCCTACGTCTCGGGAAGATGGCATGTGGGAGGCGCGCTTCACTACGCCTCAATTGACTTCATTGCGCGCTTTATGCGTATGAAGGGCTTCGAGGTTCTCTACAAATTCGGCTTAGACAGGAATGGCTTGCCGGTCGAGGTCAGCGTTGAAAAGGAGTTTGGAATACGCATGGTCGAGACGCCGAGAGAAGAGTTTCTCAAGAAGTGTAAAGAGCACCTTGACCAAGTCGGCGAAAACATATTGAACATCTGCAGGATTATGGGGTTTTCCAATAACTCCTTCGAGTGGGACGAAATATACAAGACAGACCAGGAAGAGTATAGGGCTTTAACCCAGGCTACGTTCATAGAGCTTTGGAGGAAGGGATACGTTTACGAGGATGACCGGCCTGTGAGCTGGTGTAGTGACTGCCAGACAGCCATCGCCGAGGCCGAGATCGAGAGGCGGGAGGAGGAAACAGATCTAGTGTATGTTAAGTTTAAGGTTAAAGAGACCGGTGAGGACCTCATCATAGCTACAACAAGACCTGAACTCATATGCGCTTGTGGAGCCGTAATAGTTAACCCTAAGGATGAAAGGTACGTGCACCTTCACGGATCGACCGCTGTAACCCCCATTTACGGTAAAGAAGTCCCCATCATTCCTCATCCAGCAGCTAAGCCTGAGTACGGTACCGGTGCGGTGATGGTTTGCTCTTACGGCGACGTCGTCGACTTAAGGCTTTTCAAGGAGCTTTCACTAACCCCCATATTCGCCATAGACAAGGATGGCCTTATGACCGATGCTGCTGGAAAGTACGCTGGCATGAAGGTTGCAGAAGCAAGGGCCGCCATAATAAAAGACCTAAAGGAGCAAGGCCTCCTGGTTAAATCCGAGCGGATAGTCCATAGCCAGCCTATATGCTGGAGGAGTAAGACACCTATCGAATACGTCGGGATGAAAGAGTACTACCTTAAACTGTTAGATTTTGTCCCTCAGCTCAGAGAAATGGCGGAGCAGGTTGAATGGCATCCCCCCTCGGCCAAGTACCTCTGGCTTAACTGGGTCAACTCGCTTACCATGGACTGGCCGATATCTAGGAGGAGGTACTACGGAACCGAAATACCTATCTGGTATTGTAAGAAGTGCGGGGCCCCAAACCTCCCCGAGCCAGGCAAGTATTATCAGCCTTGGAAGGATGATCCTCCTTTTGATAAGTGTGAGAAGTGTGGTGCAAATGAGGGCTTTATAGGGGAGGAGCGCACGTTTGACACATGGGTTGACTCGTCCATTTCTCCGCTCTTCATCTCTCTCTATCCGGGGAACGTTAAAGAGAAGAACGAGTCTTTCTATAAGAAGGTCTCATCTCGCCCATACCTTTGCGACCTCCGACCTCAAGGAAAGGACATTATCGGCACATGGCTGAACTATACCATGCTCAGAATCCTCCAGTTACTCGGTAAGCCGGCATTTAAGCACGTGTGGATAAGCGGACACGTCGTCGATAAAGATGGACGTAAGATGTCTAAAAGCCTTGGAAACGTCGTATACCCCGAACCAGTAGTTGAGAAGTATGGTGCAGACGCCGTTAGACTCTACGCTAGCATGGTGGCATCCCTCGGAGACGACGTACGGTTCGACGAGTCTAAGGTTACAGGCGTCGCCCGCTTCCTCCAGAAGCTATGGAACATCGCCCGCTTCATCTCAAACTTCCCTGAGCCCTCGGAGAAGGTGAACTTAACGGAGACGGATAGGTGGATACTCTCGGAGCTTAATAAGCTCATCCAGAAGGTTGATGAAAGCTACTCCTCCTTTGACTTCCACCCGGGAACGGTCGCACTATACAACTTCACCTGGAACATCTTCGCAAGCCATTACATTGAAATGGTTAAGGCACGGGCGTATAATAGGGAGGGAACATTTACTAGGGAGGAGGAGACGGCAGCCCACTTCACCCTTCACACATGCCTGAAAACCCTACTGAAGCTTCTCGCCCCGGTAACGCCATTCATAACAGATGCATTATGGCGTAAGCTCTACGGTGACGAAAGCATCCACATACAGCCTTTCCCGGAACCCGACCCATCAATGATCCTTAAAGAAAACTACACTCCCCTGATCTTGGAGGTTAACTCGGCTATTTGGAAGGTGAAGAAGGAAGCGGGGAGATCCCTCAAGTCCCCCCTAAAAGTGGCGGTTCTACCCAAGGAACTGGAGCCCTTCGCACATGACCTGAGGGAAATGCATAACATCGAGGAACTAGAATTCTCTGAGAAGCCCGAGATGAAAGGGTTAAGGGAGCTGCAGGCAGGAGGAAAAAGGATATTCGTAGCATTAGCCTAGTACCTTAATATCGCAGCTACACCCTTAAAGGCCTGCTTCAACTGTTGTCCTTCCTCGGTCTCCGTGGATATGACCTCCACCCTGGCGCCGGTTTGCTCCCCTAACTCTCCGAGCTCCTCGATCACGTCACGCACCTCCTCCACCGTTAAAAGTGAACTGTTGCAAACAGGACATGCCCTCTGTGCGACTTCCTCCTGAAGCTTCTGCAACTGCTCCTTCATCACCGTTTTCTCCTCGCTATATCCGCAGTTAGGACATCGGATGGTTACCCGTAGAATATCCAGTCCCTCGGATAAGAGTAGCGTATCCACCCTGCCCTGCAGAAGGGCCTCTCGAACCTCCCTTTCCCCGTAGGCAACCTTCTCGTCGTTCTTGACGAGCATCTCCAAGAACTTCTGGACGAGCCTCTTCTCTTCAGTATACCTTAAATCCTCGAAGAGGGATTCCGCCTTACCCACCAGCTCCTCTATTCCAGGCTCCCCAGTATACCCTATATCAACCACGCCAATGATCTTCTGTTTAAGCCTGTAATCTAGGTAATCTCCATCAACGAACTTCTCCTTGGAGGGGCCCGGCCCCCCTATGACGATGCCTTTAAGGTCTGGTATCGACAGGAAGACCTCGTTGGCGTGCTCCCCAACCCTCTTAAAGAACTCGTGTCCCGCCTGCTCTATGAGCCTCTCAAACCTTCGCTGAGACTGGCCTCCAGCCGAGTGCTTGCCGGGAATACCGGAGGTCAACTTCTTATGGATCTCCAAGTGGGTTCCCTTAATTGTTGCGATGTGTGCCTCAGACCTGTCCAACACTATGACGCCGTAAGTATCCTTTTCCTCCAAAAGATCCTTTAAAGGCTCCAAGTAAAACTTGCTGTCGCAATGATACTTGTAAATGTTTATTGGCTCTGGCGGGGTCACCATCCAAAACTCGAGCTTTTCAGTTCCCTGCCCACTCGTAGGCACGGCACCGCTAAAGATTACTAGGCCCGTTGATGGGGCACGCTGAAAATACTTAAGCTTGGAGATTATGCTCCTGATGGCCTCCATAACGTTTTTACGGGTAGCCTTAGACTTTATATTCGCAGCCGTTCCATACTCCTGTTTGAGGTAATTGGTTACATCGCTGATCACCTTCCCTGGGGGAATGTATAGTGAAATTAGCTCCGTATGCGCCCCCTTCTTGCTTTCAAGCACCTCTATCAGCCTACGCAACCTGTACTTTTCAAACGACGTCCTCTTCTTTGCTTCCTCATCGCTCATTAAGCGCACCTCATTAACACTACGCCTTCCTTTTCCACCCGAGGTCTTATGGTGAATTCCTTTTAACCATACTTATTTTTTCCTAGTTTTTAACCTTTCAATTGCCCCCCGCAGTTCCTCATAAAAGTTGTCTAACGTGTACTCGACTTTCATTATGTCCGGGTCTCCCAGTATGAGTGCTGAAACCCTACTCTTCTCCTCCTTCCGATATAGACAGAGAACAGGCTTCCCCTTGCACCGCGCTAAACCGATCTCAACTCCAACCCCTGTAGACGGTGAAGAGACCTCAGCCACCAAAACATCGCACTCATCAAGGAGACTCGCGTCCCTTTTAAATATTTCCTCATCGTCCATGAACCCCTCAACTTTTTCAAAGTCGTCTTCGAGGACGTGCGGCGTAATAATAGTACATCCTTGCTCCTCTAAAAACCTGCATATCAACCTGTAAATATGGGATCCCGTTCTCGCCCCGCGCATTGGCGCAGCAAAGTAAACTTTCACCGTCATCCTCCCAATCACTTTACGGGGGTCGTAAACTCTTCTCCCCCCAAGTGAAGTAGCACCTCGCTTCTCCTCTTAGAAAAGTTCTCTTCAGCGTAAGCCTCTAGAACTTCACCCACAAACAAGGCATGATCTCCTGTTCTGACGACATCCACCACTTTACACTCGAGGTGCGCGATGCACTCCTCTATTATGGGGGCCCTAACTCTTCTAGCGGGAGCCGGGGTTAACCCTGCCTCCGAGAACTTGTCGAAGTTCCTTCCCGAGATGGTTCCACAGAGGAGCACCTCCCTAACAAGTTTTGATGGGGGAACGTTAACTACGAACTCTCCAGCCTCCTTTATCATCCTGCAAGACTCCCTCTGGAGGCCTATACTCACCGCTACCATTGGAGGGTTAAAACTCGTAGGCATAGACCAGGACAGCGTGATAATATTACGTTTTCCCTGCGGGTCCATGCAGCTAACCAAAACGACAGGTCTCGGGTACAGCAGACGGTAAGCCTCAACCACGTCAACCTTCACGTTAACCACCCCGCACTCTCACATCAACCGTTTCGCTATCCTCCCTAACCAGCCACAAATACACGTACTCCTTCCCAACAAATAATTCCTCCTTTTTCTAGGTGCAACCTCAGAGCACAGGAAAACGTTGACAATTCCGGTGTTCCGTACTGTTTAAGAAATGGGCTGCTATCTTGTAATCTCCACTTCTTTTATCCTTTCATACAGCTTCCTAGCGTACCTGTCTTTTTCAAAGTGCTCCCTTATAGGCTTTATTATTTCGTTCAGGTAGCTGGCGGTGGCCATTTTAAGATCTAAAGGGTGGATTTGCCCCGCTGCATACGCCTCCCTCAACTCTGCGTACGACGTGAACGTCAGCGCCTCCTTCCCCTTTCGCTCAATGGTCACCTCCTCGTACTTTCCGAAAACTATCTTCTCCATTATGTCCATTACAGGGTTCCCTTCAGCGACTCTCTCAGGGCAGAAAGCTTTCCGTATCTTCCTTCTTATCTCCTCTTCTGAGTCGTGGACGAAGATCGCCGACTCGGGAACACTTTTACTCATCTTAGAACTTATCATCATATCTATCCTTGCATCTTCGTCAAATCCCTGCCCTTTTACGTTGCCCTTCAACCCTAGGAGTAGAGGGTGATGTATGGCAACGGGCTTCCTCCTCCCCAGTACAGGTGCAACCTCCCTGGCAAGCATGTTAACCCTTCTCTGGTCAATACCCAACTGACACACGTCCACTTCAAGCTGAAATATGTCAGCGCACTGCATAACAGGGTAGAAGAGGAAGGCCGCCGGGTTCGAAGCGCTCTCCTTCCTCCCTGCAATGGTAAGCGCTCTCATAGCCCTGTTCACGGTCACGTTCTTAGCTATTACTATAACTTTCTTCCAATACTCGGGGTCGTCAAAGTGCTCCTTGTGCCACACCACTTTCACCTTGCTGAAGTCCACCCCCGCCGCCTTCCATACCTCCATGAAGTATCGCCCAGCATCCCTGATCTTCTCGAGGTCCCCTCCAAGCTTATTGTTGATCCAGGCGAAACTGTCGGCTAGGAGAATCTTAAACCTTATACCCGCCCTCATGAGCCTGTCAAGTATAATAGGCCTGTAAACGGCAACTGGAAGATGCGCCAGCCCTGACGGCTCAAACCCATCATACGCCACAAGGCTGCCCTTAACCTCAAACAGCTCCCTCAGCTCGTCCTCCGTCACTATCTCTGCAGCACAACTTTTAACGAGTTCAATTCGTTCCTCTACATCCATGTTAACACGTCCCAGTACACGTCTCTGCCACTTAAACATGCACCCATCAGGGGGAAACCATTACTCAGTGACAGCTCACACTACGCTGCTTCCCTTCTCCTATAATAAATTAGTTTTTCACACCACTTAACCCAGTAAGAATAACTGTTTCCATGATTTTTATAAATGTTCAATGTCAAACTTTTAATATCTAACTCATTTCCCTCCTTCTCAAATGCATGGAGGCTGATAAGATGAATGTAGTCAGGCTTAGGGGGTCGTGTCGCTGTTGATGCTGGCCCTATCGGTCCCCGTCTTGGTAACGGGCATCCTCCTTTGGCTATCTCCCGTCAGCGGTTTGGTCAAAGAATTCGGCCGCGCCTTTCTTCCCTTCGGCAAGTATCCGCCAGAGCTGCTTCACACGGTCACCAGCTTCCTGTTAAGCTTCCTAGCTGCGGTGCACTTAATGCTTAACTACAGGATGCTGCTTAACGAGGTGAAGTCGCTTAGGAGAAGCGCCTAGAGTGTCCAGCGTGAAGATAGTAAGGGTTGACGAGGCCGACACCGTACCAAACTCTCATGGCGTCGACGCAAGAATACATGGCATAGAGCATGTGGAAGTGATTCATACAACATTAAATCTTGGAGAGAAGCTGAAGAAGCACGCAACCCCAGTAGACGTTTTCTTCTACGTTCTGGTTCTGAGGGGAAGGGATCATTGAGATCGGCGGTGAAAGAGAGGAAGTAGGGCCCGACACGCTTATTGAAAGCCCAGCTAAAATACCGCATTGTTGGTGCAACGAGAGCGACAAGGTGCTACGTTTTCTCGTTGTCAAAACTCCAAGGCAAACTCAACCCACAAAAGTACTTGAGCAATAGCGCTCAAGTAGCATCTATATTTGCTTTAAACTTTCCCCTAACTTTTAAATTGGTGATAGGAAGATTTTCCTGCTGGTGCTTTAAAATGAGTTACTGGTGGGATCTGGGTGTCCTGCAGTGGATTCAAGGGGTGACGTGGACTCCTTGGGGGCTCTTCAAGTTCCCCTCGGTACTCGACGGAGTAATGTGGGTGATAACACAGTTCGGCACCGAAACCATCTGGATACTGGTCGTATCCGTGTTCTTCTGGCTCGGCTACAAGCGGGAAAGCCTCCTTCTCGGGGCCTTAATATTGATCGAGGCAATGGTGAACTTGTGGTTAAAATATGCAATCTACAGGCTTAGGCCAACAAGGTTCGAGGCATTTGTTTTCTACGACGCCTCAGGTCCATCCATGCCGAGCGGCCATGCGCAGCTGGCATCAACCAGCAGCTTTTACACGGCTCATCTTGTATGCTCACACCTAAAGCGATCCTCCACAGAGGTTAATCCGCCTGAAGCACCGGAGGCCAGAGGGTTCAGGCTTAAGGAAGGCTGTGTCGCCGTCTACTCTGCAGCGTTACTCTTGACCTTTCTCGTGTCGCTGAGCAGGGTGTACCTTGGCGTCCATTGGCCCACTGACGTAATAGCTGGCAGCCTAGTGGGCTTTGCAATATTCGCAGTCTACGCCCTTTTAGCTGAAAGAGCATGGAGCAAGATCGCCTCTTTTCTTCCGGAAAGCATGGTGTACAAATGTGTCATAGTGGTGGTCGTAGGCGTACTCGTCGGAGCCCTTACCCCTTACAGTTGGAGGATTGGGTGGTACGCTGGAGGCTTCTTTACAGGCTTTTTCGTGGGAGCCGTATTCGAACACGAAACCATCAAACTCGGAAAGGCTGGCAGCTTAAAGAACGCTATCACAAGGCTTGCGACAGGAAGCATAATCCTCATGATACTCGCCCTAGCAGCAAAAAAAGTATCATCGGGGATCTACGCCGTTTTCGACATTTTAGAGCTTTTGGTGAAGTTCTTCATCCTCCCCAGCCAGCTTTCGCCATGGGCAAGCGTCATAGTAACCTTCATGCTAGAACCTTACATAGATCCATTCATCAGCATACTCCAGTTTCCACTATACGTTGTGGTAGGGCTCTGGATCAGCCTAATCGCACCGTTCATCTTCAAGGAGGCATCCCTATAACTCTCCCCTTTTTCTTCCTTCCAGGACGTTCGCCCGATGCTTCCGTCAGTCCTCCACCATCCTCAACTTACCGCGCCTCCTCAAGTACTCAACGTACCGAACCATCTTTGAAAGTACGCTCGCGGCTGTTTCTATCGTAGGATAAACGATCGCTCCCTTCTCCGCCGCCCTACGGACAACATCCATATCTGTTGTGAGCGTGACGGCTACCACGGGTTTGCTATGCTTCCTAACCATCTCAACAAGTACATCCATGTTCTCCTCGTCGGCTTTGCTAAGCCACGACTTAACTATCTCGCCCTCCTCCTCCTTCCTCCAAGGAGCGCTCCTGTAGGACCCGGCGAACGCTCCGCTTCCAACTATGAAGCCTAAGGCAACGACGATATCCGTGTTCTCGTCTCTAGCTATTATGTCTAAGCATGGAGGCTGGATCTGCCTATCAAAGGTTCCAACTAGGTCCACGGGGTTCCCTCTGCTCCAGTAGGGAGGTAAAATCTTGTCAAGCTCCCTTAGTGACTCCTCGGTTAGCGACGTCACCTCCAGCCCTGCCTCCTCAAACGCGTCTGAAGCGACGACGCCGTACCCCCCACCCCAAGTCAGTATCCCAACCCTTCTCCCATTTGGCAGTGGCATCCTCACAAAAGTCTTAGCTAAATCCAGCATCTCGTTAACAGTAGAAGCCTCTATGATCCCTGTCTGCCTGAAGACAGCCCTGACCACCTCGTTCGAGCCGATTAATGCTCCACTATGCGACCTAGCGGCCCTGACCCCCGCCCGCGTCCTCCCCGCCTTGTAAACTATTAACGGCTTCCTCTCAGAGACCTCCTCGGCAACCCTCATGAACCTCCTTCCACTCCTGATTCCTTCAAGGTACGCCAAGATAACCTTCACCTTAGGGTCTGCTCCAAAGTAGGCGATATACTCGTAACATTCAATGTCCGCCTCATTGCCGCTGCTAACAAACTTGTCAAATCCAACCCCAACCGTTGAGCCAAAGCCCAGAAGGTTTGTCCCGATGTTCCCACTTTGACTTACAAGGGCGACCTCCCCCTTAACAGGGGAGACAGGCGGCATGAGGGCGCGGAGGTTGACGGGTGCGCTGTAAACGCCCATGGTGTTCGGCCCGACAAGGAGTAGCCCCCCTCGCCTCGCTATTTTAACGATTTTTTCCTCTAGCTTCCTCCCTTCCTCCCCTGTTTCCCTGAATCCGCCGGCGATGACTATTGCCGCCTTCACGCCCGCCTCAACGCACTCCTCAATGTGCTGGAGGGTTGCCTCCGCAGGCCTGGCTATCACAGCCAAGTCGACTTCCTCTTCTACCCTCCTAATATCAGGGTAGGCTCTTATCCCAAGGATTTTTTCCTCGTGGGGGTTAACAGGATATATTTTTCCTTGAAATCCGTATCCGAGTATGTTCATTAAGATAATGCATCCCCATTTCATGGGGTTATTAGAAGCCCCTATCATAGCTAGGGAACGCGGCTCGAAGACCGGTGTAAGATCTCTGATCTCAGAATCCAACAAGAATCTCCTCCTCTGGGAACACGAAGACTAATCTGGGGATAATAGGGTACCATGTGGTATATAAAACAGTTCCTAAACTCTACCATCCTGTGACTGCCACGCGTTTTCTCTCACGTAGATCGTAACGGTGTTAAGCTTCAGGGCTGGTTTAAGGCCTGGTGGAGGCTTCAAGCCGGCGTTCACCACGTAAACCACACCATGGTCTGCAACGTAACCGTGTACTAGGAGTGTGAGTTCAGGCTTCATGACCTCCAGCCACATGCCACTGGTTGTCGGCCTCCCCGAGAAAGCAGTAATCATGTCTCCTTCAACCATGCTCATCCACCCTAAGACGCAGACAGGCTGCCAGGGTGGAACGTTCCCTATAATCCAGAGGGATGCCATCCACATTTCCATGCTATCCCAAGTTAATAACCCCCTCCTCTCCTGCGGCCAGGTGGCTATAAGCATGAGGGGTGTGGGCTGGAAAAGGCTAAACCCTGCGTTGAGGACTCTCCCGTCTGGTAGCGTTGCAGGTTTACCGATAGTCGGCGTCCAGGTGAACGACGTGGCGGCGAGCAACACTAAAAGTATGACCCCAATTTTCCTCGTCCTTCCCATTTGGTTAAGCCATTTAAACGTTACGCCAACGTAGAATGAAATTGGTATCAAAGCGTAAACCCAGAACCTGTGGCCGTAGGAAGCTAGGAGAGGGGTTAACGCGAGAAGGTAAAAGCCATAAACGGTTTCCCCCTTACACCTGAACTCTTTAACTAAGGATGGAAATCCTAAAGCCCAGGCTAAGACTGGAACGTATAACTCTAACGGCATGTTGGTACTGTGAAGCCAGCTGAAGTGGTTTAGCACGTGAATCATCCAGGGAACGTACGTGGAAAGCGACGTAGCCGTCATCTTCAAGTAGAATTTAGCATCTCCCTCAAGGATGCTTTGAGGCAGAAGTGCTAAAACGGTCAGGAAGGGCATCGCCAAGTGCAGCCAGAAACACGCTGCCATTAGAATGGTAGACAGCCAAAGTTTTCTCTTCCTGAAAGCATGGAAGAGTAAGCATGTTAAAGCCAGCACCAGCGTAGCAGGCATAATCATGCACCCCATGAGGAAAAGGCTGGTCGAACATAGGAGCACTACTAGAGAGCATAAAGCATACTTTCCAATGAACCCTCTAGCAGAAAGCCAGAAGCAGAATGCTAGAAAGGGGTAGCAGAGAACCTTCACAGCCCTCGCAGCCAAGAACAAATCTCCATGAAAAATAGAAGTCAAAAACGCTAGGAAAACATGTAGCAAAGGAGGGTAGAGGTGTGGCCTCCCAAATGGCGCATACTCCCACCAGTCCCAAGTAGGCGTGAAGCCGAACTGGTATATGACACGCGCCACAGACAAGTGATAGAAGTCGTCTAGAGACAACGGTGGACCAATAACCCATAAACCTAGAGTGAAGAGTAGCACCAAGCTAACAGCTATAAGATCCCAGAACCCAACCTCAACGTAAACTTTCACTTTAAACTTAAAGGTAATCTCCCCAGGCACTACAATCCCCCTTAACCAGTCACACCCCTCCTAACACAGCCAAATTTAAAATTTTCCTTCAGCTCGGAAGCATCCCTCTAAAACTCGTAACCACAGCAACCATCCATCACCTAGCGAATCTTGAAGGTTAAACGCCGGTTTCCCTTCATGAATCTACGGTATCACTTAAATACTAACAATCTCCAATTGTTATCAGGAAGTTAACTAATGTTAAGTGGCTTGGTGAGGGGGATACCTTGAAACTTCCCTGTGAAATCGTAATATGGTACTTTCTTCCTAGCATCAGGTCTGCCCTAGCAAAGGAGCTTGCAAAGCTCGGCTTTTCCCAAAAGGAAATCTCTGAGAGACTGGGTCTCTCGGAAGCAGCGGTCTCCCAGTACATGAAAGGGAAGCGTGGTAGAAAAATGGAGTTCAACGAACCAACTTTTAACGAGTTAATTCAAAAAGCAGCAGAGAAGATTGCCTCGACATCCTCACTCATCGATGTCTATAGAGAAACGTGTAAGTTATGCCTAGAGCTGAGGAAGAGAGAAGTCCTATGCAACCTTCATAGGCAATTAGACAACGTTCCTGAAGACTGCAAACTCTGCCCAGGAATCGAAAAGACCTAAAACCATCCACCATTTAGACGCGGCTTTATAAACCATTTTTCAGCTTCCTTAAAGTTTCAATAACCGTTTGACCTCGCCTTTAAAAAAGGTAGGCTACCTCCCCCCCTTCACTTAATTTTCACTAAAACCCAAACGTTTTTATCCTGCACCACTTCTCTATCTCATACCCTCCTCGAGGAACAACGTATCCCCCTAAGGGAGGTGTCCTCTTGAGCAATCCACCTAGGTTGCTTTTAAGGCTGGCTTTGAACATTCTCCTAGCCGGTTTAGCATCTCTCCTCCCCTCAATCCTAACAGCAGTTTTAACATACTACGCCGTAGTCTACCTTCTACATCTACCATTCATCATAGTGGTAGGGCTAGCTCCACTCTACTACATAGTGGCTAAATGGTGCTTCAAGCTCTTCTTCCTAGCACTGGCGAGAGCACAGTTGAGACCGGTTAAGGAAGGGCTCCACGGCCCCGGATTCGAAGACGAAAACATTAGAAACTGGCTGATAAACATATCACTAGTGGACGCAGTTAAGTACTTCGTCGGGGATCCACCACTTGGCCAGACAGCTCTCAGGCCCCCCTTCCTCCGCCTCCTCGGGGCAAAGCTTGGGAAAGGCGTATCACTAGATGACGTAACAGACCCATACCTGGTGGAAATGGAAGATGGTGCGGTGGCCGGCGCCCACTCCTTTATAGCGTCACATCTTTCAAGAGACGGAAAGCTATACCTTAAAAAGGTGAAGATCGGACGTGGCGCCCTGATAGGTGTAAGGTCGACTATTTTCCCAGGAGTTGAAATCGGTGAAGGAGCGGTCGTCGCAGCCCACTCCCTAGTACCAATGGACACCAAAATACCTCCCTACACGTTATGGGCAGGAGCCCCGGCCAGACAGGTAGAAACACTTAGACGAAAGGAAGCAAAACAATGAAAGCACTACGGTTTAATAATTAATTGGGGTGCCATAATGCCTAAGCCATTGAAGATCCTAAACGGCGTGTTCCTCGTCGGCGACGCTTATCTTTCGCATCCCACCGACTGCTGCGTTTACTTAGTGGACGCGGGCAGTACGCTCGTGCTCGTAGACGCAGGCACCGGACTAGGCTTTAGGAAAATAGTTCAAAACATAAAATCCCTAGGTTATAACCCTGAGGAAATAGGCTTCCTAATAGCCACCCATAAACACATAGACCACGTCGGCGGATGCCACGCCTTCAAGGAAAAGTTCAAATGTAAAATTATAATGCACGAACTTGACGCAGAGGCACTGGAATCCGGAGACCAGTTTACGACGGGCGCCGAGCTGTATGGCGTAAAGCTTCAACCCTGCACGGTGGACGTAAAAATCAGCGAAACCGCACTAACGCGCTTCGGCAACCTCGACTTCCACCTGATACACTCTCCAGGACACACTCCCGGAAGCATATCAGTCCTTGTGGAAGTCGAAGGTAAACGCGTCCTGTTCGGCCAAGACATACATGGGCCAATCGAGCCATCATGGGGCGCAGACGTCAACCAGTACTGTAGCTCAATGAGGCACTTGCTATCGCTGAACGCAGACGTGCTATGCGAAGGACACTATGGAATCTACAGGCCAGCAGAGAAGGTCAAGGAGTATATTGAGAGGTACATGGAGGCGTATGGCTGCCTGTAACTTCCTTTTGGTGGTGAAGCTTATTGAGCGTGGCCGATGTGCTGAGCTTTATAGACTCATCCGACGTTGCCGGCTTAGCCCGTGAACTAGTTGAAATCGAAAGCCACTCCGGGATTAAGGGTGGAGAGCACAGGGTAGCCTCAAAAATAGGCGAGTTGCTCATTGACCATGGTATTAAGCCACGGATCGACGATTTACGGTTTGGAGCCAACCTAATAGCCTCACTAGGATCCGGATCTCCAGTCTTAGTGTTCAACGGCCACCTTGACACTGTTCCTCCAACAGAAGGATGGAAGGAGAACCCATTTGTCCCAAAAGTTAAGAGAGGGAAGCTTATAGGTCTTGGAGCCTGCGACATGAAGGGAGCCATTGCTACAATGATTGTGGCAGGGATGGAAGCTATTTCAGAGAGCGACGAAGTGGGCGTCGGTTTACTTTTTACTTCAGATGAGCTTCCCTTTTCATGGGACGTTACTTCGGATACCATTAGCGCGTACATAGCTAAATTGTTAAAAATTGAAAAGCTGATTTTGGTGAAAGATGTTGATGGAATTTTTGCAAGAGATCCTAAAAAGTATCCAGAAACATTCATGTTAAAAGAAATAACACCAAAAGAGCTGTTGAATATAGAAACATGTATAGATGCCTTTTTGCCTAAATTTCTGCTTTTAGAAAAGGGATTAACTTGTTATGTTGTTAATGGACTGTATCCTGAAAGAATTAAACAGATATTGGAAGGAGAAAAACCATTAGCAACGATCATTAAAGCCTAAAAAGAATTTGCATGTGATAGTGCTCTAATTTGTTCCTTAATTTCTAAAACCCTTTCTCTCTTAACTTTTCCTTTGACACGATCACCTACACATGC